>NZ_WWJY01000581.1 GCF_009865405.1 Streptomyces sp. SID3212 | reverse complement strand
CATCGCCGCGAGCCGGGCCAGCCGCGCCGGATCGGCACCGTCCGTGTGCAGGTCCACCGGGCAGCCGTGCTCGGCGGCGACCTCCAGCACCGCCTCCACGTACCCCGCCGGGTCCGGATCGAGGTCGGGGCAGCCGCCCACCACCCCGGCGCCCATCTTCACCGCGTCCCGCAGCATCGCCAGCCCGTCGGCGCCCGCCACACCCGTGAGCAGCCGGGGTACGGCGACGGCGGTCACCTCGACCAGCCCGCGCAGCGAACGCCTCGCCTGGAGCAGCGCCTCCAGCCGGCCCAGACCCTGCGCGTCCCCGATCCGTACATGGGAACGGAGGGCCGTCGCGCCGTGCCCGAGCTGGAGGAGGGCGGCCTCGGTGGCGCGTCGCTGCACGTCCTCGGGGGAGTACGAGGGCGCGTACGAGGAGGAGGCGGCGGGGGAGCCGACGGTGGCGGAACCGGCGGATGAGTCCACGGCGTCGACGGCGTCCGCCGTCAGCGCCGTGTCGCTGTGCGCGTGCGGCTCGGCCGGGGCGGGCAGCAGCAGGTGGCCCGTCAGGTCCAGGCGCGCGCCGTGCGCGGTGAGGCTGCCCGCCGTACCCACGGCCTCGATCAGGCCGCCGCCCAGCCGGACGTCGACGATCCGGCCGTCGGGGAGCCGCGCGCCGGAAAGGAGGAGCCCGCCCCCGGCCCGGTCGGACGGCTGCGACGGGGGCTGCGGCTGCGGGTGGCTGTCGGGCATCGCGCTCCTGGAGGGATCACCACGGGCGGCGGAGAGGGGGCGGGGAAGGAGACGAGGAGGGGGCCGGAAGGGGGACGAAAAAGGAGCCGGAGGGGGTCCGGATCTGTGATTGATGTCTCCGCCGAGGTCAGGATCACGCAGAGTGGACCGAGCCTAGGTGCGCCCCGGCCACGCTTCGCGGAGGAGCGCAATAGTCGTACCGGCGAGGCCACCAGTGGCCTACGGGGCACAGGGGACCAGGGCCCCCGGAGGGGCCGCGAAACGGATTTGGGCGATCGGCGAGGGACCGTGTAATGTCTTCATCGCTCGCCCCAATAGCTCAGTCGGTAGAGCGTCTCCATGGTAAGGAGAAGGTCTACGGTTCGATTCCGTATTGGGGCTCAGGTGTTCGGTGATCCTCGCCCTCGGGCGAGGGGATCCGACATCGAAGCGGTGTAGCTCAGACGGTAGAGCAAGCGGCTCATAATCGCTGTGTCACCGGTTCAAGTCCGGTCACCGCTACACAAAGTAGCCGATTGTGGGGTCGGTCCTTCGATCGGCTACTCTTTTCTGCGTTCATCTTTTCATCCGTAAACCGTCCGTCCAAGGAGCACTCACGTGGCTGCCACCGACGTCCGCCCGAAGATCACGCTGGCCTGCGTGGAGTGCAAGGAGCGGAACTACATCACCAAGAAGAACCGGCGTAACAACCCGGACCGTCTTGAGATGAAGAAGCATTGCCCGCGCTGCAACTCGCACACCGCGCACCGCGAAACGCGCTGAAACAGGCTCGTATGCGAGGCCGTCCCCTCTGGGGGCGGCCTCGTGTCGTTTGTAGTGGTCACATTCATCAGGAGGGAGCGAGTCCATGGCGCTCGATCAGTCCTTCGTGGGGCGGAGCTATCCGCCCACCGAGCCGTACGAGGTCGGCCGCGAGAAGATCCGTGAGTTCGCCGAGGCGGTGGGGGACACCAATCCGGCGTACACCGATCCCGAGGCGGCCAAGGAGTTCGGGCACACCGACGTGATCGCCCCGCCGACCTTTGTGTTCGCCATCACGTTCAAGGCGGCCGGCGATGTCATCGCCGATCCGCAGCTGGGGCTGGACTACAGCCGCGTCGTGCACGGGGACCAGAAGTTCGCGTACTCCCGGCCCGTCCGCGCGGGTGACCGGCTGTCCGTCACGTCGACCATCGAGGCCATCAAGTCCCTCGCGGGCAACGACATCATCGACGTCCGCGGCGAGGTGCGCGACGAGGCCGGCGAACACGTCGTGACCGCGTGGACCAAGCTGGTGGCGCGCGCCGCCGAAGGGGCGTGAGGCGGATGGCCGCGAAGATCGGTTACGACGAGGTCGAGGTAGGTACGGAGCTGCCGGCCGGGAGCTTCCCCCTCACGCGGGCGACGCTGGTGCGGTACGCGGGTGCCTCCGGGGACTTCAACCCGATCCACTGGAACGAGAAGTTCGCCAAGGAGGTCGGGCTGCCGGACGTCATCGCGCACGGCATGTTCACCATGGCCGAGGCGGTCCGCGTGGTCACCGACTGGGTGGGCGATCCGGGTGCCGTCGTCGAGTACGGCGTGCGTTTCACGAAGCCCGTGGTGGTGCCCAACGACGACAAGGGCGCGCTGGTCGAGGTGAGCGCCAAGGTCGGCGCCAAGCTGGACGACAACCGGGTCCGGGTCGACCTGACGGCCATGAGCGCCGGTCAGAAGGTGCTGGGGATGTCCCGCGCTGTCGTGCGCCTGGCCTGAGTCTTCACGAGGTGGTGGTGAGGGGCGCCCGCGGTCGCGGGCGCCCCTCACCGCTGTCCGAAGGCCCCTGGCGGTCCCGGCCTTGACAGGTTAGTTATCCATCAATAACTTAGTCGCATGGTCAGGATGAGCGCAGAAGAGCGGCGGGAGAGCGTGATCCGCGCCGCGGTCACCGAGTTCTCCCGCAGCGGCTACCACGGCACGTCCACCGAGGCGATCGCCCGCCGCGTCGGCGTCTCGCAGCCGTACCTCTTCCGGCTCTTCCCGAACAAGCAGGCCATCTTCCTCGCGGCGGCCGAGCGCTGCCTGGCCGACAGCATCCGGCTCTTCGGTGAGGCGTCCGAGGGGCTGACCGGCGAGGAGGCCCTGCACGCCATGGGTGGCGCGTACGTGGAACTCATCGCCGAGGACCCGGAGATGCTGCTCATGCAGATGCAGATGTACGTGACGGTCGCCGCCGCCGAGGCCGCGGGCGACCACTCCTTCGGTGAACCGGTCCGGGCCGGCTGGACGAGGCTGTACGACTCGATCCACCGGGCGCTCGGCGGCGACGAGGCCGGCACGAAGGACTTCCTGGCGCACGGCATGCTCATCAACACGCTCGTCTCGCTGGGCTTCCCGCCGGAGCACCGGCTCTGGGTGGGCGTGAAGGACGATCCTCCGGCCCTTCCCGGGGAGTGAGCCGTCCGCGAAGGACCTCGTAAAGGGGTCCCGTACGGGATCAGGGGGCCTTCCCCTGTCCGTCAAAGTTAGTGATCAATTACTAATCAATCCACGGCCCATCGGCCAACACCTAATCACCAGGGGGAAGAAATGACCCAGCAAACCACCAACCCGCCCCAGGCACTCGGCCCCCGGGCCGTCTGGGCCCTGATCATCACCGGCGTCGCCGGCTTCATGGCGGCCCTGGACAACCTCGTCGTCACCACCGCCCTCCCCTCCATCCGCGAGGACCTCGGCGGCGCGCTGGAGGACCTGGAGTGGACGGTGAACGCGTACACGCTCACCTTCGCCGTCCTCCTGATGTTCGGCGCGACCCTCGGTGACCGCTTCGGCCGCAGAAAGCTCTTCCTCATAGGCCTCACGATCTTCACCGGCGCCTCCGCCGCCGCGGCCCTCGCCCCCGGCATCGACGCGCTGATCGCCGCCCGTGCCGTCCAGGGCGTCGGCGCGGCGATCATGATGCCGCTCACGCTCACCCTGCTGACCGCCGCCGTCCCGGCCGAACGGCGCGGCGCGGCCCTCGGCATCTTCGGCGCCCTCACCGGCCTCGCCGTCGCCAGCGGTCCCCTGATCGGCGGCACTCTCACCGAGCACCTCTCCTGGCAGTGGATCTTCTGGCTGAACGTCCCGATCGGCCTCGTCCTGCTGCCGCTCGCCCGGCTGCGCCTCCAGGAGTCCACCGCCCCCCACGCCCGCCTCGACGTCCCCGGCACGCTCCTCATCAGCGGCGGACTCTTCGGCCTCGTCTACGCCCTGGTCAACGCCAACGCCGATGGCTGGACCAGCCCCACCGTCCTCATCGGCCTGTTCGCGGGCTTCGCGCTGCTGGTCGCCTTCGTCCTCCACGGCATCCGGCGGCCGGACGCGATGCTTCCGATGCGGCTGTTCAAGGACCGGGCCTTCTCCGGGATCAACGCCGCGAGCCTCCTGATGTTCCTCGGCATGTTCGGCTCGATCTTCCTGCTCAGCCAGTTCCTCCAGAGCGTCGCCGGCTACTCGCCCACCGAGGCGGGCCTGCGCATGCTCCCGTGGACCGGGATGCCGCTGCTGGTCGCGCCGCTCGCCGGGATCCTCTCCGACCGCGTCGGCGGCCGTCCCGTCGTCGTCGCCGGACTCGCCCTCCAGGCCGTCGGCCTGGGCTGGTTCGCGACGGTCATCGCCCCCGACGTGTCGTACGGGGCGCAGCTGCCCGCTCTCATCCTCAGCGGCATCGGCATGGGCCTGTACTTCGCCCCCGCCGCCAGCCTGGTCATGTCCAGCGTCCGCCCGGCGGAACAGGGCATCGCCTCCGGCGCCAACAACGCCCTGCGCGAGGTGGGCGGAGCGCTCGGCATCGCGATACTCGGCGCGGTCTTCGCCGCGCAGGGGGGTTACGAGAGCCCGCAGAGCTTCGCCGACGGTACGGTCCCCGCCCTGTGGATGGGCGCGGGCGTGGTGGCCCTGGGAGCCCTGTGCGCGTTCCTCATCCCGTCCCGCCACGCCCAGCGGGCCACCGGCCCGCAGGCCACGAAGGACGAGCGCGAGCCGGCGACGGTCTGACCAGGTCCGGACAGCCGGACAGCCGGACAGCCGGACGGGTCCGCACCGCACCCCGCCGTACCACACCTCCGCCGCACCACACCCCGCCGTACGGTCCGTCGGCAGCCGGTCCCCGGCCGCCGACGGACCGTACTCTTGTCCCGTGCAGGAACTCCACGACGCGCCCCTCGCCCCCCTGACCACCTTCCGCCTCGGCGGCCCCGCCCGCCGCCTCCTCACGGCCACCACCGACGCCGACGTCGTCGACGCCGTACGGGCGGCGGACGCGGAAGGCACCCCCCTCCTGGTCATCGGCGGCGGCAGCAACCTGGTCATCGGCGACAAGGGCTTCGACGGCACCGCCCTGCGCGTCGCGACCACCGGCTTCGACCTCGACGGCACCACCCTCGAACTGGCCGCCGGCGAGGTCTGGACCGACGCCGTCGCCCGTACCGTCGAAGCGGGCCTCGCCGGGATCGAGTGCCTCGCCGGGATCCCCGGATCGGCCGGCGCCACCCCGATCCAGAACGTCGGCGCGTACGGCCAGGAGGTCTCCACCACCCTCACGGAAGTGGTCGCCTACGACCGCGCCGCCCGCGAGACCGTCACCCTCACCAAGGACGAGTGCGCCTTCTCGTACCGTCACAGCCGCTTCAAGGAGGACCCGGCGCGCTATGTCGTCCTGCGCGTCCGCTTCGTACTGGAGGACGCGGGCGGCCTCTCCGCCCCCCTCAAGTACGCCGAGACGGCCCGCGCCCTCGGCGTCGAGCCGGGCGAGCGCGTCCCCGCGGCCCTCGCGCGCGACACCGTCCTCAAGCTCCGGGCCGGCAAGGGCATGGTGCTCGACCCCGAGGACCACGACACCTGGTCGGCGGGGTCCTTCTTCACCAACCCGATCCTGACCGAGCAGGCGTACGAGGACTTCCTCACCCGCGCCCGGGCGCGCCTCGGTGACGACGTGACCCCGCCCGCCTTCCCGGCGGGGGAGGGCCTCAGGAAGACGTCGGCGGCCTGGCTGATCGACAAGGCCGGATTCACCAAGGGGTACGGCACGGGCCCGGCCCGCATCTCCGGCAAGCACACCCTCGCCCTCACCAACCGCGGCGGGGCGACCACGGAGGACCTGCTCGCCCTCGCACGCGAGGTGGTGGCCGGGGTACGGGACGCCTTCGGCATCACACTCGTCAACGAACCGGTGACGGTGGGCGTCAGCCTGTAGTCACGCCCCCGGAGCACGGCCCGCGGACACGCCCTAGCTCGCCAGCCAACTGTCGATCCCTGCCAGCAGCTTGTCCTGCGTCGGCGCGTCCGCCGCCGACCCCCGGACCGACTGGCGGGCCAGCTCGGCCAGTTCGGTGTCGTCAAAACCGTTGTGCTCACGCGCCAGTTCGTACTGCGCCGCCAGCCGCGACCCGAACAGCAGCGGGTCGTCCGCGCCCAGCGCCATCGGCACCCCCGCGTCGAACAGGGTCCGCAGCGGTACGTCCTCCGGCTTCTCGTACACGCCCAGCGCCACGTTCGACGCCGGGCACACCTCGCAGGTCACCCCCCGGTCCGCGAGCCTGCGCAGCAGCCTGGGGTCCTCCGCCGCCCGCACGCCGTGCCCGATCCTGGCCGCCCGCAGGTCGTCCAGGCAGTCCCGTACGGACGCCGGGCCCGTCAGCTCACCGCCGTGCGGCGCCGCCAGCAGCCCGCCCTCCCTGGCGATCGCGAAAGCGCGGTCGAAGTCCCTGGCCAGCCCGCGCCGCTCGTCGTTGGACAGCCCGAAGCCGACCACACCCCGGTCCGCGTACCGCACCGCGAGCCGCGCCAGCGTCCTGGCCTCCAGGGGGTGTTTCATCCGGTTCGCCGCCACCAGCACCCGCATGCCGAGACCGGTGTCCCGGGAGGCGGTGTCCACGGCGTCCAGGATGATCTCCATGGCCGGGATCAGCCCACCGAGCAGGGGGGCGTACGAGGTGGGGTCGACCTGGATCTCCAGCCAGCCCGAGCCGTCCCGTACGTCCTCCTCGGCCGCCTCGCGCACCAGCCGCTGGATGTCCTCCGCCGTACGGAGGCAGGAGCGGGCGATGTCGTACAGGCGCTGGAAGCGGAACCAGCCGCGCTCGTCGGTGGCCCGCAGCTTCGGCGGTTCACCACCGGTCAGCGCGTCGGGGAGGTGGACGCCGTACTTGTCGGCGAGTTCGAGCAGGGTCGTGGGCCGCATCGACCCGGTGAAGTGCAGGTGCAGATGGGCCTTGGGCAGCAGCGTCAGGTCGCGCGGTCGGGTGGTGCTCTCCATTCGAAGATCCTGCTGCATGTAGGCACCCCCGGACAGCCCTTTTCCCCCTACGAGTTCTTGCCCGAATGTCTGCGCGAATCAAACGGGCGGGGAAGGGAGCCGGAAAAGGACCGAAAAACGGCCCCCGGCCGGGGCCGGGGGCCGATCTCCACGCGCGCGCACCGCGCGGGCTGTGACGCAAAACTCAGTCCCCGGCAGTCACCGGGCTCAGTCCCTGGCCTCCGCCAGCAGCTTCTGGATCCGGGCCACGCCCTCCGCCAGGTCCTGGTCCCCGAGCGCGTACGACAGCCGCAGGTAGCCCGGCGTACCGAACGCCTCACCCGGTACGACAGCGACCTCGGCCTCGTCGAGGATCAGCGCGGCCAGCTCGACGGAGGACGCCGGGCGGACGCCGCGGATCTCCTTGCCCAGCAGGCCCTTCACCGACGGGTACACGTAGAACGCGCCCTCGGGCTCCGGGCAGACGACCCCGTCGATCTCGTTGAGCAGCCGCACGATCGTCCGGCGCCGCCGGTCGAAGGCGGCCCGCATCTCGGCGACCGCCGCCAGGTCGCCGGTGAGGGCGGCGATCGCCGCGACCTGCGCCACGTTCGACACGTTGGACGTGGCGTGCGACTGGAGGTTCGTCGCCGCCTTCACGACGTCCTTGGGGCCCACGAGCCACCCCACCCGCCAGCCGGTCATCGCGTACGTCTTCGCGACCCCGTTGACGACGAGGCACTTGTCCCGCAGCTCCGGCACGACGGCCGGGAGCGAGGTGAACGTGGTGTCTCCGTAGACGAGGTGCTCGTAGATCTCGTCGGTCAGCACCCACAGCCCGTGCTCCAGGGCCCAGCGGCCGACGGCCTCGGTGTCCTCGCGGCTGTAGACGGCACCGGTCGGGTTGGACGGCGAGACGAAGAGCACCACCTTCGTACGCTCCGTACGGGCCGCCTCCAACTGCTCGACGGTGACGCGGTAGCCGGTCGTCTCGTCGGCGACGACGTCCACCGGCACCCCGCCGGCGAGGCGGATCGACTCGGGGTACGTCGTCCAGTACGGGGCCGGGACGATGACCTCGTCGCCCGGGTCCAGGATCGCCGCGAACGCTTCGTAGATCGCCTGCTTGCCGCCGTTGGTGACCAGGATCTGGGCGGGGTCCACCTCGTAACCGGAGTCGCGGAGCGTCTTCGCCGCGATGGCGGCCTTGAGCTCGGGGAGCCCCCCGGCCGGCGTGTAGCGGTGGTACTTGGGGTTACGGCACGCCTCCACCGCGGCCTCGACGATGTAGTCGGGCGTCGGGAAGTCGGGCTCGCCGGCACCGAAGCCGATCACCGGGCGGCCGGCGGCCTTGAGGGCCTTGGCCTTGGCGTCGACGGCGAGGGTCGCGGACTCGGAGATCGCGCCGATGCGGGCGGAGACCCGGCGCTCGGTCGGCATCGTCGGGGGGATAGCTGCGCTCATGCCTCCCATGGTCCCAGACACGAAACCTCCTGGGCACACAGGTTTCGTAGGGTGGACATATAAGGAGATGAGCAGCGGACATGCGGCGGGCACCGCGGGCGGCCGGAGGAAGCCGGGCTTAGCTGTTCGACGTCGGGCCCCCGACCACGTACACTCACTGGTCGTTGGCCCTCATCAGCCACGTCCGGACGGCACACTCAACGCGTCCGGCCGGATGCGGTAGGTTGGGGCAAGCGCAAAGGGTCGTAGCTCAATTGGTAGAGCACTGGTCTCCAAAACCAGCGGTTGGGGGTTCAAGTCCCTCCGGCCCTGCTACACGCACACTGTCTTCAATGGTGTGCGTTTCAGGTAAGTACACTTCGATCTATGCATCGCCGTGCGGCTCCTCCGGGCGCGGCACGGCCACGACCCGGAATCAGGTGAGTGAGCGTGACGGACGCCGTGGGCTCCATCGACAAGCCTGATGCCGACGATGAAGAGTCCGCAGAATCGAAGAAGCCCCGTAAGGGCGGTAAGCGCGGCAAGAAGGGCCCTCTGGGCCGTCTCGCGCTCTTCTACCGCCAGATCGTCGCCGAGCTGCGCAAGGTCGTCTGGCCGACTCGCAACCAGCTGACGACGTACACCACAGTGGTGATTGTCTTCGTTGTCATCATGATCGGTCTGGTGACCGTGATTGACTACGGCTTCAACCAAGCAATCAAGTACGTCTTCGGCTGATCCCGCGAGGGCGCCCGACGCGGCGCCCCTTTCGCGTGTTTCACCCATTGAGCCAGGAAGAAGCAGCCACAGTGTCTGACCCGAACCTGAACGACGCCCGGGAGTCGGTGGAGTCCGTGGAGGACGAGACCGGCATCGTCGAGGCGGCGGACGCTGTCGAGCCAGACCAGGCCGAAGCCGCTGACGAGGCGGCCGGCGAGCCGGCCGAAGAGGCCGCGCTGACTGTCGAGGACGAGGACGCCGCGACCGACGAGGACGCGGAGACCGAGGGCCTGGAAGCTTCCGAGGACTCCGACGACGAGGACGCCGACACCGACGAGGACGCCGACACCGACGAGGACGCGCCCACCGAGGCCGTCGCCGTGGTCGACCCCGTCGAGGCCCTCCGCGAGGAACTGCGCGGCCTGCCCGGCGAGTGGTACGTGATCCACACCTACGCGGGCTACGAGAAGCGCGTGAAGGCGAACCTGGAACAGCGCGCCGTCTCGCTGAACGTCGAGGAGTTCATCTACCAGGCCGAGGTCCCCGAGGAAGAGATCGTCCAGATCAAGAACGGCGAGCGGAAGAACGTTCGCCAGAACAAGCTCCCCGGGTACGTCCTCGTGCGCATGGATCTGACGAACGAGTCCTGGGGCGTCGTTCGGAACACTCCTGGTGTGACCGGCTTCGTGGGCAACGCCTACGACCCGTACCCCCTGACGCTGGACGAGATCGTGAAGATGCTCGCGCCGGAGGCCGAGGAGAAGGCGGCCCGCGAGGCGGCCGAGGCCGAGGGCAAGCCGGCGCCGTCCCGCAAGGTCGAGGTCCAGGTGCTGGACTTCGAGGTCGGCGACTCCGTCACCGTCACGGACGGCCCCTTCGCGACCCTCCAGGCCACGATCAACGAGATCAACGCCGACTCGAAGAAGGTCAAGGGTCTGGTCGAGATCTTCGGCCGCGAGACCCCCGTCGAGCTGAGTTTCGACCAGATCCAGAAGAACTGAGCCCACCCGCTCACCGAGCACACCCGCTCGCTTCTGGCACAGCCGCTTCCGACAGGTCAGACAGGCTCCGACAGCTGTCTGACCTGTCGGTTTTGGCCGCGCAGCTATACCCGTTATCGTTGTGCGGTATGCCTCCGTCCGGATGACTGGACGGATGGCCGAGAACTCTCACTAGGACCCGGAGAGAGCAATGCCTCCCAAGAAGAAGAAGATCACGGGGCTCATCAAGCTCCAGATCAACGCCGGCGCGGCCAACCCGGCTCCGCCGGTCGGCCCCGCGCTGGGCCAGCACGGCGTCAACATCATGGAGTTCTGCAAGGCCTACAACGCCGCGACCGAGTCGCAGCGTGGCATGGTCGTGCCGGTGGAGATCACGGTCTACGACGACCGTTCCTTCACCTTCATCACCAAGACTCCGCCGGCCGCCAAGCTGATCCTCAAGGCCGCGGGCGTGGACAAGGGCTCCGGCGAGCCGCACGTCAAGAAGGTCGCGAAGCTGACGCGCGACCAGGTGCGCGACATCGCCACCACGAAGATGCCCGACCTGAACGCCAACGACCTCGAAGCCGCCGAGAAGATCATCGCCGGCACCGCCCGTTCCATGGGCATCACGGTCGAGCGCTGACCCAGCCGGGCAGCCCCAGTGGCAGGACCCTGCGCGGTCCGGACCACGAACTCCACACCTGAAGAAACACAGGAGCAGAAGTGAAGCGCAGCAAGGCACTCCGCGGCGCGGACGCGAAGATCGACCGGGAGCGCAACTACGCCCCGCTCGAGGCCGTCCGTCTCGCCAAGGACACCACCACCACCAAGTTCGACGGCACCGTCGAGGTGGCCATGCGGCTGGGCGTCGACCCCCGCAAGGCCGACCAGATGGTCCGTGGCACCGTGAACCTCCCGCACGGCACCGGCAAGACCGCCCGGGTCCTGGTCTTCGCGACCGGTGACCGTGCAGAGCAGGCGCGCGCCGCGGGAGCCGACATCGTCGGCTCCGACGAGCTCATCGACGAGGTGGCCAAGGGCCGTCTCGACTTCGACGCCGTTGTCGCCACCCCGGACCTCATGGGCAAGGTCGGCCGTCTCGGCCGCGTCCTCGGCCCGCGTGGTCTGATGCCCAACCCCAAGACCGGAACGGTCACCCCTGATGTCACGAAGGCCGTGAACGACATCAAGGGCGGCAAGATCGAGTTCCGCGTCGACAAGCACTCGAACCTGCACTTCATCATCGGCAAGACGTCGTTCGACGAGACGCAGCTGGTCGAGAACTACGCCGCGGCGCTGGACGAGATCCTCCGTCTGAAGCCGTCCGCCGCGAAGGGCCGCTACATCAAGAAGGCGACCCTCGCGACGACGATGGGCCCCGGCATCCCGCTGGACGCCAACCGCACCCGCAACCTCCTCGTCGAGGAGGACCCGGCCGCCGTCTGACACCGACGGAAGCCAGGTCGCGCGCGTGACGCGCAGCCGTACGTACGAAGAGCCGGTCCCCGCGCCTCCCCGGAGGTGCGGGGACCGGCTCTTTCCGGCGGGGGTGGCCCGTACACGTGGGCGGATTTGCCTGCCGTGCTCCCGCTCGCGTACTCTCCTGAGGAAGCCAAAGACCGCTGGTCGTTGTCGTGTGCTCGTAAGAGTGTGCGGCGGCCGAAGGATCCGCTAGCTGCGGACGACCTGCGCAGGTGACTGTGGAGAGCTCCCGGATTCCATTCGGTTGAGCTACGCCCTGGCGCCTGCGCCGGGGCGTTTCGTTCGTTCAGCCCCTTCCGAGAGCGGTCCTCATCACCCGGAAGGAGGCCGATGCTCATGGCAAGGCCCGACAAGGCTGCCGCGGTGGCCGAGCTGACGGACAAGTTCCGCAGTTCGAACGCCGCTGTGCTGACCGAGTACCGGGGTCTCACCGTGGCGCAGCTCAAGGAGCTGCGCCGTTCTCTCGGTGGGAACGCCCAGTACTCCGTGGTGAAGAACACGCTGACCAAGATCGCGGCCAACGAGGCCGGGATCAACACGCTGGACGACCTGTTCGCGGGTCCGACGGCGGTTGCCTTCGTCACCGGTGACCCGGTGGAGTCGGCGAAGGGTCTTCGTGACTTCGCCAAGGACAACCCGAATCTCGTCATCAAGGGCGGTGTCCTTGACGGCAAGGCACTGTCCGCGGACGAGTTCAAGAAGCTTGCGGACCTCGAGTCCCGCGAGGTTCTGCTCTCCAAGCTGGCAGGTGCCATGAAGGGCAAGCAGTCCCAGGCTGCCTCCCTCTTCCAGGCGCTTCCCTCGAAGTTCGTCCGCACCGCGGAAGCGCTTCGCGTCAAGAAGGAAGAGCAGGACGG
>NZ_WWJY01000580.1 GCF_009865405.1 Streptomyces sp. SID3212 | reverse complement strand
AGAGCGGCGGCAGCGCCGAAGCCAAGAACGAGGCGTCCTCCGGCGTCGCGCCGACCGCGTCCCCGACCCCCGCCCCGGCGGACCTGGCACCGGCACTGGCCGCCGTCACCTCGGGCCTGGCCGGGAGGGGGCTGTCGGTGGCGCTCCTGGACACGGCGAGCGGCAAGTGGGCCACGTACGGGGGAGGCGCCTTCGACACGGCCAGCATCGTCAAGGTCGACATCCTCGCCACGCTCCTGCTCCAGGCGCAGGACGCCGAGCGGGAGCTGACAGCGAAGGAGCAGGCCTACGCCACCGACATGATCGAGAACAGCGACAACGACGCGACCAGCGCGCTGTGGACCGTCATCGGAAGCGCGACCGGGCTCGACGCGGCCAACAAGCGGCTCGGCCTCATCGAGACCCAGGGCGGTGGCGGCACGGTCTGGGGCGTCAGCCGAACCACGGCCGCGGATCAAATACGCCTGCTCCGGAGCGTGTTCGACGCCACGTCACCGCTCACACCGGAATCGCGGGCGTACATCCAGAAGCTCATGCACCACATAGCCCCGGGACAGGACTGGGGCGTCTCCGCGGCGGCGGACGACCCGGCGGCGACCGCCCTCAAGAACGGCTGGCTGGAACGGTCCCTGACCAAGAAGTGGGACGTCAACAGCATCGGCCGGATCGAGATCGACGGCAGGGCCTACTTCCTGGCCGTCCTGACCAACGGCCACACCACCCAGGAAGCCGGCATCCGGCTGGTGGAGGAGGCATCCCGGGCGGCGGTCACGGAGATCGCCGCCCTGCGCTGACCGCGGGGACGCGCGCCGGGTGCTGTCCGGTGGAGTCAGGACATGCGAGCTGACACGTCAGGACAGAATGAGTCCGACGAAAGCCGCATAACACTCCTGGAGGAAGAAATGGCCCGGAATCTCCCCGGCGGAGCGCTCACCCTCGCCGACGGTCTCACCCTCAGCCGTATCGGTTACGGTGCCATGCAGCTGGCCGGCCCGGGTGTCTTCGGGCCGCCCGGGAACCGGGACGAGGCGGTCGCGGTGCTGCGCGCGGCGCTCGACCTCGGGATCACCCACATCGACACCAGTGACTACTACGGTCCTGTCGTCGTGAACGAGATCATCAAGGAGGCCCTGTTCCCGTACCCGGCCGATCTGCACATCGTCACCAAGGTCGGCGCCCGCCGGACCGACGACGGGGGCTGGGTCCCCTCGCTGGAGCCCGAGAAACTCAAGGCCCAGGTCCGCGACAACCTGGAACACCTCGGCCTGGAGGCCATGGACGTCGTCAATCTGCGCCTGGCGTCGGTCGAGGGCACGTCCGACGAGTCCATCGCCGAGGAGTTCGGCGCGCTCGCGGAGCTTCAGCGGGAGGGCCTGATCCGGCACCTGGGCCTCAGCGGCGTCTCCGGCGCCCAGCTGACCGAGGCGCAGGCGATCGCGCCGGTCATCACCGTGCAGAACCTCTACAACCTCGCGAACCGCCAGGACGACGCGCTGGTGGACCGCTGCGCGGCCGAGAACATCGCCTTTGCCTCGTTCTTCCCCCTCGGCGGCTACACCCCGCTCCAGTCGCGGACGCTCACCGACGTCGTCGCCCGCCTGGGCGCCTCGCCGCAGCAGGTCGCCCTGGCCTGGCTGCTCCAGCGCTCCGCCACCACCGTCCTGATCCCCGGCACCTCCTCGGTCGCCCACCTGCGCGAGAACGTCGCCGCGGCGGAGCTGGAACTGCCGGCCGACGCGGTCGCCGAGCTGGACACCATCGGCACGTGACACCCCGGGGAGCGCCCGGAGGGGTACCGGAATAGGCCATTCGTGAGTTTTGTTGCGGTCTGCCATGGAAGCTCGTACGAACAGTGACGGAGGCTCGCCGTCCCAACGAAGGGCGGCCACGGAAGCCATCGACGAGGCACGGGAGGGCAGCACCCGGCTCATCGAGTCGTTGACGCGCCTGTGGGACGACGTCGTACAGGCGTCGGCGCTGGTGGCCAACGACGACGAGCACGATCCGGAGGGCGCCACGGTCGCGTTCGAGCGGGCGCAGCTGAGGGACGTCCTGAAGCAGGCACACGCCGACCTCGACGACCTGGAACGAGCCGCCGAGCGCATCCGTACCGGCGAATACTGGGTCTGCGAGCGCTGCGGAGGCCCCATCTCCGCGGAGAGGCTCACCGCCCGCCCCACGGCGAGAACGTGCATCAGTTGCGCGAGCCGCCGGACGCCCCACCGGGCGGCACGGTGACGAGCCGCAGCCATGAATTGACAGATTGTTCCGCCGTGGGACGCTGGAAGACGTGAGGGGGTACGGAGCTGCTGGACACCGGTCTCTTTTTCTCCGGGCCGGACGACGGCAACGCTGACCACGGGAGAGGCAGGGCGGCATGACCACCATCGAGACGGTTTCCCTGGACGATGCCCGGAGGGTGATCGAGGCCGGGGAGAAAAAAGCCCGGGACATCGGCCGGCCGAGCAACATCGCGGTGGTGGACCACGGAGGAAATCTCGTGGCTCACATCCGGATGGACGACGCCTGGATCGGCAGCATCGACATCTCCATCAACAAGGCCTTCACCGCCCGTGCCTTCGACATCACCACCAAGGATCTCGCGGACAACGCGGGGCCGGGTGCGCAGTTCTTCGGGATCAGCGGATCCAACCAGGGCCGGGTCATGATCTTCGCCGGTGGCATCCCGCTCTATCGCAATGGCAAGGTGATCGGCGGGGTCGGCGTCAGCGGCGGCTCGGGCGAACAGGACCAGGCCGTGGCGGAGGCCGCGGCGGCCGGCTTCTGACGTATCAGGCCGTCGCGAAGGCGGCGACGTACAGCTCGCGCGGGCCGGCCGAGCCGGCCGACACCGCCTGTTCCATCAGCCGCAGGGCGCGGCGCTGGACGTCGAGCTGCCGGTCACCGTGCCGCGCGGTCAGCCGGTGCCACACCAGTCGCTCCGCCGGATCGTCGCTGGGTGCGGCAACGTCGTACGCCACTCTCAACTCCCAAGGTCGGTCGGTGCGTTGTGCCTGTTGCCGGTAACTCTAGGGGCGCATATCGGGAGGAAAGATCATTCCGGAGAAGGGTGACAAGGCCCTCCGGGCGCCGGGCCAATGGATCTGTGCCCGGAGCGGTGCCGTACGGCAACGAAGTGGTCACGACTCCGCGTGCATGTGCAACTTCGGGCAGGTCCGGTGGGTCTTAGGGATGACCAGCACCTTGGTCGTACCCATGAGGAGATCACCATTTCTGCTATACGCAAGACCTTGACCGCCACCGCCGTCGTCACGGCGGTCCTGGCGGGTTCCGCCGCCTGTGGCACGGTGGAGAACCTTTCCGCCGGGCAGAAGCTCGACCGTGCCTTCGACAAGCTCGGCGCCGAACGCTCACTCTCCTTCGAGCTGGACCTGGACGCCGACGCCAAGACGCTGCAGGCGCTGGACGCCGACGCGGCGCCGGGCGAGGAACTGCCGGACAAGGTCGCCGAGTTGCTCAGCGGTGCCACGATCTCCCTGTCCGTGCAGTCGAAGAAGCCGCTCGCCGACTCCGGCGAGAAGGACTTCACCACCATGGGGATGAAGGTCAGCAGCACCGAGGGCGACCTGTTGGAATACCGGGTCGTCGGCGACTACACCTACTTCCGTGCCGACGTGGCCACCCTCGCGAGCGCGATGGGCACCCCCGCGCCGCCCGCCGACGAACTGCCGGCGGAGGCAGGCGCGTTCAAGAAGATCCTTGAGGGCGAATGGGTCAAGGTCGCGACGAAGGACCTCCAGCAGGACGCCCTGGCCCAGGGCGAGCCATCGCCGGCACCCACGCTCGACGCCAAGACGCAGAACAAGATCGTGAAGGCCCTGCGCGGAGTCATCTCCCGTGAGGTCGAGTTCAAGACCGCGGACGAGAAGGACGGTACGGAGCACGTCACCGCCACCGCTCCCTTCCGTACGCTGATCACCGGGCTCTTCGACGGGATCCGCCCGCTTGCGAAGGAACTCCCGGCGGGCCTCGAATTCCCGACGGACAAGGACTTCAAGGACGCGCCGAACGTCAAGGTCGCGGCGGACTTCGCCCTCAAGAACGGCGCGCTCACCGAGGTGTCCGTGGACGTCGCCAAGCTGGCTGAGAACGCGAAGGTGAAGAAGCTCGCGCTGGTGCTGCGGATGAGCAAGGGCGAGAAGACCACGGTGCCGGCCGGAGCCACCGAGGTGAAGTTGGACGAGCTGCTGGAGAGCGTCCTCGGGGCGGGCGCCGGTGGCGCGGCCCTGTGAGGGGCGGTCCCGCCACAGAGCGGGCGGTGATGACGCCGGGCAGCCACTGAGCTGTCCGGCGGAGTCGCGTTTCCTCCGGCGGCACGACAGGGGCCCCGACCCGGGCTAACACGACCGGGCCGGGGCCCCTGTCCGATCAGTCCGGGCATATCGCTGTTCCGTACGGCGGAGCTCCTCCAGGGGGTACGGAGTCTCCCGGCTCCCGTCCCGGAGTTCGCGGAGGAAGTCCGCCATCACCGCCGTGAGCGGCGCGTGGCGCGCGACGATCGCGGCGGCCGTCTCCGGCATTCCCGTGGGGCGTTCACCCCGGGCGTACGCGCGCACCCGCGCCTCGCGGTCGTCCCTCCCGTCCCCGTACACGTCCGTCACCAGCCAGTTCACCAGGTACGAGACGCTGTAGCAGCGGTCGTAGCTCCGGTGACGGGCGAAGAAGTCGGCCTCGTCCCGGGCGAGTTCGAACCGGGAGGAGAGCGCGAGGCCGTAGTCCGCGAAGTAGAGGCGTCGGCCGTCGGTGAGGATGTTCTGGAAGTGGACGTCGAAGTGGAGCAGTCCGCGCGCGTTCATGAAGGAGATCCCGGCTTCAAGACCCCGCTCCACCAGGGCGCAGGCCCGGTCCGCGGTCTCGCCGCCCGTGTCCATCTGCTCGCCCAGCCAGGTGTGGAGCGTGCGCGGGATGTACTCCAGGAAGAGCGCGACGCTCGCCGACGACCGCTGAAGGCCCTCGACGCGACGGCGCACCTCCGAGCCACCGCCCCAGAAGGCGACGGTCTTCCCGACGTCCGCCAGTTCCTCGGGCAGCGGTGTCGAGTCCGGCAGGACCCGCCAGTGGTACATGAGGGGGAAGTCCTCGTGATCCCCTGTGAGCACCCAGTTCGTGGTCATGGTGTGCACGGCGAGTTCTCGCCAGACCCCGAAGCCGGGGCCGCCGATGCCGTAGTGGCAGAAGGCGGGCAGCCCGAACACGTTCGCCGTGGACCGCACGTTCTCCGGCTGTCTCTCGAGATCGGTGAGAGGCACCCGCTTGACGAAGACCGAGGTTCCGCCGACGTCCAGCAGGGCCGACTTCCCCCCGATGCCGGTACCCAGCGGCACGGCGGCATCCACGAGCGCGTGCAGCTCGTGGTCGCTCAGCAGGGCGAGGGAGGTGGAGACGGCGCCATGGGCGGCCAGGCGCGCATCGCGCGTCATGTCGGTCCCGGCCAATGAGTGCTCCCTCTCCGCATCGACGTCGACCCATCACCTGTCGAACGGTCAACGGCCGCGTGACCTCTGTACGTTCCCGAGTCACTCCACCGACGCCGGCGTCCTCAGCCAGCTCCCGAAGAAGTCGCCCAGCTCGGCCACCGCCGCGGTGACGTACGTGTCCTTGTCGTACAGGTCGACATGGCTCGCGCCGTCGATCCGGCGGAGCCGTTTGGGCTCCCGCGCGTCCGCGAACGCCTCCGTGGTCATGTGCGAGGTGACCGCCTCCGTTCCGACGATCATGAGCAGCGGGCGCGGGGCGATCAGCGAGATGAAGCGGAACGGCTCGAAGGGCACGAGGCGGTCGACGCTGTTCCAGGTGAACGACTTCGCGGAACGCGGGTGCCGGGCGCGGTCGGTGCAGTAGTACTCCCAGCCCTCGAAGCCGTGCGGGCCGAGCGCCCTGGCCTCTTCCTCCGTGGCCGGGAAGATCGGGAACTCCCCGACACCCTCGCCACGGGCCTCCGCGGTCCGGGCCGCGGCAGCCGCGTCGAGCATCCCCTGGATGACCGCGGGGTCCTGCGTACCGTCGGCGCCCTCACGGAACTGACGGCCGACATCGGCGGCGCTGACGGTGGCGACAGCCCTGATCCGGTGGTCGGTCGCGGCGGCCGGGACGACGTAGCCGCCGGAGGCGCAGATCCCGAGAGCGCCGATACGGTCCGGGTCCACCTCGGGGCGCACGCTGAGGAAGGACACAGCGGCCTTGATGTCCTCGACGCGGCGGGCAGGGTCCTCGAGGCCGCGCGGGGTGCCTTCGCTCTCGCCCTGGTGGGCGGCGTCGAAGGCGAGGGCGATGAACCCCTCGCGGGCCAGGCGTTCTGCGTACAGGCCCGCCGCCTGTTCCTTGACGCCGCTCGCGGGGTGACCGACGACGATCGCGGGGAGGGAGTTACGGATCCCCTCACCGGAGGCCGAGGCGGATGCGGATGCGGAGGCAGGGCCGTCCGGGGTGTAGAGGTGGCCGGCGAGCTTCGGCCCGCCGCCGGGGAATGTGACGTCTGTCCTCATGATGATCTTCTCCGAGCTTGTCCGGACCGGGAGACCGGCGGCCTCCCTCCACTGTCACCCCGTGGCGGGCCGGGTGCCAGGGAGGAGGTTGCCTAGGCGGACCGGTACCAGGCACGCCACCACAACAGGGAGTCGGGGACAGCCGGAGCCCGCACGCAGGACCGGAGGCGCATCGAAGCCCGATCAGCGCCTGGGCGTGGTCCCGTGCTTGGGCGTGATCCCGTACGACCAGTTCTGCCCGAGCACGCTCTCCCGGTCGCCGCTCACGGGGATCGCGTCGAGGCGCCCGATCTCCTGCGCCGTGAGGGTCAGGTCGGCCGCGGCACTGTTCTCCGTCAGGCGGGAGGTGTGGAGGGTGCCGGGGATCGGTACGACGTCCGGGGCCTTCGCCAGCAGCCAGGCCAGCGCGACCTGCCCCGGCGCTGCCCCGTGGGCGTGTGCGACCTGCCGTACCGTCTCGACGGCCGCGAGATTGGCGTCGAACGCGGTCCGGGCGAAGCGCGGCATCCCGCGCCGGTAGTCGTTCTCGGCCAGCGCGTCGCGCGAGGTGAGCTTCCCGGTCAGCATGCCCCGGCCGAGCGGGCTGTACGGGACGATGCCGATGCCCAGCTCCCGGCAGAGCGGGAAGACCTCGTCCTCGATGTCGCGGGACCACAGGGACCACTCCGTCTGCACCGCCGCGATGGGGTGGACGGCGTACGCGCGGCGGATGGTGTCGGCGGCGGCCTCGCTGAGGCCGAGGTGGCGGACCTTGCCCTCGGCGACGAGCTCCGCCATGGCGCCGACGGTCTCCTCGATCGGGACGTCCGGGTCCACGCGGTGTTGGTAGTAGAGGTCGACGTGGTCGGTGCCCAGGGCGGTCAGCGACTTCTCGATGGACCTGCGTACGTGGGACGGCGTCCCGTCGACGACGGGCGGCCGGTCGGCGGACGGGGGCGCGACGATGCCGAATTTGGTGGCCAGCACGACCTGGTCCCTGCGTCCCGCGACGGCCTTGCCGATGATCTCCTCGCTCGGCCCGTACACGTCGGCGGTGTCGATCAGGGTGGTGCCCAGTTCGACGGCCCGGCCGATCAGGTCGTCCGCGGTGTCGTCGGTGTCGGTGTCGCTCTGGCCGTACGGCCTGGCGAAGCTCATGGCTCCGTAGCCGACGGCGCCGACGGTGGGGCCGGCCGAGCCGAGGGTGCGCTGGGGGATGGGCATGGGAAACCTCGTGATTCCGTCGTCGTTCTGTGTGCTGTCGTGCTGTCGTGCTGTCGTTCGCGTCCGCACAAGCGGCTATGTCCACGCGTGAGGACATCGTAAGTCCTCGCATGTGGACATGCAAGCGCCGTCCGACGGTGAGGGGCGCCGGGGCCGATATCCTGGCCGCATGAACGAGGACGACCTTCCCCCTTCCGCGCCGGTGCGCCGCAGGGACGCGGCGGCGACCCGGGCGTCCATCCTGCGGGCGGCCCGCGAGGCCTTCACGCGCCTGGGCTACGACGGGGCGGGGGTGCGCGAGATCGCCCGGGCGGCGGACGTGGACACGCGCCTGATCAGCCGGTACTTCGGCTCCAAGGAGGGCCTGTTCGCGGAGGTCGTCGACCTCGCCTACCAGAAGTCGCTCATGATGACGCCGGACGTGACCGGGGAAGCGGCGCGCGCCCTGCTGACGGGCGAGGACGAGGCCGCCTCCGACGGACTGCTGCTCACGCTCCGCTCGGCGTCCAACGAACGGGCCGCGGCGATCATGCGGGCCAGCATCGAGGGCAACTACCAGCGGAAGCTGGCCGACGCGCTGCCCGGCGCCGACGCCGACGCGCGCTCCGCCCTGCTGGTCTCCATCTGCTCCGGGGTCCTCCTGAGCAGAATGCTCCTAGGGAACACGGAAATGAACGGCCCGGACGTCGAGCGGTTGGTGCCCTACCTGCGCGCGGCCCTCGACGCGGTGGCCCGCGACCCGGCGGCGGACGTGCGCCGCGATCCGTGACGCGACCCGGCGGCGCAAGCGGCGAAGTCACACTTCCGGTTCACCCCCGTACTGCTCCCCCCGTCTCGTTCGTCCAGATGACCACGGTCCGCGACTCGCGGATCCGCCACCCCGCCGGCGTCCGGACCACCGTGCAGACCACGCGCAGGCCGCTCGACAGGTGAGGTGCCTCGCCGTCGCGGCAGAAATGGACGAGCGAGTTCGCCGAGGCGGTGGCCCGGTCGCCGTCCAGGTCCACCAGCAGGTCCGTGGTGAGGTGCTGGGTGTGCTCGCCGCCGGCCCCGGCCTGTCGCATGAAGCCGACGAGCGTGTCGATGCCGTGGACCTCGCCCGAGCGTGGCGAGTGGGCCGTCACATCCTCCGTGAAGACGGTGTCCGAGTGGCGGTGTACGCGCACCGGTTGGCCTCCGACGGCTTCGGCACGGTGGGCGCGGGCGGATACCACTACCGGATCCTGGCCGCGCTGGACGAGTTCGGGGTGGCCGGCCGGGCCGAACTGGGCCGCAGGTGCAGCTGGCCCCGCTGTCGGCCGAGGACAGGCAGACCTTGACCCACCTGCTCAGTCGACTGCTCGTGCATCACCAACGCGCCTAGATCCGCTGTCGGACCAGTGGAGGAGGAAGTGGAGCGCTTCCTCGGCGGGGCTGCCGGGTGGCGCGGTGTACGTGATCAGACGCTGGTCGGGCTCCGCGTCGACGGAGAACTGCTGTACGTCGAGGGTGAGGGTGCCCACCACCGGGTGGCGATAGGTCTTGGTCAGCTCTCGCGGCCCCCGTACCTGATGGCTTCCCCACCACGTCCTGAAGTCCGGGTCCCGGACGCTGAGTTCACCCACCAGCGCGGTCAGGACGGGATCCTCGGGGTTGCGGCCCGCCTCCATCCGCAACACCGCGACGCACTCACGCGCGACCCGGGGCCAGTCCGCGTACAGGGAACGGAACGCCTCGTCGAGGAAGGTCAACCGGAACAGGTTGCGCTCCCGTGGCGGCAGCGCGCCGAAGTCGGTCAGCAGGGCCACCGCGGCGGAATTCCAGGCCAGGACGTCCTGCCGGCGCCCGAGGACCAGGGCCGGGATGCCGGGCATGCCGTCGAGCAGCCGCAGCAGCCGCGGATCGACGCGCTGCTCGATCGGCTTCCGCGCGGGGGCGGCCTGGGTGACGTCGGCCACCGCGAAGAGGTACGACCGTTCGTCCGGCGCCAGCCGGAGCGCGTCCGCGAGCGCGTCGAGGACCGGGCGGGACACCCGGCGGGTCCTGCCCTGCTCCAGCCGGACGATGTAGTCGGGACTCACATGGGCGAGTTGGGCCAGCTCCTCCCTGCGCAGACCCGGCACCCTGCGCAGGCGGCCGTCGTCCGGCACACCCGTCCGCCGGGGGTCGAGCGCGGCGCGGCGCGCGCGCAGGAAGTCCCCCAGTTCGTTCCGGCCGGGTGCGTCGCCGTGATGCCTCATGGTTCCAGTCTGCGCCGGGTCGGTGCCGTGTGCCTGGTACTGGTTCGCATACGCACAACCCCCGGCGCCCCGCGCCGGCGCTGTGGAATCATCGCGGTGGCGGGGCCGACACGTCGGTGCCCGGAAGGGCATAGGGGTACGGAAGGGACGCGGGCGGCATGCCTGAGGGCTGGGAGTGGGACGACACGTTGTTCCTGGGGTCGGCCCCGTACTACTGGCGGGGGAGGCTCCCGTACGCGCCCGGGCTCCCCGGCGCACTGGCCGAGGCACTGGCCACCGACGGCCGGGGACGCCTTCTCGACGTGGGATGCGGACCGGGCACCGTCGCCCTGAGCCTGGCACACCTGTTCGGTGAGGTGGTCGGTGTGGACCCGGACCACGGCATGATCGCGGAGGCCGAGCGGCGAGCGGGCGAGGCGGGCATCTCCACCAGAATCCGGTGGGTCCGGGCCAGGGCCGAGGAACTGCCGGCGGGCCTGGGGACCTTCACCGTCGCGACCTTCGGCCAGTCCTTCCACTGGATGGACCGCGATTTGGTGGCGTCGGCCGTCAAGGACATGCTCGTACCCGGCGGGGCTCTCCTGCACATCGCGGACCTGAAGACGGAGACCCGGACCGCCGACGGCCTGCCCCACCCCGCGGTCCCGTACGCCGCCGTCACCGGCCTGACCGAGCGATACCTCGGGCCGGTCCGACGGGCGGGCCGGGGAGTGCGCCCGCACGGAACGCCCGGCGAGGAGGCCGCCGTACTGAACCGCGCCGGATTCGCCGGTCCCCGGCGGCTCGTGGTGCCGGGCGGCCAGGCGCTGGTCCGCACCTGTGAGGACGTCGTCGCGTGGGTCTTCTCCCACTCGTTCTCCGCACCCCACCTGTTCGGCGGGCGCCGCGACGCCTTCGAGGCGGACCTCGAACGGCTGCTCCGGGAGGCCTCGCCGTCCGGTCGGTTCTCCGAACGGGGACCGAGCACCGAAGTCTTGCTATGGCGCAAGCCGGGGCAGTGACACCGCCGATCCGCAGCCGCGCGAAGAGGTGTCCGGAGTCGGCCCGGACGGCGTCCACGAAAGCGTGAAGCATCGTGCGTCCGTTCGACGAAACTTCGGTAGGTTGACCGGTCATGTGGGCAATGAGCGCTGTCGGATGCCGTCGGCTGGGTGCGGTCGGCTCCGCCGCGATCGCCGCGGGCGGCTGGGTCGCCGGAGCGCTGCCCGCCCGTGACCCGTGGGGGCTGTGGGTACGGCACGGCTCCGCCGCCGGCGTGGCCGGCGCCGTCCTCGCGTACCTCGGGCTGACCCTGCTCGTCGTGGCCTGGTGGCGATATCGCGGGACCGGCGCCCAGATACGGGACACGCTGGTCACCCTGGCCTGGTGGGTGACCCCGCTCCTGCTCGCGCCGCCGCTCTACAGCGCCGACGTGTACAGCTACGTCGCCCAGGGTGCGATGGTCCTCGAAGGGCACGACGTCTACACCGCCGGGCCGTCGGTCGTCGACCCCGGCGGTCTCGGCGGCGTCGCCGCCGCGAGCGTCGGGGGCAACTGGACCGACACCCCCGCCCCGTACGGCCCGTTCTTCCTGATCCTCGCCCGGGGCGTGACCTGGACGGCGGACGGGGCGATCGTCCCGGCGGTCCTGGGCATGCGACTGCTGGCCCTCGGCGCGCTGGTACTGATCGTGTGGGGGCTGCGCCACCTCGCCCGGGAGCACGGCGGGAGCGAGAGCGGCGCTCTCGGGTTCGGGGCGCTCAACCCGCTGCTGCTCATCCACGTGGTCGGCGGCATGCACAACGACGGCCTGATGATCGGTCTGCTGCTGGCCGGTGTGGTGTTCACCCTGCGCGGGAGGTGGATCGCGGGCAGCGCGCTGGTCGGGCTCGCCGTGATGGTCAAGTCCCCTGCCGCGCTGGGCCTGTTGTTCATCGGTGTGCTCGTCGGCAGGGCGGCGGCGGGCCCGCTCGTACGCCGTACGGCGAAGGGTCTCCTGGCGCCCGGCCTGGTCGCCGGGGCGGTCGCCGTCGCGGTGACACTGATCGCCGGCACCGGCTTCGGCTGGCTCAGGACCCAGAGCGTCGCGGGCGACATACACACCCCGCTGTCGGCCACCAGCGACCTGGGCCTGGCACTGGGGACGGTGCTGCACACCCTCATGGGCACCGATCCGGACGTGATCAAGGGCGCCGTCCAGACCCTGGGTCTGGCGGCGGCCCTCGCCTTGATCGCGCACCTCGCGTGGCGGGCGGCGCGTGGCCGCGTGGACCCGGTCCACGCGCTGGGGCTCGCGCTGCTGGCCCTGGTCGCGCTCTCCCCGATGGTGCAGCCGTGGTACCTGCTGTGGGGCACGGCGGTGATCGCCGCCACCACCTGGCACGGCCGGGCGGGCGGCGTACTCGCGGTGTTGTCGGCGGCGCTCGTGTACGAGACCCACCCCTCCGGGAGCACCCCGCCGTACGGCTTTGTCCTGGCCGGGGTCGTGTGCGTGATCGGGACGCGACTCGTGCTCCGCGAACCGGCCGCACGGCGCGACGCGCATGTACCGGGCCCGCGCCGCGCGGGGGACGACGCCGACCGCGCGGCGGGCGAGGTGGTCGAGGCGGCCGGGGGTACGTAGCCGGCCGGGATTCCGTACCCAGGGCGTACGAGGTGTGGCCCCCCCCGCAGCCGTCAGCGCGAGTCGCCCGGGGCGAACGGACCTGTCTCGGACACCCCGAATCCCTCGACGACGGTCCTGGTGCCGCCCGCCACCCCCTCCACGGCGAGCCGGCTGCCCATGAACCGCAGGTCCAGGAAGAACCGCGTGGTCGCGCCGGACTGCTGGAGGCCGTGGATACGTGTGTCGATGTATCCGAGGTCGTTCAGGATTCTCCTGACCCGGGTGGGAGTGGGATCCGCCAGGTCCGAGAGCGCCCGGCCGACGCGCTCCTCGTGGAGGTGCTTCTCGCACCGGTCGACGGCGCTCAACTCCGTTCCCAGCTCGGGCGTGGGGACGGGGGGAAGGCCGGACGGCGACGCGCCGACCGGCAGCCTGCCCGGCGGACCGCTCCGCGGCCTGTCCCCCTCGGGGATCGAGTCGTCCCCGGCCGGGCTGTCGAACCAGCACGGCTTCGCGACCTCGGCGAGCATCTTGAGGAAGGCCGTCTCCGGATCCGGCCCGGGCGACGCGGCATCCGGCCCCGGCATCGCGGCTCCGGGCCGCACCCCGACCGTGTCGGCGGACGCACCCCGTGAGCCCGCGTCCCCCGGCTTCGC
>NZ_WWJY01000579.1 GCF_009865405.1 Streptomyces sp. SID3212 | reverse complement strand
GGGTTCTCCCCGCGCAGGCGGGGGTGGTCCGGAGCTGCGCCTCCGCCACGCGACGCTCGACCTGTTCTCCCCGCGCAGGCGGGGGTGGTCTGCGCGACTTGGTCTGCAGGCAGTTCACGGCCCGTCGCGGGTGCGCCCGCCGCTGATTCGGAAGTCACTGTGTGCGGAATACCGCTGGGGCGTTTTCGATTGGCTTCCCTGTGGCGTCGAGGGAGGAGGCTTAAGGCGGTGACGGACCTGAAGCTGTTTCGGCAGGCTGATGATGGTCGTGACGTTGAGCTGGTCGGCTCGACGGTTGCGTTGGAGGCTGAGCTTCAGCGTCGGGTCGAGGCGGGCATGGACGCGATGCTCGGTATCCGTTTCCTTGCGTCGGAGTACCCGACGGGACGGTGGCACCGGGGTCGGATCGATACGCTGGGTCTCGATGAGAACAACGTCCCGGTGGTGATCGAGTTCAAGAGGGGATCGGACAGCGGGGTCCTCTCCCAGGCCCTTTCCTATCTGACCTGGCTGTCCTCCGCGCGCTTCGAGTTCGAGGCGTTGGTCAGACAGAAGTTGGGCTCCGGGGCGGTCGAGGCGATCGACTGGCGCAACCCGCGAGCCGTCTGCATCGCGGCCGGTTTCTCCCACCACGACAGGGTGGCGGCTCTCGACAGTCCCCGGCCCGTCGACCTGATTCGCTACCGCGTCTTCGACGGAGGGCTGCTCAGCTTGACGCTGCTCGAGTCCGCAGGCGGATCGGCCGGTTCGCTGCCGCCCCAGAAGCGGAGACGAAAGGCACCTCGTGGGTCGGGCAACGGGGAAGGGCGGGAAACAGCGGACATGACCGCCGAACCGGCGCCGGCCTGTCTGCGGGACCTCTACGCCGAGTTGGACGAGCTGCTCACTGCCTGGGGTGAGGTCGAGGTCCGGAGGCTGCGGCACTACGTCGCCTACCGGCTGATGGTGAACCGTGCCTCGCTCGTCTTCCGTCCCGCGCACCAGGCGATCCTGGTGTACCTGATCCTTGATCCGGACACCGTCACGCTGGAGGAGGGCTTCACGCGCGACATGCGCGGTATCGGTCATCTCGGCACAGGCGACTTGGAGGTACGGATCGCGGGCGCCGCCGACCTGGACAGAGCCGAGCCGCTGATACGGCGGGCGTTCGAGGCGGCATGACCGATGGCAAAGGACGGCAGGCGTATCGGTTCCCGGTGCTCCGGCCGCCCTTTCGGCATCTGCGGTCCGCCGTTCCGGCGGCGCTGTTCTCATGATCACTCCGGTCCTGCCAGGACGAAGTCGTCCTGGGTCAGCTTCGCCCGGAGCCTGCCTTCGGCGACGCCGACGTAGTGGTCGGAAAGTTCGACGCCGATGAAGTGACGCCCTTCACGGAGTGCGGCAACTCCGGTGGAGCCGCTGCCGGTGAACGGGGCGAGCACGGTGCCGCCTTCGGGACAGATCTGGACGAGTTGCTGCATGATCTCGACAGGCTTCTGGGTGATGTGGACCCGGTCCTTGCGGGGCTGGGAAGCGACGAAGTAGCCGGGCAGGTACAGGTCCCTGGTGTGGTCGAGGCTGCCCTTGACGCCCCAGGTGATGAACTCGGACGCCTGCTTGAAGCCGCCCTTGCGGGGCCGGCTGGCGGGCTTGCTCCATGGGATCGTGCCGGACCAGGTCCAGCCCGCCATCTGCAGAGCGTCGGACGTGGTCGGCTCCTGGCGCCAGTCGGCGAACACCATGGCGACCGAGTGTTCGGTGGAGGCCCGGTACGCCTCGGTGAGCAGGGCGGTCAGCCAGGACCGGTAGCTCCGCTGGTCGCGGTTCTCGCCGGGGAAATTCTGCAGGTCGTGGGCCGATCCGCTGATGACGTACTTGGCCCGTGCGGTGCGGCCGGTGCGGTCCGAGGTGGTGCGTCCGCCGGAGTTGTAGGGCGGGTCGGTAATGAAGGCGTTGATGCTCTCGTCAGGGAGGGTCTTCAGCACAGTGAGGGCGTCGCCTCGGTGCAGTGTGGAGCTCATGTGCGGGGCCTCTTTCAGGGCACTGCGGGAACGGGCCCGCTCCGGATACCACTCAACAGCGATCGGTGCGGGTGGGGTTGCGCCGGAGGGTAGCCGTGATTCCCGGCGCAACCCGCGAACCGCACGGTGCTCGGGCCTGGATGCGTGGGCTGTTTGGGGCGGCCGGAATCCCGGTCTACTGTCCTGCCACGTCACCACAACAGAGCCCGATCCCATCGGTGCTGACCTGTGCTTATCCGTGTTGGCCCGTTCCGAAAGGCCTGCGCGGAAGGGCAGTTGGTTCCTCGTTCCCGAGCCCGTGAGCAGACCGGATGTACTCCCTGAGATTACGAGCGCGGCCATGATGACAGGCAGCAGGAGTTGACGGATGTGTCGGCAGATCGACCATGAGAAACTTGGAATTCGTGTGCGCCCAGAATCAGCTGGCTTAGGCCGACGGTGTTCGCCCCGCCATCCGGCGGACAGCCTCTTTGTACCCCGGCCGCGGCGCTCCACGGCAGTGTGGCCGGTGTGAGATCGGCGCGGCCCTCGGCGGTTTACGGCGAAAAACCGGAGCCTGTTCCCGCCGCACGCGAACGCTTCTACGCTGGAGGTTTTTCGTACGGCCCTCACTCACCCCTGAGCCAAGGTCCTAGCTTCGGACGCGTCATCGGGTCGGTGGCACCCGCCACCTCCCAATCGTCGCCCAGGCCATGACGTGCCCGCCGACAGCCTCGACTGCGGCGAGCACGTTGTCCCGTTGGCGTTCGGGAGAGGTGGTGGCGGCGGACATCTGCGAGAGCTGGCGGACACCCACTAGGCAACGACCACATCCGTCGTAGGCTCGTTCGATCACTCTCTCCGTCACACCACACACCTCCGCCGTATGTCCTTAGTGGCGGTACGTCTCCAGCAGGCGGAGCCAGATCTCGCTGATCGTGGGGTAGGCCGGGACCGCGTGCCACAGGCGGTCGATCGGGACCTCGCCGACCACCGCGATCGTGGCGGAGTGCAGCATCTCGCCGACGCCCGGTCCCGCGAAGGTGACGCCGCGCAGGATCTCCCGGTCCAGGTCGACGATCATGCGGGCCCGGCCCGTGTAGTCGTCGCCGTACAGGCTCGCGCCGGCCACCGAGCCGATCTCGTAGTCGACCGCGCGGACCCGGTGGCCCGCCGCCTCCGCCTCCGCGAGCGTCAGGCCGACCGAGGCCACCTCCGGGTCGGTGAAGACGACCTGCGGCACCGCCGCGTGATCAGCCGTGGCGGCGTGGGCGCCCCAGCGATCCGTCTCCAGCAGGGGGACCCCGGCGGCCCTGGCGGCGATCGCGGCGCCCGCGATCCGCGCCTGGTACTTGCCCTGGTGGGTGAGGAGCGCCCGGTGGTTGACGTCACCGACCGCGTACAGCCAGTCGCTGCCCTCGACCAGGCAGCTGTCGTCCACCGTGAGCCAGGAGCCGGGCCGCAGGCCGACCGACTCCAGCCCGATGTCCTCGCTGCGCGGGGCGCGGCCGGTGGCAAAGAGGATCTCGTCCGCCTCGACACGCTCGCCGCCGTCCAGCACCACCGTCACCGGGCCCGTGCCGCCGTCGCGCTCGACCGAGGCGACGGAGACGCCGTAACGGATGGTGGCGCCTGCCTCCGTCAGCGCGCCGGCGACCAGTTCCCCGGCGAAGGGCTCCATCTTCGGCAGCAGCCCGCCGCCCCTGATCAGCAGCGTGACCTGGGAGCCCAGCGCCTGCCACGCGGTGGCCATCTCGACCCCCACCACGCCGCCGCCGACCACCACGAGCCGCCCGGGGACGTGCTGCGAGCTGGTCGCCTCGCGGCTGGTCCAGGGCTTGGCACCGGCCACGCCCGGCAGGTCGGGGACCACGGCGCGGGTGCCGGTGCACACGGCGACGGCGTGGCGCGCGGTGAGCACCTGCTCCGTACCGTCCGGGCCCTTGACGACCACCCTCCTGGAGCCGTCCAGCCGGCCGTGGCCACGGTAGATGTCGGCGCCGATGCCGTCGATCCAGCCGACCTGGCCGTCGTCCTTCCAGTGCGAGGTGAAATCGTCCCGGCGCGCCAGCACCGCGGCGGCGTCCAGGGGGCCTCGTACCGATTCACTCAACCCGGGCAGCTTTCGCGCCTCCGCCTGGGCGATCGCCGGTCGCAGCAGCGCCTTGCTGGGCATGCAGGCCCAGTACGAACACTCGCCGCCGACCAGTTCGCTCTCCACCACCGCCGTGCGCAGGCCCGCGGCCCTGGCCCGGTCCGCCACGTTCTCCCCGACCGGTCCCGCACCGAGCACCACGACGTCGTACTGCATAGCTTCACTCATGGGGTCAGTCTGGTCCCGGACCCCTGACATGGCCACACGATCGTGGGGAACGGTCGAGGAATACGGCGGTGCCACACGCCGTTCCATCTGGCGGCTTCCCCCGGAGAGCAGGAAGAGGTATCAGGTCATGGCCACTGTGGAACTCACCAAGGAGAACTTCGACCGGACCGTGTCGGAGAACGACTTCATCCTCATCGACTTCTGGGCCTCCTGGTGCGCCCCGTGCCGCCAGTTCGGCCCGGTGTACGAAAGGGCCTCGGAGCGTCACGGAGATCTGGTCTTCGCCAAGGTCGACACGGAGGCGCAGCAGGAGCTGGCCGCCGCGTTCGACATCCGCTCGATCCCGACGTTGATGATCGTCCGCGAGAACGTCGCGGTGTTCGCGCAGCCGGGCGCGTTGCCCGAGACGGCCCTGGAGGACGTGATCGGCCAGGCCCGCGCGCTGGACATGGACGAGGTACGCAAGTCGGTGGCCGAGGCGGACGCGAAGGGCGCCGAAAGCGCCTGACGGCCGGGAACTGGCTCGGGTGGTGATCCGGGTGAGAGGGGACGGGCGGCGCCCGTCCCCTCTCGTACGCCCGGGAGGGCGTCCGTCCTAGACCGCGTCGACCACCAGGGCCGACAGGCCGTAGTCCAGCTCCTCGCCGTCCACGAGCAGGGCCTCCACCGTGCGCGTCTCGGCGTCGATGTCGGCCTCCATGCCCTCGCCCGCGTACCGGGGATACCCCGAGGCTCCGAGGTCGCCCGTCGCCTCCACCACCGCCGACCGCAGGGCGCTCGCCGGCTCCTGTGGGCCCTCGTGGCCCTCGGCGTACTCGGGGACCAGCAGGATCTCGAAGCGCTGCGGCACGATCGTCATAGGCATGACGCTAGCTGGATTCGCGGGGTACGGCCCTCGCCCCCATCAGATCGTGACGTTCCGGTTCTCCGCCGGGGTCGCGGACCACGCGGTCTACCAGCTCCGCCAGCCGCTGCCCGGTCACCAGATCCACCCGAACGGTCGAAAGGCGGGGCCGGAGCAGCCGGCCGAGCAGCAGATCGTCCGCCCCGATCACCGAGGTGTCCCCCGGGACGTCGATCCCCTCGTCCTGGAGCGCCCGCATCAGCAGCATGGCGTACTCGTCGTTGTACGCGTACACCGCGTCCAGGCCGAGCGAGCGCCACCGTGCGGCCAGGGCCGCCGCCGACTGTTCGGTGTACGCGAGCGGTACGGGCTCCACGTGCGCCCCGGAGGCCGCGGCCGAGGCCCGGGCGCCCGCCAGGCGTGGCTGGGAGAAGAGCCCGAGGCCCGGTTCCTCGGGCATCACGACGCCGATGCGGCGCCGGCCGCGCTCGATGAGGTGGGACACGGCCCCGCAGCCGATCTCGCGCTGGTCCATGACGAGCGCGTGCGCGCCCGCGACCCGCTGGGGACCGAGGGTGATGACCGCCTTCGCGCCGGAGCGCTTGAGGACGTCCACGCCGTGCGGTGTCAGGGAGATCTCGCCGAGCGAGACGACCGCGACGGGCCGCAGCTCCGCCCAGGCGCGGGCCGCCCCGTCGCCGTCGAGTCCGAGGCTGCCGTACTGCACCACGGTGTAGTCGAGGCGGCGCAGCGCCCACTGGAGTTCGTTGAAGAACGTGCTGTACAGCGGGCCGACGGGGGTGTGGGCCGAGGGCAGGAGCACCATCCTGGTGTGCCCGGAGCGCAGGCTGCGGGCGCCCGCGTGCGGCACGTAGCCCAGTTCGTCCGCGGCCTCGCGGACCTTGCGGCGGGTGGGTTCGCTGATCCGGACGGCCGCGGCGTTGTTGAGGACGTACGAGACGGTGGCCCGGGAGACTCCGGCCCGTCGCGCGACGTCGGTACTGGTCGGAACGGCGCGCTCGGGGGGCTGACTCATCGCTCTCGGCACCTTTCCAGGCGGGTTCGCGGCGTGATCCGGCGAAGTGCTCCTGGGTAGTACGCAGTTCAAGAGAAGATGACTCAACGCCCGCTCGAATCACTTCCGGCGGGTCGGTTGGCGGCGGATCGGTTGCGGCGGGTCGGCTCGCGGCGCGCCGGTCAGGCCGGGTCCTCCGCCCGTACGCGACCCGTCCGCACCGCCTCCACCAGGGCGCGGTGGTCGCTCTCGTTCTGGTCCGCGTAACTCTCGGCGAACCCGGTCAGGGCACGGTCGAACGTGTCGCCCCCGCCGAGGTACGCCGCCACGGCGATCCGGTCCCCGGACCGGGCGTGCGCGCGGGCCAGGGTCGCGCCGCAGAGTTCACCGAAGGCGCGCATCCCGTCCGGCACCATGATCTGCGGCACGACGATGCCCTTCCAGTCGTGCAACTGCCGTACGTAGAAGTCACGTCGCTCGCCGTCCAGGCCCACGACCCGGTCCCAGCCGAGGAAGATGTCGCCGACGGCCTGCATGAGCCGCTGGCCCGCGACGACCCGCTGCCCTTCGTTGTCGTACACGCTCGCGCCGACGTGCTCGCCGAGCACCGACTCGTCGGCCTGTTTGGCCTGGAGGATCAGCGGGTCCTCGCCGTCCCTGCCGAGGAGCAGGATGATCCAGCAGCGGGTCCCCACGCTGCCCACCCCGACGACCTTCCTGGCCATGTCCACCACGCGGTACTGCCGCAGCAGGTGCGCGCGGTCGGTGGACAGCGACTCGCCGTACCGGGCGACCAGCTCGCGCAACTGCCGCTCGACCTCGTCGCGTTCGGCGCCGGGCAGCATGTTCTCGATCGGGACGACCAGGGGCGGGTCGTGCACGAACCGCCGCTCCCCCTGGACCACCTGGGTGAGCTTCTCGAACGCCTGGAGGTTGTCCTTGGTCCGCGCCTTCGACAGGGCCTTCGTGAGCCGCCCCCGTCCCCGCTTGTCGAGTCTGCGGTCCGCCAGGGCCTTGATCTGGTCCGCGTCGGCCCGGGCGTACCACACGTCGAGATTGCCCTGGCCGGCGAAGAGCCGGGTCCGTTCGCGGTACGAGCGGACCGTGGCGCGCACGATGTCCTCCCGCACCCCTGGTGCGTAACCGTTCTCACGGCCGGCGATCACCAGGCTGGTGACGAGCCGTTTGACGTCCCACTCCCAGGGGCCTGGCAGGGTCTCGTCGAAGTCGTTGATGTCGAAGACCAGTTGCCGCTCGGGGGACGCGAGCAGCCGGAAGTTCAGCAGGTGGGCGTCCCCGCACAGCTGGGCGGTGAACCCGGAGCGGGGGGTGGCGGCCAGGTCCCCGGCCATGACGGCGGCGGCGCCCCGGTAGAACCGGAACGGCGACTCCGTCATCCGGCCGTACCGGATCGGTACGAGCTCGGGCACCCGGGAGGCCGACTGCTCCTCGATCACGCGCACGGGGTCCCGCCGCGCCGGGGCCGCCTCGTAGACGGCGTGACTCGACCGGGGGGTGCGCTTGCGGGCCGCCCGGCCCAGGTCCGCGCGCTCGCGCGGCGACAGGTGGGCGGTGCCGTTCGGGGTCCCGCTGCCCTCGGCCATGGCACGCTCCCGTTCCTGTCCGGTCCATCCGGTCCGTCCGGTCCGTCCGGCTGTGATCTCCCATTCTCCGGACGCGGGTGCGGACCGCATCTCGGCCGGGACTCACTCGTGACAGCGCGCGACCACGTGCCCTGCCCGCCCCGCCGGCTCCAGGTCGCGGTCCCGGAGCAGGACGGACAGCCGCTTCCCCCACTGCCGACAGGCGCGTACGAAGTCCTCCTTCCGGTACTCGACCACCAACACCACGTCGTCGTACGCCCGTGCGTACGCGCCGCACTCGTCGTAGCGCGCGCACTCCTCGGCGACGGCGAAGTCGAAGCCGACACTGTCGCCCGCCCCGGTCATCTCGGCCGCGTTCTTCTGCCCGAGGGCCAGGCCCGCGTGATGGGCCCGGGTGGCGAGCCGCCGGGCGAACGCGATCGCCTGGCCGCGTCCTATCAGCCCGTCGGAGCGCAGGTACGAGTCCAGGTTGTCCGCCTCCACGGCGTCGAACCCCCGGTCGGCGCAGCCGTCGATCCAGCCGCCGACGATCCCGGCCAGCCGCCTGCGCCGGTCGGCGGTCCTGATGTCCAGCAGCGGCTCGTCCCACTCCTCGTCGACCACCAGCGCGTGGTCCGCGTCGCGCAGCAGCAGGTCCGGATGGTGCTTCCGCCACCACCCCACGGCGTCGGGCTGGGCCTGGAAGGCGTTGACGTAGCAGATGGAGTACGCGCCGGGGGCGGGCGCGGCCGTACGGTCCCGCACCACCGTCGAGACCCCGGCGGGCAGGTCGTACGGACCGCCGAGCTGGTAGTCGAACGGATCCCCCGCATCGGGCGGGCGCACCACGGGACCGGCGCGGGAGGTCTCGCCCGCGCCCGCGCCGGCGCCCGCACCCTCGCCGGAACCGCCGCCGCACCCGGTGAGGAGCAGCACGAGACAGAGGAGGGCCGCGCGGAGCGAGGTGAGGAGGACCGTGGAGCCCGGCCTCCCGGGTCCGGCTCGCCCCCGGGAGACGTACGGGACGTGGACGTACACCGTCAGACCAGCCTCCTGATCTCACCGCGCACCCGGTAGAAGCCCGACGACGCCGGGTGCAGCGCGTCGACCACGTACCGCGTGCCCGCCTGGCGCATCCCGCGCGGGAACTGCACGTTCCACGACGGCTCGAAGCCGTCCGAGACGACGTGGACCCGCAGCCGGGACCCGTCCTGGACGCACTCCACGACCACCCCGCCGGCCGGCGGGGAGGTGACGGTCGCGACCGTGGCCGCCGGGGTGTAGGTGGGCAGCGCCGCGGCCGACTTGATGTCCGCCGCGACCGGGACCGTACCCTGCTGGGCCGCCTCGACGGCGGCGGGGCTCGCGTCGACGCACACCAGGGAGCCGTCCGTGGTGACCATGTACAGCTTGTCGTCGAAGAACTGCATGGACAGCGCAGAGCCGCCGCCCGTCCCGAGCTTCCACAGCCGGGTGCCGTCCGCGTCGAAGCAGTACACCGACGACGAGCTGTCGCCCGCGAAGACGAACCGGCCGCCGGGCGCGGTCGCGCACGCGTACACGGCGGTGTCGCAGCGGAAGGTCGCCTCCACCACGCCCGTGGCCTTGGACAGCCGCTGCACGACGTTCTTGGCCGTGCCCGCGTACACCGACGCGTCCTCCTGCCAGCCGAACAGCACCTGACCCGGCGTCGGGGTGTGCCACAACTCGCCCGAGCCGTCCGGCGCGTAGGCCGTCACGCCCTTGTGGTGCCCGTGGTAGACGGCCCGTTCGTCGGCGCGGACCATCCAGCCGTGCCCGCCCGTGGACTTGCGTGCCCACTGGTACTCGTCCTCGTGGTCGATGACCGTCAGGCCGCCGGCGCCGTCGGAGACGTTCAGCACCCCCTCGTGGATGTCCAGCCAGAAGATGTCCACGTCCGCCGCGATGTCGTACGCCGCGAACGGAAGCTTCGAGGAGAGGTCGTAGACCTTGCCGTCGTCGCACCCCGCGTAGATCCAGAAGTCATCCGCCACCAGGCACTTGACGCCGTCGGGCAGCTTGTAGCGGGCCAGGACCTCACCGCCGTGGCTGACGGTGTAGACGTCACCGGACTGGTTCCCCACCCAGCAGCGGTCCTCGTCCACATGGATCCCGAAGGCCGCCGCGCCGGTCCTGAACCGCCACAGCACGGGGGCCACGGACCGGGCGGTGGAGGGCGCCGAGGTGACCTGGCGGCGCGTCACCGACCGCGCCGCGCGCTGCCCCTGGACCGCCGGCGCGTACCCCTTGCGGACCTTCTCGCCTATCTTCTTGGCCGCCGCGGCCTGGGCCTTCGCCTCGGTGGGGAAGGAGGAGGTCTGCAACTGCCCGCTCGCGCCGATGCGTCCGTACCGTACCGACACGACCGTCCCGTCCACGGTCACCTCGTAGAACTTGTGCGCCCCTTCGCCGTCCTGCGACAGCTCCAGATACGTGGTGGTACGAGACATGGCGGTTCCCTCCCCGAGATGGACCCCGGCGCTCCGTACGCACCGTGTCCGACAGGGAGAACGCTACGAGACACCACTGACAACGCGCCCCGGGCACCCGGCTCCTGGCGGCACGTTCTAACGTCATCCGGATGACGACCTCTTCGCACTCCCGTGCCCCCGAGCCCGACCGCGACTTCCCCGGCCGCACCGGCCCCTCCGCCACCACCGAGGCCGACCCCCGTCATGTGGGCGAGGTCCGCACCTCGTACGCCCCGGAACACGACGGTGACCCCGACCCGGGCGAGATCGTCTGGACCTGGGTGCCGTTCGAGGAAAACGACGGCCGGGGCAAGGACCGCCCGGTGCTCGTGGTCGCCCGTGAGGCGGCCGGCACCCTGCTCGCCGTGCAGCTGTCCAGCAAGGGGCACGACGGCCACCGGGACTGGGTGCCGATCGGGGTGGGCCCGTGGGACCGCGCGGGCCGTGAGTCGTGGGTGGCGATCGACCGGGTGATCCGCGTCCACGAGAACGGGATGCGGCGGGAGGCGTGCGCCCTGGACCGCCAGCGCTTCGGCCTCGTCGTCCACGCGCTGCGGCTGCGCTACGGCTGGAACTGAGCCGGGGCCGCCGGCCGGGGCAGCCCTACGGGAGCCGGCCGGCGAAGACCCGCCGGAACGCCCCCAGGGTCGTCGCCCCCGGTGTCCGGTCGAGCACGCCGAAGACGATCTCGTCGAAGTGGCCCGCGAACCGGCCCCCGCCGGTGAGCGCCGCCCGGAACGCCTCGGCCACCTGGGACGGATCGTTGCGGAACACACCGCAGCCCCAGGCGCCGAGCACGAGGCGGCGGTAGCCGCCCGCGACCGCCGTCTCCAGCACCCGTTCGGCGCGGGCGGCGAGCGCCGCCGGGATCCGGGGGACCTCGTCCGGGGCGGAGCGGGCGATGACCCCGGCGTTCGGCGCCGCCGAGGTGAGGAAACCGACCTGGTACGGGGCGGCCAGGAAGCGGCCCCGGTCGTCGCGGAACACCGGCACCCCGGGTGAGTGAATCACCCGGTCGGTGTAGAACGGGCTCCGGTTCGCGCGGTGGTGCGCGTAGAACTCCGGTGCGCGCAGCAGCGTCGTGTAGAGCGCGGAGGCGCGGCACAGGGCCTCTTCCTGGGCCTGCGCGCCGTTCAGATACCCGCCTCCCGGGTTCCTGGCGGAGGAGAAGTTCAGCACCGCGACGGCTCCGGCACCCGACCGGGTGAGCCGGCGCGCCGCGTCCAGGCTGCTCTCGCCGGTGACCTCGAAGGACGGCGTCCTGTCCGTGTCGGGAGTGACGCCGACGGGCTCGGGGCCGTACATCTCCGTACCGGCCAGTGCCGTGTCGAGCGCGGAGCGTATCCGCACGTCACGGCCGTCCTCCGCCCGGTAGCCGCCCGCCCTGACGACGTCCTCCGTCTCCTTGGCGATCCCCCGCAGCCGTGCGCTCATGCGAGGCATCGTGCGTGAAGGATCACGGACGGGGCAACCGAATTTCTGACGAAATGATGACCCCAGGGGCACTCTTGTGCGAAGCGGCGGGAGTGGCTTTAGGTTGGACCGGAGTGCTTCGCCCCGAACCCGTGGCGGAGTCCGGTCAAGATCTTCGACAGGAGGATCCGACCATGCCATCCGATTGTTCGACCGACGACGGGCAAGCCCTCGGCGAGACAGAGGCCGAGGACCTGTTGCGCGGTATCTGCTTCAAGACGGGCCCGCCCCGGAAGGTGGGGGTGGAGCTCGAATGGATCGTCCACGACCTGCGTGACCCTGAACGACCTGTGCCCACCGGCCGCCTCGAAGCTGCCTTCCGGAGCCTGCGGGAGCTGCCTCTGGAGTCGGCACTGACCTTCGAACCCGGCGGCCAGCTGGAACTCAGTTCCCGGCCCGCCTCCTCCCTGATGGAGTGCGTCGCCTCCGCGTCCGCGGACCTCGACGCCGTACGCCCCGTGCTCCGCGAGGCGGGGCTCGTCCTCGCCGGGTACGGACAGGACCCCTGGCGCTCACCGGACAGGTTCCTGCGCGAGCCGCGGTACGACGCCATGGAGACGTATCTCGACCGGATCGGCACGGCCGGGCGGGCGATGATGCGGACCACGGCCTCCGTCCAGGTGTGCCTGGACGCGGGATACGAGGAGCCGGGACCGCTCGGGTACGGGCGGCGCTGGCAGCTCGCCCATCTCCTGGGGGCGGTGCTGGTGGCCGCCTTCGCCCACTCCCCCCTGCGGGAGGGGCGCGAGACCGGCTGGCGCTCCACCCGGCAGGCGATGTGGACGCGGCTGGACCCGGCCCGTACGACCGCGCCGGCCACCGGCCGCGAACCGCGCGCGGCCTGGGCCGCGCACGCCCTGGACGCGCCCG
>NZ_WWJY01000058.1 GCF_009865405.1 Streptomyces sp. SID3212 | reverse complement strand
CCACTGTTCGGTCTCCGCGCGCGCCGACAGCTCGGGGAAGTGCGCGATCCCGTCCAGCAGCGCGCGGGCGTCCTTGTCGGCGAGGTCGCCGACCGCCGGCGCGTCCACGCCGGCCTCCAGCATGCGGGACCTGATCCCGTAGAGGCCGAGGGGCGTCAGCCGGACCAGGCCGTACCGGGAGACGTCGTCCTCGTCGATGGGCAGGGCGGATTCGGCTCCCTCCGCGTCCTCGACCATGAGGGCCTCGTCCACGGGGGTGTACGTGACGAGCCCGATCGGCTCCAGCAGCTGGAACTGGTCGTCCAGCCGCATCATCGCCTCGGAGACCTGCTCCAGGATGTCGTCGGTCGGCTCGCCCATGTCGTCGGGGACGATCATCGACGCGGCGAGCACGGGCAGCGGTACGGCCCCCTCGGTCGCGCCGCCGTCCGCGACGGTGAGCAGGTAGAGGTTGCCGAGGACGCCCTCCAGGAACTCCGCCTCCGCCTCCGGGTCCCAGTCGAGCGCGTCGAAGTCGATCTCGCCGTCGTCGTCGATGACGGCGGCCAGGTCGTCCAGGATCGGCGCGGTCGCGTCGGCGAAGACCACGTCGAGGGCCTCCAGCCACAGCGGCAGGATGTCCTGCGGGGCGCCGGAGGTGATCAGCGCGAGCTGGGCGCCCGGGCTGACGCGACCGGTCTCGTCGCCCTCCGAGGAGCCGGAGGAGCCGGAGGAGCCGGAAGGGCCCACCGAGGAGCCGGAGGAGCCGGCCGACGGGCCCTCCGAAGCGCCCTCCGACAACGCCTCCCCGCCGGAGGCATCCGCGTCCTCCACCGCCACCAGCCCCGTGTCGACGGCCACCCGCCACGCCTCGCTGGCGTACGCCTCGCCGTCCCCCTCCTCCAGGTCGTCGCCCAGTTCGCCGAGGTCGAGCCCGAGCGCCTCCGCCGCGGCGGGCAGCTCTTCGTCGACGAGTTCGCCACCGGCGCCGACCCGCGTCCCGGGTCCCGCCCAGCGGGCGAGGCGTACG
>NZ_WWJY01000578.1 GCF_009865405.1 Streptomyces sp. SID3212 | reverse complement strand
GGAGGAGCGGCCTGGCCCGGGGGCTGGGGATGCGGCTGGGGCTGGTGGATCTGCTGCGGGGGGATGTACGGAGTCGCCCGCGCGGGCTGCTGGGGTACGGGGCCGGGCTGCGCCGGGTAGTCGGGGTGCGGGAAGCCGTAACCGGCCTGAGGCGGCACGGGCGCGGGCGGGTACGGGCCCGGCTGCCCGGGCTGTCCCTGCGGGAAGCCGTAACCGGCCTGCGGAGGTTGGGCGTTCGGCCCGGAGGCGGCGGGGTCGGGGTGTCCTGGCTGTCCCGGGTGCGGGAAGCCGTAACCCGTGGGCGGGGGCGGGGTGTTCGGCCCCGGCGTGGCGGATCCCTGCGGTGCCGCTGGCCCGGGGTGTCCCTGCTGGGGGAAGCCGTAACCGGCCTGCGCGGGTTGGGCGTTGGGTCCGGGAGCGGTGGGCGCCTGGGGTGCCGCGGGGCCGGGCTGCCCCGGCTGTCCCGGGTGCGGGAAGCCGTAACCCGTGGGTGCGGAGGGGGTGTTCGGCCCCGGCGTGGCGGATCCCTGCGGTGCCGCTGGCCCGGGGTGTCCCTGCTG
>NZ_WWJY01000577.1 GCF_009865405.1 Streptomyces sp. SID3212 | reverse complement strand
CAGCAGGGCGGCCCCGGAGAGCGTGCCGACGAGCCAGGGGGCCGCGTCGGTCAGCGCGGCCCGCGCGCGGGCGCCCGCGATCTGGCGGGTACGGAGGGCGTCGACGGTCACGTCGCCGTACTCCGCCTCCACGACCGGGGCCAGCCGGCGTCCGGCGCGGACCGTACGGACGGCGAGGACCGTCAGCGGGACGAGGAGCAGCACCAGCAGGACGGGGATGGCGGCCGCCTGCCAGCTGAGCAGCACGGGCGGGCCGGCCATCGCGCCCTCGCCCATGCCGGGGGTGGCGCCGCGGTCGAGCCAGTCGGCGACGCGCTGGGCGATGCCGCCGGTCATCACCCCGGCCAGGCCGCAGGCGAGCATCGCGACGGCGGGGCCGCCGAGGCCCCACAGGGCGGTCCTGGCGTGCGGGGCCCTGCGGTGCAGGGCGCACGCGGTGACCAGCAGGGCGAGGATCAGGGCGACCTGGGCGAGGACGATGACCCGGAAGGTGAGATCGCTGGGGAGCGCGCCGGAGGAGACCCAGCGGGGACGGGACCAGCCGGCGTAGAGCATCGCGGCGGCCAGCAGCACGAGGGAGGTGGCGGGCAGCCAGGTGACCAGCGCCCGGTCGAGGGTGGCGTCGCGCCGGCGCTCGCTGCGGCCCCT
>NZ_WWJY01000576.1 GCF_009865405.1 Streptomyces sp. SID3212 | reverse complement strand
GGGGGGCACGGCGCCGCGCAGCGGGCGCAGGGCCCGCTGGAGGGCGAGCGGGCGGGAGATCATCGGGGGAGTGGGCGTCAGTATCGGCGGCCTGTCGGCCCGGACACGAACCGTGGCCCGGCTGTACAGGGCGGGTGCCCCCGGGGGGTCGAAGTCGGCCTCGTCACCCGGCTCCTCGTCCGGGTCGGGGGCGGCTGCGGCTGCGGCTGCGGCGGGCGGGGGTTCGGCGCGCAGCCGGAACGAGGCGGGGTCGGCCTCCGGGAACCGCGTCTCGGAATCACCGCCGGGATCGGGGGCCGACGCGTGCTCGGGGTGCTCGGCCCGGGGCGACTCG
>NZ_WWJY01000575.1 GCF_009865405.1 Streptomyces sp. SID3212 | reverse complement strand
GCGCGGATCCGGACGCGGCGGACACCGCCCTGCCGCGGCGGGGCGCCGACGCCGACGAGGAAGCGTTGTGGGCGGCTGCGGAGGCTCGCGGCGGGGCCACGGATCCGGTACGGGACGCGGACGACGCCGGCTCCCGGAGCGGGGCCGCTGCCCGCGCTCGGGACACGGATGCGGGTTCGGATTCCGTGGGCACCGGCCTGCCGCGGCGCGGTGGCCGTGTGAAGTCGGCGGACGCCGACGAGGAAGCGTTGTGGGCAGCCGCGGAAGCCCACAGTGGGGCTGCCGGATCCGTCCGGGACGAGGCGGACGCCGCCGTACCGGGACGGGACGCCGGTGCGGACTCGACCGACGCCGACGAGGAGGCGCTCTGGGCGGCCGCGGAGGCCCGTAGCGGCGCCGCCGCCCCGGGGCCGGACGCG
>NZ_WWJY01000574.1 GCF_009865405.1 Streptomyces sp. SID3212 | reverse complement strand
ACGCTGAACGTCACCGCCCTGACGACCGAGGCGCTCCGTGCCAGGGGTGTCGAGCCCCTCGGGGTGGTGATCGGCAGCTGGCCCGCCGACCCCGACCTCGCGGCGCGCTGCAACCTGGCGGACCTCCCGGAGTCGGCGGGGGCGCCGCTGCTCGGCGCCGTACCGGCGGGGGCGGGCGCGCTGGCCCCGGCGGACTTCGGGGCGCTGGCGCCCGACTGGTTGGCCCCGGAGTTGGGCGGGGGCTGGGACGCGGCGGAATTCGGCGCGCGGCACACTGCTCCGGCCCCGGTTCCGTACTACTCCGACGGGACGGAGGATACGCGCGGCAGCGCGGTCAGCCCGTACAACACGGAGAGCTCGTACGGCGACGCGAACCGCCCGTAGGGGATGGTCCCGGGGCCTGGGAGGCCCCGCCCGGTCACCCCACACGCCCCTCCGGCACGGCGAGCTCGGCCGGTGACGGCACCCGCCCGCGCGGCGAAGCAGCCCGGCCGTACGGCACGGAGGGCTCCCGCCGGCGGCACCGCCCGCCCG
>NZ_WWJY01000573.1 GCF_009865405.1 Streptomyces sp. SID3212 | reverse complement strand
CGGATAAGAGCCGGGCCGCAGCGGGCAAAATCAAGCCCGTCCGGCGATTGAGGACAATCAGTAAGCCGCGCCCGCGCACCGGGCAGACGCCCGGGGCTCTCGACCCCGGGGCATTGGTGGGGGCCCGCACCCCGTACGCTCAAGGACGTGAGTACGGTGTGCGTCGTCCGCGATCTCGTCAAGACGTACCCCGCCGCGCGCGCCAGACGTGGCACCCCGGCGACCCCGGAAGTCCGTGCCACCGACGGCATCAGTCTCGACGTGCGCCGTGGGGAGATCTTCGGGCTGCTCGGGCCCAACGGCGCCGGCAAGTCCACCCTCGTCCGCCAGCTCACCGGCCTCATGCGCCCCGACTCCGGCAGCGTCGAACTCCTCGGGCACGACCTCGTGGGCCACCCCGAGCGCGCGGCCCGGCTCATCGGCTACCTCGGGCAGGAATCGACCGCGCTCGACGAGCTGACCGTCGCCCTCGCCGCCGAGACCACGGGCCGCCTCCGTGGGCTCACCCTGCGCGCGGCCCGCGCCGAGCGGGACGCAGTGCTGGAGGAGCTGGGGCTCACCGGGATCGCCGGGCGCCCGCTCAAGAAGCTCTCGGGCGGGCAGCGGAGGCTGGCCTGTTTCGCCGCCGTGCTGGTCGGCGAACGCCCCGTACTGATCCTCGACGAGCCCACCACCGGCATGGACCCGATCGCGCGCCGCGCGGTCTGGGCCGCCGTCGACCGCCGAAGGGCCGAGCACGGCGCGACCGTGGTGCTCGTGACCCACAACGTCATCGAGGCCGAGACCGTCCTCGACCGCGTCGCCGTGCTGGAACGCGGCAAGGTCATCGCCTGCGACACCCCCGCCGGGCTCAAGGAGCAGGTCGCGGGGGAGGTCCGGGTGGAGCTGGTGTGGCGCGAGCGCGCGCCGCTGGACGTGCCCGAGGTCGCCGCGCTGCGCGGGTCCGCGCAGGAGTCGGGGCGCCGGTGGGTGCTGCGGCTCGCCCCCGACGAGGCGCGGGCCGCCGTCGCCGCGGTGACCGGTGGCGCGGCCTTCGCGGCGCTGGACGACTTCACGCTGGCGACGCCCAGTCTGGAGGACGTGTACCTGGCGCTCGGAGGCCGCGCGAAGGGGTTGGTGAAGGCGTGAGCCCGTACGAGGTGCCGTACGGGGCCCTGGGCGAGCGTGCGCGTCGTATCAGCCGTACCAGCCGGACGCACTCGGCCCCCGCGCCGAGCACCGCCCCCGCGCCGGAGCCGTCCGCGTCTACGAACAGGAGCATCGCCAGGTGAGCATCGTGCCGGCGGAGGCCGTGTCCGCGCGAGGCGGCGGGAGCGTGAGGGTGGTCCGGGACGGCCCTGCGGGGACCACGACGGACGGGGCGCCCGCGCCGCTCGCGCCGAGGGCGCGGCTGTTCCCCGCGCTGGCCGCCGTGTACCGCGCCCAGATGTCCCGGGCCCGGGTGGCCCGGATACCGCTGCTGTTCGTCGCGACCTTCCAGTCCGTCGGGATCATGGTCCTGATGCGGGGGGTCGTGAACGGGGCGGAGGAGTCCCGGGCGGTCGTCGCCGGGGCCAGTGTGCTCGTGGTCGCGTTCGTGGCGCTCAATCTGCTCGCCCAGTACTTCGGGCACCTGCGGGCCAGCGGGGGCCTCGACCACTTCGCGACCCTGCCGGTGCCGCCGGCCGCGGTGGTGCTGGGTACGGCGGCGGCGTACGCGTCGTTCACGGTGCCTGGCGCGGTGTTCACGGCGGTCACGGGGAGCGTGCTCTTCCAGCTGCCGCTGGCCCATCTGTGGGTGCTGCTGCTCGTGATCCCTCCGGCCGGCGCGGCGCTCGCCGGGCTCGGCGCGGCGCTGGGCCTGCTCGCGCCGCGTCCTGAGCTGGCGACGCTGCTGGGGCAGCTCGGCATGTCCGCGGCCCTGCTGCTGGGCGTGCTGCCGGCGAACCGGTTGCCGGAGCCGGTCACCTGGGCGCGGGACCTGCTGCCGTCCACGTACGGCGTGGAGGCGCTCTCCCGCTCCTTCGACGCGCGTCCCGACTGGCTGGCGGTCTTCCTGGACCTGGGGGTCTGCGCGGCGGTCGGTGTGGTCTCGCTGGCCGTCGCGACGTGGGCGTACCGGCGTGCGGCGGTCCGGTGAGGCGGGTGTGCGGCGGGCCTGGCACGATGGCAGGGTGACCGCACCCCTGACACCGCCTCACCAGCCGCGACACGATCCGTGGCAGACGCCGCCGGACGGTGCTTCCGGCGATCCCGGAACTCGCGGATCTCGCGGATCCTTGCCGGGCGACCCGTCCGACACCGGCGCGGGAGTCGGCGCCGAGGTGCGGACGGCCGTGGTCGTGACGGTGGCGCTCGCGGTGGCGGGTGTGCTGCTGGGGTTGCTGTGGCTGTGGCTCTCGCCGCGGATCCCGCTGGTCTCGGACGATACGGCGGTCTTCCTCAAGGACACGGAGGGCGAGGAGGCGATCGGCGCGGACGGTACGTTCGCGCTGCTGGGCCTCGGGTTCGGCGCGATCGCCGCCGCCGCTGTTTTCCTGTTCCGCAAGCGGGGCGGGGTCGCGGTGGTGGTGGGGCTGGTGCTGGGCGGGCTGGTCGGGTCGTTCCTGGCGTGGAAGGTCGGCGTGTGGCTGGGGCCGACGTCGGATGTGGTGGCGCATGCGCGTGAGGTGGGGAAGGGCGTCACGTTTGACGCGCCGCTGAAGCTGAACGCGAAGGGCGCGTTGTTGGCGTGGCCGGTGGCGGCGATGGTCGTCAACCTGGCGTTGACGGCGGTGTTCGGGCCTCGGGATCCGGAGCCGGAGTGGGACTGGAGTGGGTTCGCGGGGGCGCCGCCGGGGGCGGGGAAGCCGTGAGGGTGCGGGCGCGTCCGCCTGACGCCTTTGTCCTCAAGCGCCGGACGGGCTTGATTTGCCCGCGCGGGCCCGTGGGTGGGTGTCCTCAAGCGCCGGACGGGCTGGGGGTGTGCCTGGGCGGGCGGGATGGGGCCGTGCGGCCCGGTGGGTGGTGTCCTCAAGCGCCGGACGGGCTGGGTGTGCGCCTGGCTTGATTTGCCCGCGCGGGCTTGAGTGGGTCAGGGGCGGGCGATCGGCGCCAGCGTTGCTGACGTCAAGGTCGTCAGCGCGCCGGGGGACAGTTCCACCTCCAGGCCACGGCGGCCCGCCGAGACGCAGATCGTGGTGTGGGACTCCGCCGAGCTGTCCAGGACCGTGCGCAGGCGCTTGCGTTGGCCCAGGGGGGAGATTCCGCCCCGTACGTAACCCGTCGTACGTTCCGCCGCCGCCGGGTCCGCCATCGACGCCCGCTTGCCGCCCACCGCCGACGCCAGGGCCTTGAGGTCCAGGGAGCCGGCCACCGGGACCACCGCCACGGTCAGTTCGCCGTCCACGTCGGCCACCAGGGTCTTGAAGACCCGGTCCGGGGACACGCCCAGGGCCTCCGCCGCCTCCTCGCCGTACGACGCGGACGCGGGGTCGTGCTCGTACGCGTGCAGGGTGTACGCCGTGCCCGCCGCCGTGAGGGCGACCGTTGCCGGGGTGCCCCCCGAGCCGGGCTGGTTCTTCTTCTTGGGCTTCGCCACCGGTGGGGTTCCTCGCCTCGGGTCCGTCAGTTCTGGCTCGTCGGCGATCTGGTCAGGTCCACCGCCGGCAGCGACGGGAGGTGGCGGATCACCGCCGTCTCCGACCGGAGGAGCCTCAGCTCCTCCTTCAGCCGCGCCGCCGTGTCCGGCGCCTCCAGCAGCCGCTGCTTCGACGGCGTGTCCAGCACCGCCGCCGCCGCGATCAGGTACGACACCACCGAAGGCTCGTCGGGCAGTTCGTCGCCCGTCGCCAGCGTGCGCTCACGCGCGCCCGCCAGCCGCTTCTGGTAGTTGCGGAACGCCCGCAGCACCCCCTCCGCCAGCGCGGACGCGCCCTCGCCGACCTCCTCGGGCAGTTCCTCCACCTCGGCCGTCAGATAGGGGCCGCTCGTGTCGACGGACAGCAGCCGGATCCTGGTGGTGCCGGTGGCCATCACCTCGAAGCTGCCGTCGGGGCGTTCACGGATCGTCGCCGCGTCCGCGACGCAGCCCACGTGGTGGAAGGCGTCCATGGGTTCGGGGCCGAAGCCGTCGGTGGGGCCGCGCTCGGGCAGGGGCGCCCGGTCCGGCAGGCCCGGGGCGGTCGGCGACAGTTCGTGCCCGTCGCGGACGGCGACCACGGCGAAGCGGCGCGGTTCGGACTCGTCCGTCTTCAACAGCTCGCGCATCAGCGTGCGATAGCGCTCCTCGAAGACGTTCAGGGGCAGGACGAGGCCCGGGAACAGCACCGCGTTCAGCGGGAAGAGAGGGAGGTGTGCGGTGGTCACAACGCTCAAGCGTAATGGCCCCGGGGCCTTCTCCGGTCTGCTCGGGCCCGCAAAGGCATTTCGGCGGCCACCTGGAGCCGTACGCCGTCCCGGGTTTCGAGGAACCGGCCCAGCGGATCGTCGGTGAAACACGTCCACGGAAAGGACGTCGCGTACGGTCCGACCAGCCGGAACTGCTCCAGCGCCTCCGCCCAGCGGCCCCGCCCCACCAGGACGTACGCGAGAAGGTTGCGCACCTCGGCCGGCCAGGGATCGCCCGCCTCGTACCGCGCGGACACCGCGACGGCCAGGTCGGCCGCCGCGTCGATCCGGTCCCCCTGTACGGAGGTGGGGTCGCCGCTCATCAGCAGGGTGAAGGCGGCCCGCACGGGGAGCGCCTGGACGAGCGAGCCGGGCAGCGCGTCGTGCGCCGCCTGTTCGGCGAAGTCGAAGCACTCGCGGTGCGAGCCGTACCAGAGGGCCGACAGGTACTGGAGGGCGGCGACATGGCACCCGTAGTGGTGCGGGGAGCGCCGCACGGCCTGCGCCCAGAGCTCTTCGAAGGCGGAGTGCGTGGCGTGCGTGCCGCGCGCGTGGTCGAGCGCCAGGCGCCACGGCACCGGGTCGCGCGGATCGCCGTCGGCCGCCGCGTCGATCAGCGGGCCCATCTCGCGCAGCCGTTCGGCGCGCGCCGGGGACTCCCACGCCCTGCGGACGGCGAGTTCGGCCTTGACGAGCAGCGCGTCCGGATCACGGGGCGCCACCGCGAGCCAGTCGGTGAGCCATTCCTGACGGCCGTGGGCGAACGCCGCCAGCCGTCTCACATAGCGGTCCCGGTTCTCCCATTCGGCTGATTCACGTGTGGTCGCGAGGAGCTTCGCGGCCTGTTCGTACGCGCCGAGAGCGGCGGAGACCAGCACGGGAGCGAGCCGCTCGTCGGGGGCGTCGAGCAGTACGGCGTCGTCGGGCGGCTGCCCCGCGGCGAGCAGCGGGGTGTGCCGGACCATACGCGCGGTGCTGATCAGGGCGCGGAGCAATGACATGGTGCCGACCATTGAAAACCGCAGGTCGTGGCCGCGCCAGAGGGCTGCTGTGAAGCTTTCGTAGGGGTGGAAAGGTTGTAGCCGCCCAGGTCAAGGCAGGGTAAAGAAAGGGGGGTCAGCCGCGGCGCAGGAGACGGGAGGCGCCGGCCGCGACGGTGGTGGCGAGGATCCATCCGAGCATGACCAGCACAGCTCCGGTCCACTGCCAGCCGCCTTCCAGCCGCCAGTACCCGTCCTGGCCGAGATTGATCACCGGTACGAGCAGATCCAGCGCGAAGAGGGCCGGGTTCCATTCGGGGTGTTCGGTCGCCTTGAGCGGCGGCGGGGCGTGACGGGCGAACGCGAACGTGCCGCCCGCCCAGAGGACCGCCATCCACAGCGCCGCCCGCCCGGGGCGGTAGCCGTACGCCACCGTCCAGTCCTGGAGATACCCCCAGAGCTTCGCGGCGAGCGGCAGCGTCTCCCGGCGGCGGCGCTGCTTGACGAGGAGCACCTCGCGCGCGTCGGCGTCCTCGCCGCTGTTGCGCAGGACCTGCGCGAGCCGTTCGTACGGCTCCGGCGCGTACTCGGGTGTCGCCGCCGCGACCCACTCCAGGCGGCGGCCGAGCGGGAAGTGACCGACCCACACGAGGTTCTCGTAGACGAAGCCGCCCATGGCGAGCCCGCCGGGCCCCGGCCAGCTGGTCGACACGTCGACCAGGGTGACGATCCTCGCCCCGCTCAGCACGACCCGTCCCTCCTCGGGGCGTTCGCACGTGAACCGCAGCTCAGGAGTGACGATCCTGCGCAGCGACAGCTCCTCCCCGGCCATCAGGACGAACCGCGCCTGGTCGAGGTCGACCGCGTCGCCGAACCGGCCGTCGTCCAGCCGCACCCCGCCCCGGCACTCGAAGGGCTGCACCCGGGTGCCGGGCGGCGGGCCGCCGGAGATCCCGACGCCGTACGGGGGAGTGGAACCGGAGCCCGAGGCCTCGTCCGTCACCCACGCGCCGGTCATGTGGAGGGTGCGCTCGACCGTCAGGCGCGGCGCGTTGAGCGCCCGGCGGTCGCGCGGGGCGCGCAGCCGGCTGCCGCGCAGGCTCAGCGACACCCCGACCTTGGCGCCGCGGAGACTGACCTCGCCGTATGTCTCGATCTGATCGGCCTGGAGGTCCTGGGCGACCGTCATGCCGTCGGCGGTGATCGCCCGGCCCATCCGGTCGGGACGCACCTCGATCTGGCTGATCAGCAGATCCGTACCGATTTGCGCGTCCGTCAGCCGTATCCCGCGCTCGACCCGGCAGCGCGGCAGATGAAGGTCACCCTCCGTGTGCAGCCGGGCGGCCTCCAGGCGCGGTATGGCACAGCCCGCCATGCGCAGCGTCGTGAAGTGCGACTCGGGGAGCACGATCTCGTTGTCGAACAGACAGCGGTCCAGTTCGACGTACGGCGCGATCGTGCCGCCCGCGAGGGTGAGCGTCCCGGTGATCCGTACCCCGCGCATCTTGAGCGCGGCGACCCGGCCCGGGAGCGCCGGAGGGCCGCTGAGCAGGAGTAACGCGATGACCCTGGCACGTACGCTGCGGTTGGCGCCCCAGCCGTGCGGGTCGAAGGGATCGTCCCGCCGGGGGTCGTACGTGGAGAGGTCGTACGTACTGCCGTTCCGGAAGGCCTGCCACATGCCCAGTTCCGCCGCGCTCAGCCAGTCGGGCGCCTCACCTTCCTGCGGCTCGGTCACGGTCACCGCCGCTCCTCCGCTTCCTCGTCACGTCGTTACTCATGGTGTTCCCCCTGGGTGACGGCCTGAACGCTAGTGGTGACATGAGCCTGACGGGGCATGTATCAGCCAGTGATACTCGCGTCCGGCGGCCGGAGGCCGTCTGCGAGAATTGACCGCGTGATCTCACGAATCGATCTGCGCGGCGGCGCCCTCCCCGAGGGCTCCGCGCTCCGTGACCTGCTGCCCCGAGCCGAGTTCGACGTGGAAGCCGCCCTGGAGAAGGTGCGGCCCATCTGCGAGGACGTGCACCATCGCGGTACGGAAGCGCTGATCGAGTACGCGGAGAAGTTCGACGGCGTGAAGCTCACCCGCGTCCGGGTGCCCGCGGCGGCCCTGGCCGACGCCCTGGCGGGGCTCGACCCGGCCGTACGGGCCGCGCTGGAGGAGTCCGCCCGGCGCGCCAGGCTCGTCCACC
>NZ_WWJY01000572.1 GCF_009865405.1 Streptomyces sp. SID3212 | reverse complement strand
CTCCCACCGGTTCCTGACGGGGCGCCGGGACGGGCCTCCAGGTGCGCGTCGAGGAGGGTCAGCAGGTCGCGGGCGGTGGAGCGGACGGCCCCCGCGCCCGGCAGACCCGGGATCTCCCACGGGGGGCGGGCGCCGCCGTGCCCGTAGCCGGTGGCCGTGGTTCCCGGGGGGCCGGGCACGCAGGAGGTGCCGTACAGCCCGAGGGGGTCCAGGACACGGGCCGCGAGGTGGTCCCCGTACCGCGCCGTCCCGTCCGCCGTGCGCGCCCCGCCCGCGCCGGTGAGGAGATGGCCGAGGAGGGCCACCCCGAAGTTCGAGTACCGCATCCGCTCGCCGGGCCGGGCGCGGAGCCGGGTCCTGGCGAGGGCGTCCAGCAGGTCGTCCGTGTCGAACCGGGCGTACGGATTGCTCAGCCGGCGCCCGGCCGCACTGGCGAACAGACCCGGTGGCAGCCGGGGCAGTCCGGAGGTGTGGGTGGCCAGATGGAGCAGGGTGACGGGCCCGCCGCGCGGCTCCGGGACGGCCTCCGGGGGCAGGAAGCGGGTCAGCGGATCGCCGTGGGCGACCTCGCCGCGCGCCACCCGCTCGGCGAACAGCAGGGCCGTCAGACACTTCGTCAGGGAGCCGATCTCGAAGCGCGTGTCGGCGGTCACCGGCGCACCGCCCTCCCGG
>NZ_WWJY01000571.1 GCF_009865405.1 Streptomyces sp. SID3212 | reverse complement strand
CACCCACGCCGACCCGCGCTTCGCGGGCGGCGCCTCGGTGAGCCGCGCGGCCGGCACCCGCGCGCACCTGTCCTGGGGCGCGGGCCCCCGCCAGTGTCCGGCCCGTGAACTCTCCACCGTCCTGACCACGCTGGCGCTTGAGCGCCTGTTCGAGAGGTTCGCGCAGCTCGAACTCGCCGTACCGGAGGCTCAACTCCCCTGGCGCTCCTCGCCGTTCGTACGGGGGCTGCGCGCGCTGCCCGTACGGTACGAGGTCAAGGCGGGCGAGGCGGTGATCTCCGCCGACGCGGAGGACACGGAGAACGCAGAGGACGGGGAGCGGGGCAGGGACGGGAAGCGGAGACCCCAGGGTTCCCTGATGCGGCGGTTCCTCGTGGGACTGGTCACCGGGACGATCGACCCGGACGCGTTCTAGGCGCCCGGCCCCGGTTCCGGATCCCCGCCCCGTACGGCGTTCCGCGTGCCCGTCACCGGGGGCCGTGCTCCTCGGTGATGTCGCCGTCGTTCAGTTCCAGGACGCGGTCCGCCAGCCCGAGCCACTGGGCGTCGTGCGTGGCCACCAGCGCCGTCACACCCTCGCTCCGTACCACCGCGCGGATCAGGTTCATCACCACCATGCCCGTCTCCGCGTCGAGTTGGCCCGTCGGCTCGTCGGCGATCAGCAGCGCAGGCCGGTTGGCGAGCGCACGGGCGATCGCGACCCGCTGCTGCTGCCCGCCGGACAGCTCCCCGGGCCGCTGGGCGGCGTGTCCGTCGAGGCCGACGAGCGAGAGCAGCAGCGCCACCCGCTCCTCACGCGCACGGGCGTCCGACTCCCGGATGCGCAGGGGTATGCCGACGTTCTCGGCCGCCGTGAGGATCGGAATGAGCCCGAACGACTGGAACACAAAACCGATCCGGTCACGGCGCAGCCGCAGCAGCCCCGACTCGTTCAGGCCGGCCAGGCTCACCCCGTCGACGGTGACACTCCCGTCGTCCGGGGTGTCGAGACCGCCGACCAGGTTGAGCAGTGTGGTCTTCCCGGAGCCCGACCGGCCTTTCAGCGCGACCAGTTCGCCGCGCCCGACCGTGAACGAGACACCCCGCAGGGCGTGTACGGCGTTCTCGCCGGTGCCGTACGAGCGCCGCAGCCCCTCGACCCGCACCATCGGGTCGTGGACCGGCGTCTCCACCGACGTGCCGGCGGGGCCCGGATCGATTCCTTCGGCCATCACATACCTCTGTCGGTGGTGTCGCCGGACGCCCGCTGCTCCGGCTCGTCGGACGGCCAGACGCCGATGTGGTCCCGTTCGAGTTCCAGCGCGACCCGGTGTTTCATGCCCAGCGCCGCGAGGTGGTCGGCGGGCAGCTGGAGCCGTCCCGCCCGGTCCAGCATCGCGTACTCCCGTGACACCACCGACTCCCTTCCCTCCGCGTCGACCTCCGTGCGGCGCAGCACCTCGGAGGAGGTGCGGCCGTCCCGGATGGCGACCGTGCGCCGGACCTCGCCCGCCACCGCCTGGTCGTGGGTGACGATGACGACCGTGGTGCCGAGTTCGTCGTTGGCACGGCGGAACGCGGCGAAGACCTGCTCGCCGGTGGCCGAGTCCAGCTCTCCCGTCGGCTCGTCGGCGAGCACCACGGAAGGGGAGTTGGCCAGGGCCACCGCGATGGCCACCCGCTGCTGCTGGCCGCCGGACAGCTGGTACGGGCGGCGGTCCCGGCACTCGGTGATCTCCAGCATGGACAGCAGGGACTCCACCCGCTCCGCCTTCTTGCGGGAACGGCCCCGCAACTGCATCGGCAGGGCGATGTTCTGAGAGGCCGTCAGATACGGGAGCAGGTTGCGGGCGGTCTGCTGCCACACAAAGCCCACCACGTCGCGCCGGTAGCCCAGCCGCGCCTTGGCGTCCATGGCGAGGAGGTTGTGGCCGCCGACCCTGGCCGCGCCCGCCGTGGGCACGTCCAGGCCCGCGAGGATGTTCATCAGGGTGGACTTGCCGCTGCCCGACGCCCCGACGAGAGCGATCAGGTCACCCTTCTCCACGCGGAGATCGAGCCCCTGGAGTGCCTGCACCTCCACCCCGTCGGTGGCGAAGATCCGGACGAGGCGGTCACAGGCGATCAGCGCGTCGTGGTCGTCGCGCACCGCGTCACGGCGGGCGGTCGCGCGCTGCTCCAGCTCCGCGAGCGTGGTGTCCGTCATCGTGCGTCTCCTGTCCTGAGCCGGTCTGCGGATCCCTGGCGGGCCGCCCATCGGGCCTGCGCCGCGGTCACCGTACCGGTGAGCAGCACCACGGCCAGCGCGGAGAGCGTGAGGGACCAGGGTTCGGGCCGCAGGGCGGCGCCCCCGGCGGCGGTGAGACCGGAGGCCAGGCCGGGCGCGGCGGCGAGGGCGAGCTGAGTCACGTCGACGCCCGGCGCGATCAACCGGATCGTCGCCCAGCCGGCGAG
>NZ_WWJY01000057.1 GCF_009865405.1 Streptomyces sp. SID3212 | reverse complement strand
CTCGGCCGGGCGAGACCGGTCACCGCGGTGACCGCGATGACCGCCCCGGGCACGGGCGCCGGGGCGAGCGTCGAGGTGCGCGTGCCGGGTGAGGGCTGGCGCCCGCTGGGCCCGCTGTCGACGAGCGGCTGGACGCAGGCGGACGCGAAGGGCCTGCTCGCCGACGCGGTACGGATCGTGTGGCCGGGCGCGGGTCCCGGTTCCGGCGTCTCGGGACCGGGCGCGCCCGCCCCCTCCGTACGGCATGTCGTGCCCTGGTTCGCCGACGAGCCGGGGGCCCGGCTGGACCTGGCACCCCGCGAGGCGGACGCCCAGATCGGCGGGAAGGCGGAGACGGTCGAGGCGCGGCTGGCGGGGCGGCGGCCCGGGGAGGTGCGCGGATCGCTCACCGCGAAGGCGCCGTCCGGCATCCGGGTGACGGTCCCCAGGAGGACCACCGTGCCGCGCGGAGCCCGGACGACCGTTCCCATCGAGGTCGAGGTGAAGGCGGGCACCCCGGCCGGTTCGTACGAGGTGCCGGTCGCCTTCGGCGGGGAGCGGAGCACGCTGACCGTACGGGCCTCGCCGCGCACCGGCGGCCCCGACCTCGCGCGCGGCGCGACCGCCTCGTCCTCGGGCGACGAGACCCCGGACTTCCCGGCGTCGGCCGCGATCGACGGGGACCCCGCCACCCGCTGGTCCTCCCCGGTGGAGGACGGCGCCTGGTGGCAGCTGGAGCTCCCGGCGGCGGCGAGGGTCGGGCAGGTGGTCCTGACCTGGCAGGAGGCGTACGCGCGCCGCTACCGCGTCCAGGTCTCGGCCGACGGGCGCACCTGGCGGACCGCGGCGACGGTCTCGGACGGCCGGGGCGGGCGGGAGGCGATCGGCATGGACGCGAAGGACACCCGGTTCGTACGGGTCCAGGGCGACGCCCGCGCGACGAAGTACGGCTACTCGCTGTTCTCGGCGGAGGTCTACGCGGTGGCGCCGTAGCGGGGGCCCCGGCCGCGGTGGCGCCGTACCGGAAGGACCGGAAGGACCGGAAGGACCGGAAGGACCGGAACGACCGAAAGCGGCACCGGCCCCCGCGCACGCCTCCGATCCCCCCGGCCCACACCCGCCTGACCAGGGGGAACGACAAAGGCCCGGATCTCAGGCTGAAATGCCGTCGATCCGGGCCACCGCGTCCTCCGCGCCGTACGGTTGCAGGTACGGCATCCAGCGCGGGTCACGGTGTCCGGTCCCGATGATCCGCCAGGCGAGGCCGGACGGCGGGGCCGGTTGTTGGTGCAGACGCCAGCCCAGCTCACGCAGGTGCCGGTCGGCCTTGACGTGGTTGCACCTGCGGCACGCGGCCACGACGTTGTCCCACGCGTGCTGTCCCCCGCGGCTGCGGGGGACGACGTGGTCGACGCTGGTGGCGGCGGCGCCGCAGTACATGCAGCGGCCCCCGTCCCTGGCGAAGAGCGCACGACGGGTGAGAGGAACGGGCCCCCGGTAGGGGACCCGCACGAACCGCTTCAGCCGTACCACGCTGGGGGCCGGGACGACGCGGGTCGCGCTGTGCATGAAGGCGCCGGATTCCTCGAGGCTGGTGGCCTTGTTCTCCAGGACGAGGACGAGCGCGCGGCGGAGCGGTACGACGCCGAGCGGCTCGTACGACGCGTTGAGGACCAAGACATGCGGCACGGATGCCTCCTATTAC
>NZ_WWJY01000570.1 GCF_009865405.1 Streptomyces sp. SID3212 | reverse complement strand
CGGGGTTCGAGTCCCTGACGGCGCACAGACAAGATTGAGGCCTCTCGCGAAAGCGGGGGGCCTCACTCCGTTGGCGGGAGCCTCATTCCTTTCCCGTGGTGATCTTGACCGTCCAGGCGCCCGTCGCCGTCCGGTCCGCGACCTCCACCCTGATCCGCTCGTCCGGGACCGTGAACGTCTCCCCCACCCCCAGCGGCGCGTCGGCCAGCGGCGGGTACACGGAGGTGTCCCAGCAGGCGTCGCTGCGCGGATGGGTGTCCACCACCTCCACCGGGCCGCCGCCGGACTCCGCCCCGCTCCGTACCCGGTAGATCAGCACGCCCTCCGTGCAGGTGCCCGCGTCGTTGCCGGTCGCGCCGCGCGCCTCGACGGCGACCACGGAGTCCTTCCCGGTCCTGACGACCGCGAGGCGTGTCCCCGCGTCGCCGCCGAGCTGGCGGGCCTCGGCGATCGGCTCCAGGGTGAGCAGTTCCGTACCGGGCAGGACGCAGCGCACCTGGCGCCGGTCCAGCCAGCCGAGCTTCCACTTGTGCCAGCCGAACAGGTCGGGCGAGAGGCCGAACTGACTGCCCATCACGTCCCAGTCCCCGACGTAGGTGTCCCAGTCGCCCTTGCCGTCGGCGGGCCGGTGGTAGAGGTCCGGCAGGTCGAAGACGTGCCCGGTCTCGTGGGCCAGCACGTTGCGGTCCGGCGGGTGCTTCTCGAAGACGGTGACGATACGGCGGATGTCCTTGCCGTCCGCCTCCATCGGCCGGTCGAAGTTGACGACCTTCGTGGCGTCGGAGTCGACACCGGGCGCGGTCGGATCGGCGACCAGGTACACGATGTCGTAGCGCGAGAAGTCCACGACCGGATCGGCGACGCGCAGCGCGTCCCGCAGGTAGGCGGTGCGGCGCGAGGGGTCCCAGTCGCGCTTTATCCCGTACGAGGTGGAGGCGTGCGGCATCCGGATCCACCGGGCCTCGGGGTGGGCCCGCAGGGCGAACTTCCCGTACGACGCCCGCGCGTAGAAGCGGCTGGTGGCCGGGAAGTGGTCGGCGACCAGCTCCTCGGGGCGGGTCATCGGTTCGGCGTCCGGGAAGGACAGGAAGACCATCACCGCGTCGAGGGTGCGGTCGGGGCGGGTGTAGGAGCCGTTCCAGGTGTCCAGGCCGAGGGAGTGGTGGGCGCCGGTACGGGGCAGGGCGCAGGGCCCGGCGGCCGGCGCGGCCACGGCGGGACCCGCGACCAGGGACGTGGCGGCGAGCGCCATGAGGGAGGTGAAAGCAGCCGCGGTACTGCGCAGGCGCGGCCGTTCCACTCCCCCGGGTGGCTCCAGACGCTCCACGTCGACCTCCGGCTGGGGGATGAGGGGACACCACCACCCACCTTGTGCCGGTTCCTTGTCATACGCCCTGTTCCGCTGCCCCACTCGGGTGAGGGACGGCGCGCGGAGCGCGACACCCCGGCCTCTCACGGAAAGTCACAACCGCTCACGAGGGGATCGTCCGAGGCCACGGGCGTGCAGAAACGATCGTCCAACGACAACCCGCCGACCGGTGAAGCTCCGGATCCTTGCCACAGAGCTGGAACGGCCACCCGGACAGCCTCTATGATCGGCACACTTTCCCAGGCCGACCGTCCCGACCGACCCTGTACGACACCACTGCACCGCGGGAGCGAGCCGTGAGCGGAACCTCCGAAGGGCCGCACTCTGCGGCAGTCGTGGCGCCCGGCACCGTACGGCCGCCGGTCACGGAGCGTCATGCGGACCGGACGGATTCGGTGGACCGGACCGACCCTGGCGGCGACCACCGTGGCGCCTTCCGCGCCGCCCCGCTCGCCATGGCCGTCGTGGACCCCGAGGGCACGATCGTCAGCGCCAACGACGCGTTCGCCGCGCTGCTCGGCGTGCCGGCCGCCGCGCTCCTCGGACGGTCCGCCGCCGACGTCGCCGACCTCTCCTCCGACACCCGCACCTGGCACGCCTACCGCGAGGTGCTCCGCGGCCTGCGCGCCCGGTTCCGCTGCACCCGCCGCCTCAAGCACTCCGACGGGCGCACCCTGTGGGCCGAGATCACGGTCGCGCCCGTGCCGGACAGCCGGGGCGTGCTGCTGTCGGTCTCCGACATCACCGACCGGCGTGAACTCCAGGCGCGGCTGCGCCATCTCCAGATGCACGACCCGGTGACCCGGCTGCCCAACCGCACGCTGTTCTTCGAGCGGCTGGCCTCGGCGCTGGAGACCCCGCCGCCGCACGCCGCGTACGCGGCCGACGATCTCGGTCGCGACCGTGACAGCACAGGGGCAGATCATGGCAGAACAGGGCGGATCGGCCTCTGTTACCTCGATCTCGACGGCTTCAAGGCCGTCAACGACACCCTCGGCCACCGCGTCGGCGACCGGCTGCTCGCCGCCGTCGCGAGCCGGCTGACCGAATGCGCCGACCACGACGGCTACACCCGCAGCGGCAGCCATCTGGTCGCCCGGCTCGGCGGCGACGAGTTCGCGATCCTGGTCGAGGACTCCACCGGTACGGAACAACTCGCCGATCTCGCCCGGTCGGTGCTCTCCGCGCTCCAGCGCCCGTTCGACCTGGCCGGCCAGCGGCTCGCCGTGTCGGCCTCGATCGGGGTGGTGGAACGTACGGCCGAAGGCACCACCCCCACCGGCCTGATGCAGGCCGCCGACACCACGCTCTACTGGGCGAAGGCCGACGGCAAGGCCCGCTGGACCCTCTTCGACCCGGAGCGCAACGCCCACCGGATGACCCGTCAGGCGCTCTCCTCGACCCTGCGGCCGGCGGTCGAGCGGGGTGAATTCCTGCTGGAGTACCAGCCGTTGGTGGGAATGGCCGACGGGACGGTACGGGGGGTGGAGGCGCTGGTGCGGTGGGAGCACCCGCAGTTCGGCACGCTGGCGCCCAACCGCTTCATCGGGATCGCCGAGGAGGACGGCTCGATCGTGCAGCTGGGCCGCTGGGTGCTCCGTACGGCCTGCCGCCAGGCCCGGCAGTGGCAGAAGGACCACCCGGGCGCCCGGCCGCTGTTCGTCAGCGTCAACGTCGCCGTACGCCAGGTCTGGGACTCCGACCTGGTGGCGGACGTGGCCGGGATCCTCGCGGAGACCGGACTGGCCCCGTATCTCCTCCAGTTGGAGCTGACCGAGTCCGCGGTGATGGGCTCGGCGGGCCGGCCGCTCCAGGCGCTCCAGGCGCTGAGCGACATGGGGGTACGGATCGCCATCGACGACTTCGGCACCGGCTACTCGAACCTCGCGTACCTCAGCCGACTGCCCGTCTCCGTACTGAAGTTGGACGGTTCGTTCGTCCGGGGCTTCCGTTACGACGAAGGGGTCCACCCGAGCCCGGCGGACGAGGTGATCGTGGAGACGCTGGTGCACCTCGCGCACCGGCTGGGGCTGACGGTGACGGCGGAGTGCGTGGAGACGGAGGGGCAGGCGGAGCGGCTGGGCCGGATCGGCTGCGACACCGGGCAGGGCTGGCTGTACTCCCGGGCGGTCACCCCGGAGCGGATCTCCGAGATGATCACCCCCGGACTGACGCGCGGCGCGAGCCGCCAACAGGCGTGAGAGCCACGAGCCGCCAACAGGCCTCGTGACACGGAGAAATGCCCCCGGCCGTGGGACACACGGCCGGGGGCATTTCCGGCGTCAGACCACTCTCCCGCGTCAGGTCACTTCTCCGCGTGACCTCACTTCCCCGACGTCTGCCAGATGGTCAGCGCCAGCGCGGCGCACGACGTCACCGCCGCGAGCGACGACAGGGGCCAGCGCGAACGCTCCAGCGCCTCGATACGGTCCTCGTGGTCGCCGATGGCCTTGTCGGTCTGGTCGACGCGCTGGAGCAGCAGCGCCAAGTCGCCCCGGGTGGTGGCGAATCCGACGTCCACGGAGCGGTGCAGGCGTTCCAGTTCGACGGCGATGTTCTCGGCTTCCGACTGGGTCACGCGGGCCCTCCCCCCTGGGGGACGGCTCCCCCGGCGCGAGGGACCCGCAGCCGGTCCCAACTGGTCCGTCCCGGAACGCCGTCGGCATCGCGCCCGCCGTAGCCGAGCTTGCGCTGCCAGGCGGCGTACGAACGGGTGTCGGCCGCGCCCCAGACGGGCCCCGGGCCGATCTCGTACCGTCCGCAGCCCTCGGCGACCAGCCGGCGGCCGACCGCCGTGATCAGCGGGCTGTTCCTGCCGGGCACGAAGAAGGCGGCGCCGGGGAACGTCTCGTACACCGGTTTCTGCGGGGTGCCGGGCCCGGTGGGAGGGGCCGGCGGGGCCGGCTTCGCGCCCAGGCGGGCGGTGACCCGGTCCCGCATCGCCGGCATCGGGAACGAGGGGTCGATCTTCCGTCGTGTCCACTCCTTGTGCGCGATCACACTCCGCGCCGACCAGCCGTGCGCCCGGCACAGCGCCGCCGACAGCCGCTCGGCGGCGTCGAGTTGGGCGGCGGGATAGGGGTCGCGGCCGTTGCCGAGGTTTTCGATCTCGAAGCCGTAGAAGCGGGCGTTGCCGTCCACGGCGTCCGGTCCCCGGGCGGGCAGGGGCTGTTCGGCGCGTACGGCTTCGAGGACGGCGGCCGAGCCGTTGCCGGCGTGGTTCGTCCGTCCGTACCCGACGAGATGGACGGTCCCGTCCTTGGTGAGCAGGCCGATGCAGAGGGGTCCCGGCAGGTCGGAGGTGCCGCCTCGGCAGAGCGCGAGGCTGTCGACGCCCGCGGTGTGGTGCAGCATCACTCCGTGGACGGGGCCCCAGGGGCCCTTGTGGTTGCGGTTGTGGGTCTTCCAGTCGCCGTGCTCGGCGACGCGGACGCCCTCGCCGCGCAGGGCGCGGACGAGGGCGTCGGCGGAGAGCGGTGCGGCCATGGGCCGGCTCCTCACGTCGTGGGCGTCGTCGTGAACGGATGCCGCCGGGGCGTCACATCAGCGGCGTCACGGTCACGAATCGGTTGGTGAAGGTGGAGGTGTTGGAGGTGGCCGACTTGTAGGCGGCGGTGGCGGTGCACACGGCTCCGGACGTGAGCCCGTTGACCTGGAACTGGGTGGAGGCGGAGCACTGGTTCGTACCGGTGACGATCGCCGCGCGGGCATCGGCGGCGGCCAGCGTGACGGTCGTACCGGTGCGGATGTTCGCCGACATGAAGGACGCGGCGGCGGCAGCGCTGCTGCTGATGCGCGCCCCCACCGAGACCAGGACGGAGCCGGACAGCGGCACGGTGAACGTGACCGCCGTCGGATCGCCGGTGGAGCCGGTGAGCGTCTCGGTGTAGGTGGTGACGGCCGCGAGGGTGCCGGTCGTCGTGTTGGCCTTGTGCACGGCGCCCGGGACGACGGGCTGCCACTGGGTGCCGGAGTAGTGGAAGAAACGGCCGGGGGTGTTGAGCCAGACGAGCATGCCGGCGACCGGCGCGGTGACCCGGGCGTCCCGGGTGGCGGCGTCGAGGAAGCGCAGGACGGTGCGGCCGTCGATGGACTCGGCGAGCGACTGGATGTGGAGAGGGACGTTGGCGGCGTCGGTGGGCTGCGGGTAGGGCAGATTGCCGAGAGGGGTGAGCGCGGCCATGGCAGGACCTCCTGGGTGTACGGAAGGGGAAGGGGCGGGCGGCGGGGCCCGGCGCGGGGCCGGCGCCGGGTCA
>NZ_WWJY01000569.1 GCF_009865405.1 Streptomyces sp. SID3212 | reverse complement strand
GCATCAGGGGTACGACACCCTGCTCGACGCGGCCGCCGCGTGGCGCGGCCTCGACCCCGTCCCGCTGCTCGTCGTCGCGGGCGAGGGCCGGGAGCGGGCGCGGCTCCAGCGCCGTATCGACAGCGCGGACCTGCCCGTCCGGCTGGTCGGCCGCCGGGACGACGTCGGCGAACTCCTCGACGCCGCCGACCTGGTGCTGCTCACCAGCCGCTGGGAGGCCCGCTCCGTCCTCGCGCAGGAGACGCTGCGCCTCGGCGTGCCCCTCGTCGCCACGTCGGTCGGCGGCAACCCCGATCTGGTGGGCGACGCCGCCGAGTTGGTGCCGTACGGCGACGCGGTGGCGCTCTCGGCGGCGGTGGTACGGCTCCTCGGCGACGCGGACCGCAGGAAGGAACTCGCGGCGGCGGGCCGGGCGCAGGCGGCGACGTGGCCGACGGAGGAGGACTCGATCGCCCAGATGCTCAGCGTCTACGACGAGTTGACACAGCCGCGACGGGTCCGCTGAGCGGAGGAGTCCGGCCTGACGGTTTCACGGCGCGTGGCGGCGGGCGCGCAGCGCCAGGCTCAGGGCCAGCACCGTCTGCGGGTCGTCCAGGTCGGTGCCCAGCAGCTCCGCGATCCGCGCCAGCCGGTTGTACAGCGTCTGGCGGTTCAGATGCAGCTCACGCGCCGTCTCCGCCTTGCGGCCCGCGTGCGCCAGGAAGACCTCCAGGGTGGGCAGCAGGGCGGGCCGCGCCGTCCTGTCGTGGGCGCGCAGCGGGCCGATCGCGCGGTCCACGAAGGCCGCCAGGTCCGGGTGGTCCCGCAGCCGCCACAGCAGCAGGTCGATGTCCAGACGGCGGGCGTCGTACCACGGCAGGTCGGTGAGGCCCTGCGCCGCCGTCGCGGTCTCGGCCGCGTGCCGCAGGCCCGCGCTCGCCG
>NZ_WWJY01000568.1 GCF_009865405.1 Streptomyces sp. SID3212 | reverse complement strand
CTGACCCAGGCGGTCGCCGGCCACGGGCCGCTGCCCGGGCGGTCCGTCGACGCGCTGGGCGCGGGTCTGGCCGAGGCGCTGGTCACGGTGCACGGGCTCGGTCTGGTCCACCGTGACGTGAAGCCGTCGAACGTCCTGCTGGCGCTGGACGGCCCCCGGCTCATCGACTTCGGCATCGCCCGCGCCACCGACGGCACCGCCTCGCTCACCGCGACCGGCGTGTCCGTGGGGTCGCCCGGCTACATGGCGCCCGAGCAGATCATCGGCGGCCCCGTGACCGGCGCGGCCGACGTCTTCTCGCTGGGCGCGGTGCTCGCGTACGCGGCGACAGGGGCGGGCCCGTTCGCCGGGGACTCGTCGGCCGCGCTGCTCTACAAGGTGGTGCACGGGGAGCCCGAACTGGGCCCCATGGAGGGCGCGTTGCGCGACATGGTCGCGCACTGCCTGGCCAAGGACCCGGCCGCGCGCCCCACCCCCGCCGAGGTCGCCCGGCGACTCGCGCCCGGCGGGGCCGAGCGTGCGGTGGCGGGGGGCTGGCTGCCGGGGCCGCTGGTCGAGGAGGTCAGCCGGGCGGCGGTGGCGCTCCTGGACCTGGACGTGGTGCCGCGCGCGCCGGGATCCGTACCGGCCGCCGTGGAGGAGCCGGTGGCCACGGGGCCGGTGCCGTTCACGCAGGCGTCGACGGGGGGAGGCGCGACCACCGAGGGCGCGTCCGGCGGAAGCGGGTCGGGAGTGGGTGCGTCGGGGGTGGGTGCGTCCGGCGCGGCTCAGGCCGCAGGGGGTACGGCCCCGAGCGCGGTGACCGGCTCCGGCGGTCAGGGGCCCGCCCTGGGGGTCTTCGGGCCGCCGACGGAGCCGCCGCAGGACGCCTCCGTACCGGCGCAACGCCTGCACGACGGCGGGTTCTCCGTCTCCGTGTCCGGCAACACCGGGCGCCAGGAGGGGCGCGGGGGCCGCAAGGTCAGCTGCACGGTGGTGCTGGCGGTGGCGGGCGCGCTGGCGGCGGTGACCGTCGGCGGCGGGATCCTGCTCGACCAGGTGCGGGACAACAACAGGTCCGACACGGCCCAGGGCGGGGGGAAGGCCGACTCCTCGTCGAGCGCCCCGGCCACCCCCGGGCGTCCCGCACCGTCGCCGACCCCGTCGGGCTCGTCGCCGGCCTCCGACTCCCCGGCCCCCGGCTCCCCGTCCGCCTCCACCTCCGAGGACCCCGGGGGACCCGCCCCCGGCGCGGGCTCCGTACCGGACGCCCTCATCGGGACCTGGGACGGCTCCATCACCTCCGCCGGCATCCCGGCCGGCACGATGAAGGTCGTCATCAGGAAGGGCACGACCGGGGAGCGCGTCGGCACGGGTGAACAGACCGACATCCTGGGGAACTTCACCTGCCAGGACCTGTTCACCCTCACCGGCGTGGAGGACCGCGCGATCGTCGTCGACGTCAAGAAGGGCCCGC
>NZ_WWJY01000567.1 GCF_009865405.1 Streptomyces sp. SID3212 | reverse complement strand
GCCACCCTCCCGGCCGGATACCGTACGGCGGCACGGCTGATCCGCCTCGCCGACCGGTTGGGCATCCCCGTCCTGACCCTGGTGGACACTCCGGGCGCGGCCAACGACGCCGGGGCGGAACGCGCGGGAGTGGGGGCGGCCGTCGCGGACGTCTTCGCGGCGGTGGCGACGGCGCGGGTGCCGGTCACCACCCTGCTGATCGGCGAGGGCGGCTCGGGCGGCGCGCTGGCGCTGTCCGCGCCGGACAACACGTGGGCCACGAAGGACAGTTACTTCTCCGTCATCGCGCCCGAACTCGCCACGGCGATCCTCAAACGCGATCCGGCCGAGGCGGGAGCGACGGCCGACCAGCTCGGACTGCGGCCACAGGACCTGCTGGAGCTGGGGGTGATCCGGGGGATCGTGCCGTGAACACCGACCTCCCCGTGCCAATTCTCATGGGCCTCTCACCGGCTTTTCAGTTGAAATGCTTAGGCTTGGGCGCGTGACTCATTCGACTCCCCCCGGCTGGCATCCCGATCCAGGGCACACAGGCGACGGCCCCCGCCTCGAACGATGGTGGGACGGATCGGCCTGGACCGAAGAGCTCCGTTCCGCCACGCCGGACCGGGAGCAGAACCAGGACCAGAACGAGAACCAGGATCCGGCCCCCGTCCCGGCCCCCGAAGCGGATCAGGCCCACGAACCGGATCAGGCCCACGTCCGGGACGCGGCCCTGGCCCAGGACGCGGGGCCGGCCCAGGACCCGGCTCAGGCGCAGGACCCGGACCGGCACGACCAGACCCTTGTCCAGGGGGCGGTCGACCGGCCCCAGGGCCCGGACCTGTTCAAGGGCGCGCCTCCCGCGCCCCTTCCGGACCCGGTCGACGGCCACCCGGCCACGGTCACGGCGCCGATCCCCCTCTCCGGTCCCGCTCACGGTCCAGGTCCCGTACCTCCCGCGCCGCCCGCCGGAGCGGGTTGGGGCCAGCCGCAGTACCCGCCGTATCCCCTGGGCGTGGCACCCGGGACGGCCCCCGGCACGCCGAACTGCAAGCGGCGGATCGCGTTCGGGGCGATCGCCGCCGTCGTGGTGCTGGCCGTCGCGGGCGGTTCCTTCCTCCTCGGGCGTGGCACCGACGACAACAGCGACCACACCTCCGCGGCGGGCGACGGAGGTTCCTCCGCGGCGCCGTCGCTGCCCGGCGTGCCCGGTCCCGGGCAGCGCGACCGGAGCCCCGCGCCCGACGCCCCGCCCGGACAGGGCG
>NZ_WWJY01000566.1 GCF_009865405.1 Streptomyces sp. SID3212 | reverse complement strand
ACGGCGCCGCCCACGACCGGGACGCCGCGCTGGCGGTCGCCCGCCGGGCCGTCGAGCTGGGCGCCCGCCACCTCGACACCGCCGCCTTCTACTTCTCCGGCGACGTGCGCGCCAACGACCTCCTGCGCGAGGCGCTGTACCCGTACCCCGCCGGTCTGACGATTGCCACCAAGGTCGGCCCGCTGCGGGACCCGGACGGTGTGATGTACGGGGAGGCCACCGCCGGGCAGCTGCGTCCCGAGGTGGAACGGAACCTGCGGGAACTGGGCGTCGACGTCCTCGACCTGGTGTACCTGCGGGTGGGCCGGCTCGCCGCGAAGGGCGGCCCGCCGCTCGGCGAGCGCTTCGCCGTCCTGGCCGCGCTGCGGGACGAAGGGCTGATCCGCCACCTCGGCGTCAGCAACGTGTCCGCCGGGCAGCTCGCCGAGGCCAGGGCCGTCGCCCCGGTCGCCGCCGTGCAGAACCGCTTCGGTGTGCTCGACCAGGAGGACGCGGCCCTGGTCGACAGCTGCGCGGCGGCCGGCATCGCGTACATGCCGTTCTTCGCCCTCGGCGGCAGCCACGGCACCCTCGCCGACGACACCCTGCGCACGGTCGCCGAACGCCACGGCGCGACCGTGCACCAGGTGGCGCTGGCCTGGGGCCTCGCGCGGTCGCCCTCCGTCGTCCAGATCCCCGGCACCGCCTCGCTCGCCCACCTGGAGCAGAACATGGCGGCGTCCGAGCTGGTCCTCGACCAGGCCGACCTGGACCTGCTGGACCGGGCGGGAGCCTGACGCGTCAGCGGACCAGCAGGGTGAACGCCGCGCAGGTGCCCGTCGCCGCGCCGGCGGCCACCAGAGCGGTGGCCACACAGCGCGTCCTGAGCTGCTCGTAGCGCTCCGTGTACTCGCCGCGCAACTCGTGGGCGCGCTCCGCGATCCGTACGAGCACCGCCTTCGACACCGCGATCCGGTCGGCGGTGTACACCCGCTCCACGTCCTCGCGCTGGGCGGTGGTCAGCCAGGGCAACTGCGCCGTGAACAGGGCCGCCCCCCGGTTGATCTCCTCGATCTCGGCGCTCCACAGGAGGTACCCCTCCAGCTGGACCAGCCCCCGGACGCTGTCCTCCTCCGGTTTCACCGCTGCTTGTCCCCGGGCGCGACGGTCGTGGAGTCGACGGGCCGGTTGATCTCCTCCTCCAGGGCCCGGATGGCCGGATGGTGGAGGTCGAAGGCGGGGGACTCGGAGCGGATCTTCGGCAGGGTGAGGAAGTTGTGCCGCGGGGGCGGGCAGGAGGTCGCCCACTCCAGCGAGCGCCCGTAGCCCCACGGGTCGTCCTCCTCGACCTTCTTGCCGAACTTCGTGGTTTTCCAGACGTTGTAGAAGAACGGCAGCATCGACAGGCCGAGGACGAAGGCGCTGATCGAGGAGACCATGTTGAGCGCGGTGAATCCGTCGGCGGCGAGATAGTCCGCGTACCGGCG
>NZ_WWJY01000565.1 GCF_009865405.1 Streptomyces sp. SID3212 | reverse complement strand
GTCCGGCGATTGAGGACAAAAGCCGGCCGCCAGGCCAAGGGCGCCTCAGGCGAAGACCACCGTGCGGTGACCGTTCAGCAGGATGCGGTGTTCCGCATGCCACTTCACCGCCCGCGCCAGCGCCCGGCACTCCACATCACGCCCGATCGCCACGAGTTGCTCCGGCGTCACCCCGTGCCCTACCCGCTCGACCTCCTGCTCGATGATCGGCCCCTCGTCCAGCTCCGCCGTCACGTAGTGCGCGGTCGCGCCGATCAGCTTCACCCCGCGTGCGTGCGCCTGGTGGTACGGCTTCGCGCCCTTGAAGCTCGGGAGGAAGGAGTGGTGGATGTTGATGATCCGGCCGTTCAGCTGCTTGCAGAGGTCGTCCGAGATGACCTGCATGTAGCGCGCCAGCACCACCAGCTCGACCTCCTCCGCGCGGACCAGCTCCAGCAGCTCCGCCTCCGCCTGCGCCTTGGTGTCGGCGGTCACCGGGATGTGGTGGAAGGGGATGTCGTACGAGGCGACCAGTTCGGCGAAGTCGGTGTGGTTGGAGACCACGGCGGCGATGTCCACCGGCAGCGCGCCGGTCCTCGACCGGAAGAGCAGGTCGTTCAGGCAGTGCCCGAACTTGCTGACGAGCAGCACGATCCGCATCCGCTGCTCGGCGTTGTGGATCTCCCAGTCCATCCGGAACGCGTCACCCACGGCGGCGAAGCTCGCCCGCAGCTTCTCCAGGGTGGTCACCGGCGTCTCCGCCGAGAAGTGCACCCGCATGAAGAAGAGACCCGTGTCGTGGTCCCCGAACTGCTGGCTGTCCTCGATGTTGCAGCCGGTGATGAACAGGTAGCTCGACACGGCGTGCACGATCCCCTGCTTGTCCGGGCAGGACAGCGTGAGGACGTACTGCTGCGTTCGCGAGGGGGTGGTCATGACGTCAGAGGATCCCACATCCTCCGCGCACGGGCAGGTTCCCGCCAGAACGTGGACCAGAACGCGGACCAGAACGCGGAAGAGCCCCGGCCGGACGGCCCTACGCGCTGCGCGTCATGATCCGCAGCACGTCGAGCGAGCGCGGCAGCACGTCCGGGTCGTCCCCGTCACTGGCGGCCAGCCGTACGTGCGCCTCGCGGGCCGCCCGTACCGCCTCCGGCCACCCGTGGTGCTCCAGATAGGCCGACACGGGCGCGTCCGCCCCCACCTGGTGCATGATGCGCAGCACCCGCAGCACGGCGAGATCGACCAGCGCGGCCTCTCCGGAGTCGCGGAATATGGTGCCGACGTATTTCTCGGCGGACCAGTTGTCCAGCCAGGTGTCCTCGACCAGCCGGTAGACGGCGTCGGTGACGTCACCGAACCCCTCCCGGCCTGGCAGCCAGTACTCCTGGTGGAAGACGGGATCGGAAAGCATATGCAGCGCCGAGCGCACATTGGTGCGCCAGCGCCACCACGGCATGTCATTGAGCGGCATGCCGCCCATGGTGGGGGAGCGACGGGCAGGACGGGAAGAGTTCTCGGAACCTTGCTGCACGGTCGTTGATCGTACGTTCCGTCCGGAGACGGAGATCGCGACCCCCGCAATTCACCTCGTCGCCACCGGATGTTGCGGCACCCTCACTCCGTCGTTACCCAGGAGGCGGAAGGGTCTCTACCTATGACAGGTCGGCGACGCCCCATCACTGTCCGTACGCGAGCGAACACCTGGAGCGCGAGGATCCGCGCGCTGTGTACGGCGGTGGCAGGAGCCTCGCTGATCACCGGCTGCGGTGTGATCCCCGGCACCTCGGGCGGTTCGCCCGCCCCCATCACCGTCATGACCTTCGCCCCCGTGGGCACGAACGCCACCAACATGCCGGGGATGCCGGCCATGGCGAAGGCGTACGCCCGCTGGGTCAACGCCTCGGGCGGTCTCGACGGGCACGAGCTGCGCGTCCTCACCTGCAACGAGCGCAACGACTCGTCGGCCGCCGCCGACTGCGCGCGCCGGGCGGTGAAGGAGGACGCGGTCGCGGTGGTCGGCTCGTACAGCCAGTTCGGCAAGGAGATCATGGCGCCGCTGGAAGCCGCCTCGATCCCGTTCATCGGCGGGTACGGCATGTCCGAGGAGGAGTTCACCAGCTTCCTCTCGTACCCGGTGAACGGCGGCCAGGCGACCCTCCTCGCGGGCAACGGGCAGCAGCTCGCCCCCGACTGCGACCGCACCGCGCTCGTACGGCCCGACACGATCACCGGCGACGACCTGCCCGACCTCCTCGACTCCGGTCTGGCCCACGGGCGCAGGTCCTCGGCGGCGGACATACGCGCGGCCGAGGACGCGACGGACTACACGAAGCCGGCCGAACAGGCGCGGGAGCGCGCGGGGGACGGCGGGTGCGTGACGGCGGTGCTGGGCGAGAAGACGGAGACGTTCTTCGACTCGTACCGCCGGGTGCCCGACGACGGCAGGAACGTCCGGGTCTCCTCGGTGCTCGGCAGCGTCGGGCAGCCCCTCATCGACAGTACGGGCGGGAAGAACGGCCCCTTCGAGGGGGCGCTCCTCACCGGCTGGTACCCGGTGGCGACGGACCCGGCGTGGAAGCCGATGCGGGACGTGATCGAGAAGCACGCCTTCCAGGACGACGCGATCGACCCGGCGGACCCCGGGGTGCAGACCACGTGGATCGCGTACACGGCGCTCAAGACGGTCGTCGAGTCGATCCATGAGGACGTGATCACGCCCGGAAAGATCACCAACGCGCTGGACCGGGGCGTCAAGGTGGACACCGGCGGCCTCACCCCGCCGCTGCGGTGGCGGTACGAGGACATGCTGGGCGCGCCGGGCTTTCCCCGGATCGTGAACCGGGAGGTCACGTTCCAGGTGGTGCGGGACGGCCGGCTGGTCGCGGAGCGCAAGGGCTTCGTGGACGTGGGCAAGACGCTCGGGTCGTAGCCGTAGCGCGCGGCCGACGAGGGGCCGGGGAGGCGTGACCGACGAGGGGCCCGGGGGCCGCGGCCCCCGGGCCCCTTCGCTACAGCTGGGTCGAGTCCCGCTGCGACAGGTCGTACTTGGTCGCGATGCCGTTCCACAGGCCCGAGGCCTTGTTCTTGGCCGCCGTGGCCTCGCCGCTCGCCCGGTTGCCCTTGGCCGCCTCCCGGGTGGTACGTGCCTGCCCCTGCTTGCAGCCCTTGCCCGTCCGGGCCTCGCGGGCCCACTGCGCGTAGTGGTCGTCGGCGGAGGCCGACGCCTGCCAGGCGGTGGTCAGCGAGGACGCCAGCTCCTGGTGGTCGGGCAGCTTGTCGATCGGGAGGGACTTGAGCCGGGTCACCAGGTCCCTGCGCTGCTCGGCCGCGTCGTGCAGGTCGCTCGCCGCCTGGTCCAGGTTGCTGCACGTCTTGATGTCGTTGACCGCGCGGATCACCGTCTCGCGGCTGTTGTTGCTGTCGCCCAGCAGCTTGTCGAGCCCCTCGGCCTGCGCCTTCACCGGGTCGGCCGCGTCCTGCGAGGCGGGCTGGGAGGCGGGGGTGCTCTCCGACGCCACGTTCTTCCCGGTGTCCTGCGGGCTGTCGTCCCCGCCGCTCATCAGCGCGCCCGCGCCCAGGCCGAGCACGGCGCAGCCGACGACGACCGCCGCGATCAGCGGGCCACGCGACTTCCGGCCGCCCGTGCCGCGCCCCGGTGGGGGCTCGTAGGGGGGCGCGGGGGGCTGCTGCTGACCGTACGGCTGGGGGGCGCGGCCCTGCGGCGGGCGGCCCTGGCTCATGTCGACGGCGGGCATCTGCTGGGTGGAGTTGGCGCCCGAACCGTCGTCCGTACGGAAGAGGTTGTCGAACTCGGCGGGCGGCGGGCGGTCGCCGGGCTCGCCGGGGCGGACCGCGTACGACGGGTCCTGCGCGGGCACGGGCGCGATGAACTGGGTGGCGTCCGCGTCCGAGCCGTGCGACGGGACGGGCGCGATGAACTGCGTCGCGTCCGAGGAACGCTCCGGGGGCAGCATGCCGGGGCCGGGGCCCTGCGGGACCGGGGCGATGAACTGGGTGGCGTCCGCGCTGCCCGCGGCGGGTATGGGCGGGATGAACTGGGTGGCGTCGGCGCTGCCGCCGGGGGCGGGCGTCGGGTCGGGGAGCGGATGTCCGTACCCCTGGGCCCCCTGGGCCTGGTCGTAGGACTGCCCCTGCCCGTAGCTCTGGCCGTACGGCTGCTGCTCCTGCCCCTGGGCCTGGCCGTACGGCTGCTGCTGGTCCTGCCCGTACGGCCGGCCCTGTCCGTACCCCTGGTCCTGGCCGCCCTGCCCGAACCCCTGCGGCTGCCCCTCGCCCTGTCCGTACGGCTGGTACGGCTGCTGGGCGGCCTGCTGCGGGGGTCCCGGCGGCTGCTGGGCGCCGTAGCCGCCCTCGCCGTACCCCGGCTCCGTCCCGGGCTGTCCGCCGCCGTCCTGCGGCCCCCAGGGCTGTCCCCACGGCTGGCCGCCCGCCGGGGCGACCTGCTCCCCCGCGACGCTGGGCGGGATCCAGGGCTCGCTGCCGTCGCCGGGCAGCACGACGCCTTCGTGCGCGGGGCGAGCGGCCGGGTACTCCCGCTCGTCCCCTTGTCCGCTCTGCGTCACCGGGACTCCTACGTCGTGGAACGTGTGGACCTACGGAAATCGTCGGTTCACGCTACCGGGTGAATCACGGGCTCTGCCACGCACGTGGATCCGCTCCCGTTCCGTCCCGCCAGGACACGGCCGTAGCGACCGAATTCGCCCGTTCTGCCGGTGACTTGATATGCACCACACCCTCACACCAGCGGACCTTCGCCCCCTTCTACCCCCGGCCTGCTCCCCCACTCCCCCGTGCTCACTCCCCCGGTCACGCCGCCTGGATCTCCAGCCGGGCCGTGAACTCACGGACGGACGGCTCGCTCCCGTACGGCTCCAGCCGCTGCTGGAGGTCGTCCAGATACTCCGCGCCCCGGCTGGAGCGCAGCGTCCCCATCAGCTCCACCGCGCGGGTGCCCGTCCGGCACGCCTCCTCGACCTCCCGCTGCTGGACCTGTGCCGTGGCGAGCAGGACCATGCCGATCGCCCGCCGGCGCGCCCGGGACTCCGGATGGCCGTCGATCGAGTCCCCGGCGTGCCGGGCCGCGGCGTCGGGCCGGCCCAGGTCGCGGTAGCAGTGCGCCAACTCGTCCGCGAGATAGGCGTGGTCGAAGTGCGCGATCCACTCGGGGTCGTCACCCGAGCCGTCCTCCGCCTGCTCCAGCGCCGCGAGCGCCCGGCCCGCGACCTCCTGGCACTGGCGCAGATCGCCCATGAGCGCGTGCCCCCGCGCCTCCGCCGCGTAGAACATGGCCTGCGCGCGCGGCGGGACCTGCCCGCGCGCCCCTTCCTGCGCGGCTCTCGCCAACTGGGCGATCTCGCGCGGATTCCCGAGCTGCGCGGCCAGATGACTCATGGACGCGGCCAGTACGTACCCGCCGTACCCCCGGTCCCCCGACGCCTGCGCGAGCCGCAGCGCCTGGATGTAGTACCGCTGGGCGAGGCCGGGCTGGCCCGTGTCGACCGCCATGTAACCGGCCAGCTCCGTCAGCCGGGATACGGCGGCGAAGAGCCGGCGGCCGACCGATTCGCGGTACGAACCCGACAACAGGCCCGACACCACACTGTTCAGGTAGTGGACCAGGACCGGGCGGACATGGCCGCTGCCGAAGCGGTGGTCCAGGTCGATCAGCGCCACGGTCATGGCCCGGACCGCCTCGACGTCCGAATCCCCCACCCGCGCCCCGGTGTTCCGCGCGACCGCCGGGTCCGCGCCCGTGATCAGCCAGTCTCTGCTCGGCTCGACCAGCGCGGACGACGCGACCGCCGACCCGGACAGGAAGTCGCGGCGCCCGACGTCGCTGCGCCACAACTCGCAGACCTGCTCGACCGCGCCGACGACGGTCGGGGCGAACTGGAGGCCGACGCCCGACGCCAGGTTCTTGCCGTTGGCCATCCCCGTCTCGTCGATGGTGACCGTACGGTTCAGCTTCCGGCCCAGCGCCTCGGCGATGACGCCGGGCGCCCGGCCGCGCGGCTGCTGCCCGCGCAGCCACCGCGCCACCGATGTCTTGTCGTAGCGCAGGTCGAGGCCGCGCTCGGCCCCGACCATGTTGACCCGCCGGGCGAGCCCGGCGTTGGAGCACCCGGCTTCCTGGATGAGTGCTTGGAGCCGTTCGTTCGGCTGGCGCGCGACGAGAGGCCTGGCTGCCAATGGATACCCCCTGTGGCCGCAGTGATCAGCTCACTGATCACTGCCCGGCAGAAATGCAGAGAATGCGTGGCTTGGGCTGAATCGGCGATATTTAGAGGAACCACGCGAAACATGGCGTGTTTTGGCCATGCGGGTGTACTTGCTCCGATGTGGGCCGCACCTGTCCCATCGTGCCCGACCACGGACGGTGCGTACCCGCCAACCGGCCTCCACGGGCCCGCGCGCCCCCGTCCATGCATCCATGCGCCCCACATGCGGGTCGGCGCGCGGTACGCCCGTAACCGGAGGTGACGGCGGGAGTTGTGCTCTGCGTGGAAGAGACCCTCGGCGTCACGGGCGCGGCACAGATCCCTCATCAGCGTGGCGAACTGCCGCTGGACTGCGCGGTGCGGTACACGGAAGAACGGCACTGGGACGTGTTCCCCGGCACCTGGCTGGAGGCGGTGGCGGGCACGGAGCGTTGCTCCTGCGGCGACCCGGCCTGTGCCTCGCCGGGGGCGCACGCGACGGGACCGGACTGGGCCCAGCAGGCCACGGGCAGTGCGCCGGCGGCGCGAAGGCTGTGGTCGGAGCGGCCCCGGGCCGCCGTCCTGCTGCCGACGGGACGTACCTTCGACGCCCTGGACGTACCGGAGTCGGCGGGGTTCCTGGCGCTCGCCAGGATGGAGCGGATGCGCCTGACGCTCGGCCCCGTGACGTGGACCCCGGACCGGCGGTTGCTGTTCTTCGTCCTGCCGGGCGCGGCCCCCAAGGTGGACGGCCTCGTGACGGGGCTGGGTTGGGTGCCCGCCGCGATCGACCTGGTGACGCACGGCGAGGGCGGGTACGTGGCGGCGCCGCCGACCCGTCTCGGCGGCCACGGCGCGGTGCAGTGGGCCCGCCGCCCCACCCCGGCCAACCGCTGGCTGCCGGACGCCGACGAGCTGATCAGCCCGCTGGCGTACGCGTGCGGACGGGACGCGGCGGCGGAACGGGCGCGCAAGCGCTGATCACGTCCGGGCAGACACAGCCGACGGGCGTACGTAGGGTGGTCGTCCCGGTCGGTACGGGAACCGGCACGGGGAGACCGAGAGGTAGTGCTCCATGCCGGAAGAACAGCACGAACCGGGTGGGACGTCCGCGACAGCGGGCCCCCCGGCGGACATAGGAACAGCTCCGCCCGCCGCGGGGACGGCCCCACCCGCCGCGGAGACGGCGCCGCCCGCCGTCCAGGTCGAGGGACTGTGGAAGCGCTTCGGCGAGCAGATCGCCGTCGCGGGCATCGATCTCTCCCTGCCGGCGGGCAAGTTCGTCGGACTGGTCGGGCCGAACGGCGCGGGCAAGACCACCACCCTCTCCATGGTCACCGGCCTGCTCCGGCCCGACCAGGGACGGGTCCGGGTCGCCGGCCACGACGTGTGGGGCGACCCGGTGGCGGTCAAGGGCCGCATCGGCGTGCTGCCCGAGGGCCTGCGGCTCTTCGAACGGCTCTCCGGGCGTGAACTCCTCGGCTACACCGGGCGGCTGCGGGGGCTGCCCGGCGCCGAGGTCGACCAGCGGGCCACCCAGCTCCTCGACGTACTGGACCTGGCCGGCGCGCAGCACAAACTCGTCGTGGACTACTCGACGGGCATGCGGAAGAAGATCGGGCTCGCCGCCGCGCTCCTCCACAACCCCGAAGTCCTCTTCCTGGACGAGCCGTTCGAGGGCGTCGACCCCGTCTCCGCGCAGACCGTGCGGACCGTGCTGGAGCGCTACACCGAGTCGGGCGCGACCGTCGTCTTCTCCAGCCATGTGATGGAACTCGTCGAGTCGCTGTGCGACTGGGTCGCCGTGATGGCGGGCGGCCGCATCCGCGCGGAGGGGACGCTCGCGGAGGTACGGGGCGACGCGCCGTCCCTCCAGAGCGCCTTCCTCGAACTGGTCGGCGCGCACGGGCGCGGGACCGGGGAGACCCTGGACTGGCTGGGCGGGGCCCGGTGAACACGGCCGCGCTGACCCCGCTCTTCGTACGGCTGAAGCTCTCGCTCCTGCGCAACGGGCTGCGGCAGTCGTCCGGCCGCAAGGCCGTGTACGTCACCTCGCTCGTCATCACCCTGCTCTTCGCGGCGCTCCAGCTCCTCGGCCTCGTCCTGCTGCGCGGCAACGCCCACGCGGCCACCGTGACCGTGCTGTTGGCCGCCGTGCTGGCGGTGGGCTGGGCGGTGATGCCGCTGTTCTTCTCCGGCGGCGACGAGACCCTCGACCCGACCAAGCTGGTGATGCTCCCGCTGCGCCCGCGCCCGCTGGTCGGCGCGCTGCTCGTGGCGTCGCTGGTCGGCATCGGCCCGCTGTTCGCCCTGTGCCTGCTGGTCGGCTCGGCGGTGGCGTCGGCGCGGGGCGCGGCGGGCGTGGTCGCGGCGGTGATCGCCGTCCCCCTGGCGCTGCTGGTGTACGTGGCGCTGGCGCGGGCGGTCGCGGCGGCGAACATCCGGCTGCTGACCTCGCGCAAGGGCCGTGACCTCGCGGTCCTGAGCGGGCTGGTGATCGCGGTCGGCGCGCAGTTCGTGAGCTTCGGCGCGGAGCGGCTCGGCGACGCGGGGGGCCTCGCGGAGCTGACGCCGACGGCGGACGTCGTACGGTGGCTGCCGCCGGCGTCGGCGCTGGGGGCGGTGGACTCGGCGAGTGAGGGCGCGTACGGGAGCGCGGCGCTCCAACTCCTCCTGTCCGCTGCGGCGTTGGGCGCGCTGCTCTACGCCTGGCAGCGGTCGCTGGGGAAGCTGATGACGGCGCCGGACGGGTCCACGCTGTCGGCGGCGGAGCCGACGCGGAAGGGTTCGCGGTCCCTTCTGTCCTCGGTCCGGCTGCCGGAGGGACGCACCGGCGCGGTGATCGTACGCAGCCTGCGGTACGCGTGGCGTGACCCGAAGACGAAGGCGGGCTGGGTGACGTCGCTGGCGGTGGGTCTGATCGTGCCGATTCTCAACGCGGTGCAGGGGAGCGGGTCGATCTATCTGTCGCTCTTCGCGGTCGGGATGATCGGGGTGCAGATGAGCAACCAGTTCGGGCAGGACACCTCCGCGTTCTGGATGGTGGCCCTGACGATTTCGTCGCCGCGCGACGCGTACCTGGAACTGCGGGCGCGGGCGCTGGCGTTGCTCCTGGTCTCGGTGCCGTACTCGCTCCTGGTGGTCGTACTGACGGCCGCGGTCCTGGGCGACGCGGACGCGCTGCCCGAGGCGCTCGGCCTCTCCTTCACCGCGTTGGGCGCGTTGCTGGCGACGGGGGCGGTTGCGTCTGCGCGCCTGGCGTACTCCATCCCGCAGGACAGCGGCTACAAGAACGTGGCACCGGGCCAGGCGGGGCTGGCGTGGCTGTCGATGCTGGGGGGTGTGCTGGTGGCGGGGGCGGTGTGCGCGCCTGTGGTGGCCGCGGTGCTTTGGCTTGACGTGGGGTGGCTGTTGCTTCCGCTGGGCGTGGTGTACGGGGTCCTTGTGGCGGAGGCGGGTCTTCGTCTGGCGGCGCCCCAGACGGCGCGGCGGCTGCCGGAGATCCTGTCGGCGGTGAGTAAGGGTTGACGTTGGCCGCGCTTACTTATGTCCTCAATCGCCGGACGGGCTTCGTTTGTGGCCTCTGCCCGGTGCTCGGGCGCGGCTTACTGATGTCCTCAATCGCCGGACGGGCTTGGGTGTGCCGTGGTGACGGGGGGCGGGGCCTCCGGAGGTACGTATGTCCGGACTGCATGTTTTACGGCGCGTTCAGGGACTCCGAACATTCACGGTAGCCACGCGCCACAAAACACGCTTTACGTCCGGCCACACGCACCTCCTCCGACCCCACCCCCCTCACGCCGAGGGTGACATGACAGGCCCCCCGGGCCCGAGGCGCCCAACCTCCGCCCGGTGGACGGTGCCACTCACTGATGTCCTCAAACGCCGGACAGGCTGGGAGTGCCCCCGGCCCGGTGGGCGGGTGCGGGTTAAAGACGTCCTCAAGCGCCGGACGGGCTGGAATTGCCCCCGCGCTGTGCGCAGGCGCGGCTTACAGATGTCCTCAAACGCCGGACGGGCTGG
>NZ_WWJY01000564.1 GCF_009865405.1 Streptomyces sp. SID3212 | reverse complement strand
ACCCGGCGCGCCTGTCCGCCCGCGAGCTGCGGGACATGCCGGTGTCCGGCACGCTCCTGGCCGGCCGATGGACGTACCGCACGGGCTGACGCCCGCCGGGGAGGGAACCCCCGCGCGGGCCCCGGGGTTGTCGCCGACCGCGGGAAGCACGCGGGCGGTCACGGGCGGCCTTCGCCGGCGCACCTCACGGGGTGCCGGCGAAGTCCACGTCCTTGGTCACCACCGTCCCGGCCGTCCGCCCCGGCGCCGTCTGGAAGCTCCAGTACAGGTTCGTGTGCGCGATGACCTGGTCCGGCGGCGGCGCGCCCCACTGCGACTTGTCCCCCGTGGTGTGGGCGTCGCCGACCAGCGTCGCGTCGTAGCCCCTGGTCAACGCCCCGTGGAGCGTCGAGCGGACACACGCGTCGGTCTCCGCCCCGACCACCACCAGGCGCCCCACGGCGAGATCCGACAGCACGGTCTCCAGGGTGGTGTCCTCGAAGGAGTCGCCGTACCGCTTCCCGATCCGTGGCTCGGCGTCACCCGGCGTCAGCTCGGGGACGATCCGCCAGTCGTCGCTCCCGAGCTCGAGGTCCTCGTCGGAGTGCTGGACCCAGACCACGGGCACCTGCTCCCGCCGCGCTCTCTCGACCAGACCGCCGATGTTGGCCACGACCGCGTCCCGCTCGTGCGCCTCCCCGACCACGCCGTTCTGCACGTCGACCACAAGCAGTGCGGTGTTCGGCCGGTTCTCAAGCGTCGTCATGACTCTCCTTGCTCACGCTGGACTGATCCACGAATCCACCGTAGACCCGACCACTGACAACGGACCTCTGACAACGGACCTCCGACAGCGGACCTCTGACGACGGACCTCGTTCAGGTGCGCGTGACGGTGAAGCGGGCATGCAGTTCGCGTGTGTGGTCCACGTGTCTCGGCCCGCCCGTCAGCGTCACCGCTGTCGTGAACCTGATGTCGCTGCTGGACGCCGCCAGCCGCAGTTCCAGCCGCCCCGGCTCCACCACCCGGCGTCCGTCCCTGCCGGTGAAGGACGCCAGGTCCGCCGGAACCGTGACGCCGATCCTCGCCGATTCGCCCGGGTCGAGCGCGACCCGTACGTATCCGATCAGCCGCTGGACCGGCTGGACGACCGAGGCCACCGGGTCCCGGAGGTACAGCTGGACCACTTCGTCACCCGCCCGCTCACCGGTGTTGCGGACGGTGAAGGCCAGGGCGACGGCGCCGTCGGTGGGTACGGCGGGCGTACGGTCACCGTCCCCGCCGGTGTCGAGGTCCGACCAGACGAACGTGGTGTACGTCAGACCGTGCCCGAATCCGAAGGCCGGTGTGGGGTCGATGCTGGAGACCTCACTGGCCATGGCCAGCGGGGCGGCCAGATACGTGGAGGGCTGGGCGCCCGCCAGCCGGGGAACGCTCACGGGCAGCCGCCCGGAGGGGTTGATCCGGCCGCTGAGCACGCCGGCCACCGCGCCGGTGCCCTCCTGCCCGGGGAAGAACGCCTGCACGACCGCCGCCGCCTCGCGGGCCGCCC
>NZ_WWJY01000563.1 GCF_009865405.1 Streptomyces sp. SID3212 | reverse complement strand
GCCCCGCCCCCAGCCGCGGGCGCAGCCCCCAGCCGCGGGCGGCCCCCGGAAGGCAACTCCCCCCACCGGCCGCTACTTCTCCGCCAGGCCCTCACCGCGCAGCAGATCCCGCCCGAACTCGACCATCTTCTTCGCGTAGTCCTCGGTCCACTGCGCCCGCACCGCGATGTCGGCGGCCGTCAGCCGGTCGAACCGGCGCGGATCGGCGAGCTGCGCCGCCGCGACCGCCTGGAACTCGACGGCCCGGTCGGCCGCCGCGCGGAAGGCCAGAGTCAGCTCGGTGGCACGGCTCAGCAGGTCCGCCGGGTCGTCCATGGATTCGAGGTCGAAGAAGTGCTCGGGGTCGGCGACCGCCTCCGAGGGCTCGAAGAGCAGCGGTGCCGGCCGCAGCCGCCGCTCGCTCCGCTCGGGATCCGCCATGTGATTCCTCCTGCTCGTACCTGTACCGGCCTCTGGGCCACCGTCCATTGTCCAACCCCCCGCAAGAGGGCCTCCGACGCGCCGGGAAACAACCGCTGACGTCCCGAAAAAGGGCCTCCGCCTCCCGACGCCCGGGAGCCGCTCCCGTACAACCGTCGTACAGCGGTCAAAGGCCCCGCGCGACCGTCACGGCCGCCAGCTCACCCGGTGTTCCGACAGGCGCGCCAGCACCGCGTGGTTCGCCTCCCAGCCGTCCGGGAACTTCACCGTGACTCCCAGCTGCACCGGTTCCGTGGACGGATGTTCGTCCAGCAGTTCCGCCACGCCGGCCCGGCAGACCACCACGCACGCGTGGCGGTGGCGGGAGGCCAGGACGCACAGCCTGCCCGTCTCCAGGTGGAACGCCGTCGCGTCCGGGCGTCCCGAGAGGGGGTGGAGGACCACCGTGACGTCGAACTCCCGGCCCTGGAGGCGGTTCGCCGTGTCGACCGCGACGCCCGCCACCCCCAGCTCGGCGAGGGCCGCGCGGACCGCCGCCGCCTGGTCGCGGTGGGCCGTGCCGACCGCGATCCGGTCGGCCGTGACGGGCACGGGGTCGGGGGAGCGCTCGCTGGTCGCCACGCCGCCCCGGTCCAGCAGCCGCCGTACCACCAAGGCTACGGCGCGCACCGCCTCCGGGTCCGTACGGGGCGTGCGCCGCGCGGGCAGCTCCAGCAGCCCCCAGCCCGCCCCGGCCGCCTCGTCCAGCACCCGGTCGGGCCCCGAGCCGTCCGACGGGACGCCGAAGGCCAGCGTCCGGTCACCGGGACCCGTACCGCTCCGGAACGGGGTGTACGGGTAGAACGCGTCCGACACCAGCGGCGCCGCCGACGCGGGCAGCCGCCACGAGACCGGCAGCCGGTGCTGGGGCAGCTCCGGATTGTGCGCGAGGAGTGTGGACACGGCGCTGGCGGACGGGTCGTAGGACAGCCCCGCCCACTGGTCCGCGCCCACTACGCTGAACGGGTCCAGCTGGCCCGGGTCGCCGACGAACAGCGCCCGCTCGAACAGCCCGGCGACGGCGAGCAGCGCGTCGGACCGCATCTGGTACGCCTCGTCCACGATGGCGTGCCGCCAGGGCTCGACGCCCTGCACGTGCGCCCACTTCGCGGCCGTCGAGATGACGATGTCGAGCCCCGCGAGATCGGCGGCCTTCGCGGACTTGCGCACGCTGGGCAGCTCGTCGAGGACCTTGTCGTACGGGTCGGGGTCGTTGCTGTGCAGCCGCCCGACCGGCAGGTCGGGTGCCTTCTCGGCGAGCCGGGTGACCAGGTCGTCCACCTGGGCGTTGGTCTGGGCGACCACCATCAGCGGCCGTCCGGCGGCAGCCAGTTCGAGGGCGGCGCGCACGACCAGCGTGGACTTCCCGGCGCCGGGCGGGGAGTCCACGACCACCCCCCGGTGGGCGCCGTGCAGGGTGTCGCGCAGGATCGCGTCGGTGGCCCGGCCGGCGGCGGCGCCGGGGTCGAAGACGCCTGCCGTACGGGGGTGTGCGGCCTCGTCCGTACCGCTGCTACTCATAGGAAGTCGTCCTCCGTGACCGGATCGGGGGCGGGTGCCGGAGCGTCAGCGGCGGCCTCGGCGCCCGGCGGGCCGCCGTGGGTCCACGGCGTCTCCTCCGGGTCCGGCAGCTTGGGGCCGCCCCGCTGGTCGTGCTCGAAGAGGGTCCAGACGACCAGGTCGCCCTTCTCCGGTACGGAGCCGGGCGCGGGGTCCTTGCCGCGCCCCATCCGGTCCAGCAGCCGCAGCACGAGCGCCCCGGGGCCGTCGTCCGCCGCCGTGGGGTCGGCCCGTACGAACTCCGCGGACTGCGGTTTGCCGTCCAGGGATCGGAACACCTTCGTCCGGTGGCCCAGATGCGGCAGGTCGTCGGTCAGGACCGTGACCAGCGGGCGCGGTGAGGGGCGTTTGCTGTCGCTGTACGCCATCTCCACCTCCGTCACCTCGCCCAGGAACGCCTCCCCGGTCAGGCGGCGCCCCGCGAGCACCAGCGGGTCGTCCAGCGCCTCCTGCGCCTCCAGCTGCCCCTGCGCGGTCTCCCGCGAGGCGAGCTTCTGGGCGGCTGTCACCGCGTCGTCGCGGCGCGGCTGCGGCGGCTCGCCGGCCCGCACCCGGTCGCGGTGGCCGGT
>NZ_WWJY01000562.1 GCF_009865405.1 Streptomyces sp. SID3212 | reverse complement strand
CGGGCGGACGACCCCACTTCGCGGACACGCCCTAGTCGCCCGGTCGCCCCTCGCGCTCCGTGGCGCAGAGTTCCCGTACATCCGAAAGGCCGTCACCCCGCATGCCAGAGCTCGTCTTCTTCTCCGGAACGATGGACTGCGGGAAGAGCACGCTGGCCCTCCAGATCGGGCACAACCGTTCGGCGCGTGGCCTCCAGGGCGTGATCTTCACGCGCGACGACCGGGCCGGCGAGGGCAAGCTGTCCTCGCGTCTGGGCCTGGTCACGGACGCCGTGGAGGCCGACGAGGACATGGACCTGTACGCGTACCTCGTCGACCACATCACCCGCGGTGGCCGCGCCGACCACGTGATCGTGGACGAGGCGCAGTTCCTCGCCCCGCGCCAGATCGACCAGCTCGCCCGGATCGTCGACGACCTCAACCTGGACGTCTTCGCCTTCGGCATCACCACCGACTTCCGTACGAAGCTGTTCCCCGGGTCCCAGCGCCTCATCGAGCTGGCCGACCGGATCGAGGCGCTCCAGGTCGAGGCCATGTGCTGGTGCGGCGCCCGGGCGACGCACAACGCCAGGACGGTCGGCGGCCGGATGGTCGTCGAGGGCGCGCAGGTCGTGGTGGGCGACGTGCACCACTCGACGGGGGACGTCGGGTACGAGGTGCTCTGCCGGCGCCACCACCGCCGCAGGATGACCAGCGCCGCCTCCCACGCGGGCGCGCTGTCACCGGACGTCCTGCCCGTCACCCCCGGGTGATCCTGGGGCCCCGCCCTCCGGTGACCGTACGGTCCGGTCCGGTGACCGTACGATCCCGAAGAGCGCGCCCTCCGGGTCCGTGACGATCGCCGTCCGCCCGTGCGCGCCGTCCTCCGGCGCCCGGAGCACCTGGCCGCCCCGCTCGGTGACCAGCAACGCCGCCGCGTCCGTGTCGTCGACCTCGAAGTAGACGATCCAGTACGGATGCCGCTCCCGGAAGCGGCCACTGCCGATGCCGTGCAGCGAGGCCACCGGCGTCCCCGCCAGCGCCAGCGTCTGGACGTCCGGCCCGGGACCGTCGCCGCCCGCGCCGTCGCCGTCGGCGCGCTCGTCGTACGCGAACAGACCCCGGTAGAAGGCGCCGATGGACGCCGTCTCCGGCGTGATCAGCTCGCACCAGACGGGGGTGCCGTGCGGCCCCGTGAGCATCGTGCCGGGGTGGGTGCCCGGCTCCCAGGTCCCGAAGAGCGCGCCCGCCGGGTCCAGCGCGATGGTCAGCCGCCCGGCCAGCCCCGCGGCCAGGGGCGGGACCGCGACCGTGCCGCCGTTGGTCCTGATCGCGCTCGCCGTCGCGTCGGCGTCGTCCGTGGCCAGGTACGTCGTCCAGCAGACGTGGAGCATCGGGTTCGGCTGGAGCTGGCCGATGCCCGCGATCTCGTGGTCGCCGATCCGGCCCCGCATGTACAGGCCCAGCTCGGGCGGCCCCTGTGCGAACTCCCAGCCGAACAGAGGGCCGTAGAACGCCTCGGCACCGGGCACGTCGTGCACCATCAGGTTGACCCAGCAGGGGGTGCCGGGCGTGGCCCGGACCGGTGCGTCGGACATCGTCACTGCTCCTCGGACCGTTGTCGTGGCCGTAGGGAAGGATGCGCGAGGATGCATCCATGACTGCCATCATCTCCGCCGCCCAACTCGCGGGCGAGTCAGCCGGGCCGCGACCGCCCGTCCTCCTGGATGTGCGCTGGAGCCTGGGCGGCCCTCCCGGGCGTCCCGCGTACGACGCGGGGCACCTGCCCGGTGCCGTCTACATCGACCTCGACACGGAGCTGGCGGGCCCGGCCGGCGCCGGCGGCCGGCACCCGCTGCCGGGCGTGGCGGCCTTCGGTACGGTGATGCGCCGGGCAGGCGTCTCGGCGGACACGCCCGTGGTCGTGTACGACGGGGGGCAGGGCTGGGCGGCGGCCCGCGCGTGGTGGCTGCTGCGCTGGACCGGCCACCCGGACGTACGGGTCCTGGACGGCGGCCTCGCGGCCTGGACCGGCCCGCTCTCCACCGACACCCCGTCCCCGGCCGAGGGCGACTTCGCGCCGGTCCCGGGCGGGATGCCGCTGCTGGACGCGGACGGCGCGGCGGCGCTGGCGGACGAGGGCCTGCTGCTGGACGCGCGGGCGGCTGAGCGCTATCGCGGGGACGTGGAACCGATCGACCGGGTCGGCGGCCACATCCCGGGCGCGGTGTCCGCCCCGACGACGGAGAACGTGGCCGAGGACGGCCGCTTCCTGCCCGCCGACCGGCTCACCGCCCGGTTCGGCGCGCTGGGAGCCACGGCGGAGACCGAGAACGTGGGGGTGTACTGCGGCTCGGGCGTCTCCGGGGCCCACGAGGTGCTGGCCCTGGAGATCGCCGGACACCGGGCGGCCCTGTACGCGGGCTCCTGGTCGGAGTGGTCCTCGGACGAGTCCCGCCCGGTCGCCACGGGCCCGGACCCGCGCTAGGGCGTGAGCCCGATCCCGTACGACGCGGCGTGAGCCCGATGCGTACGACGGCGTGAGTCCGGCCCGTACGGCACGAGGAACGCGTACGGCAGGAGAATCCCGTACGACCGAAGGAGCGCCGCCCACCGGGCGGCGCTCCTTCAAGGCATTCGACCAGCTCTGCCGGTCCTCCGGCTAGTCCTGCTTCTTCCGTCTCGTACCGAACACGATCTCGTCCCAGCTCGGCACCGCCGCCCGGCGGCCCGGGCGGACGCCGTCCGCCTCCGCCTGGCGGTCGGTCGTGCCCGTGAGCCGGTCACGATGACCCGTCACGGACCGGGGCATCAGCACGTCCGCGTACGCCGAACCGGCACCCGCCGACGCGGCGGGCGCGACCGGCTCCTCCTCGTCCGGGGCCGGCCCCGGATCGACGTCGGGCGGCTCCGGCGGCGCGGGCCGCTCCGGTACGACCATGTCGCCCCGGAAACTGGGCACCGCCTCCAGCAGGCTGGTCAGCGAGTCACGCTCGCTCTCGTCCGAATCGGGCAGCGAGGCACGCTCGGACCCCCGGTCGAGCGCGCGGTCCATCGGCCGGTCACGCGGCAGCCGGGCGATCCGGGGCACGAACGGGAAGCTCGGCTCCTTCGTGGCGAGCGTGTCGTCCGTGTCACCGATCAGCGCGCGCGCCTCGTCGTCGACGGCCTGGACGAGCCGCCGGGGCGGGTCGTACGTCCAGCTCGCCGAGTGGGGCTCACCCGCGACCAGGTAGACGAGCAGGACTTCCCAGGTGCCGTCGTCGCGGCGCCAGGAGTCCCACTGGACGGTCTCCTTCTCGGCGCCGCGCAGCGTCAGGCGCTCCTGCACGGCCTCACCGAGCTGGGGTCCCGCGTTCTCACCGGGCCGGCGTACGGGGGTCTTCCTGGCCCGTTCGGCCATGAAGGCGCGCTCCGCCAGCACCGGGCCCTCGAACCGGCGGACCCGGTCCACCGGGATGCCGGCGTGCTGCGCGACCTCCTCGGCGGAGGCGCCCGCCCGTATCCGGGCCTGGATGTCACGAGGCCGGAGATGGCTCTCCACCTCGATCTCGATCTGGCCCAGCCGGGCGCGGTCGTTGCGGACGGCAGCCCGGAGCCGCTCGTCGATCGGAAGCGTGTATTCCGTGCTGTCCGCAGCCTTGAGCACCAGTCGTGTGCCGTCGTTGGAGACGGCCACGACACGCAGTTCGGGCATGGGGACCTCCCGGGTGGTGCCTGCCGACGTCACGTGCGTCGCTGCTTCCGCTAGTCGAGTGTGGCCTGCCCGGGTGCAGCCTGCCACAACCTTGCCGTGCTGCCCGGCGTGTCGGGCAAGTGCCCTGGATCGCGGGAGTCCGGCCCCAGGGCTCGCCACAGTACTCCATTTGGGCCATGCGGGTGGAGCGGCACGCCGCCCAAGTTCTCCACCGGCACGGGAGTTGGGCCCAGGCATCCTTCGCACGCGCGTGTCAAGCTTCACACAATCCACAGAAGCGGAACGATTCCTTTCGCCTAACGGTCCCTTCCTGGTGCAGGGTGGGACAGATGGGTCGGCAGGGGGTGGAGATGGACCAGAGGAAGAACGACGGCGGGTACGACCGGGAGGACCAGGGAGAGAACGACGCAAAACTGACACAGAAGCGGCTGGATCTGAGTGTGCCGCAGGTGGCGGGCAGCGCGGTGGCGGCGATCGCGGCGGCCGTGCTCGCCTCCCAGCTCGGCGTGTACGGCACGATCATCGGCGCCGGCGTGGTCAGCGTGGTCGCCACCTGCGGGGCGTCGGTCTTCCAGCACGTCTTCCGCCGCACGGGCGAGCAGATACGCGTGGTGACGGTCCAGGCGAAACCGAAGAGCCGTCAGGTCCCGGCCGAACCGCCGTCGCTGCGGAAGACCCCACCGCGCGGGACCCCGGCCGGGGAGTCCGGCAGAGCCGCAGGGGAGTTCGGCCAGGTCAGCGGGGAGTTCGGCCAGGCCACCGGGGAGTTCGGCGAGGCCACCGTCCACGGCACGCGCGTCCGTGGATGGAAGCGCCCGGTCCGGGCGGCCGTCGTGGTCTTCCTGGTGGCGATGATCGGCATCACCGGCTTCGAACTGATCTCGGGCCACGACCTGAGCGGCGGCAAGGGGACCACGGTCGGGACCGCCGTCGGCGGCGGCCACCACCGGTCGACGCCCTCCCGGTCACCCGGCGGCACCCCCACCCCGGCCCAGGACCCCGGCGGCACGCCCGGCA
>NZ_WWJY01000561.1 GCF_009865405.1 Streptomyces sp. SID3212 | reverse complement strand
TTGATCACCACCGTGACCACGCCCTCCCCCGGCACAAACCCGTCCGCCGCCGCGTCGAACGCCCGGGACCGGCCCGAGGGCGAGAACGACCGGAGCCGGGAGCCGAGTTGGAAGTACTGCGGGGACATTCCCAGGTGCACCCCGGCGACGACGGCCTGTTCGCACTCGCCGTCGCGGATGCTCCGTACAGCCGTGTGCAACGCCACCAGCGACGACGAACACAACGTGTCGATCGTCATGCTCGGACCCCGCAGATCCAGGAAGTAGCTCACCCGGTTCGCGAGGATCGCGTTGTGGTTGCCGAGCCCGGCCGCCGTCTGGACGATGTCACCGACCACGACGTCCCGGTAGTGCTGGTAGCTCGCCCCGACAAAGACTCCCACGGACCGGTTCCGGGCGTCGCCCGCCAGTCCCGCGTCCTCCAGGGCCCGCCAGGCGGACTGGACGAGGTGGCGTTGCTGCGGGTCGATCCAGCGTGCCTCGGCCGGGGAGATCTGGAAGAACCCGGCGTCGAAGCCGGTGAGTTCGTCGACGAAGCCGGCCCGGCGCAGATAAACCGTTCCGGGTGCGGCGTCCGTGGAGTAGTAGGCGTCGATGTCCCAGCGGTCCTTGGGGACTTCCTTGAGGCAGTCCTCGCGGTCCGTCAGCACCCGCCACAGCTCGGTCGTGTCGGCGGCACCGGGGAAGACGCCGTCGACCCCGACGATGGCGATGTCATGGCGGTCGGTGTCCTGTGCCGCCTCCGAGGCGGTGGTGTGCGCCAGTACGGGGGACAACTCGGCCGGAGGAGGCGTGACTTCGGCGGGAAGAGGCGCGACTTCGACGAAGGGAGCGGCGACTTCGGCGGGACGGGGCGCGGGGTCCGTGCCCGCTGCCGGGGACGGCGACCCGCCTCGGGCCGGTTCCACCGGGGCTGGCCCGGACGTGACGCCGTACTCGTCGCGCAGTTCCGCCGCCAGTTTGGCGACCGTGCCCGTTTCGAGGACGAGGGTGACCGGGATGTCGACGTCCAGCTTCGAGCGGATGTCCTGGGCCAGGGAGACGGCGAGCATGGAGTCGAGGCCCTGCTCCTGCAACGGCCTGTCCAGCTCCAGTGTTTCGACGTCGATCTCCAGGGCCTGGGCGACCCACTGCGCCAGCGCCGGTCCCAGTCCGCCGGCCCGGGACACGGAGGGCCCGTGTCCGTTGCGCGCGGCGGGACCGGTGGTCGCGGGCCGGGGGGCCCGGACCGGCGCCGACCCGGCCGGTCGTGCGTCCGTCAGCCGTGGCGGGGAGAGGCGCTTCCAGGTGATCCCCTTGGCCTCCAGTACGGGCCGGGTGCCGTCCAGCACCACGAGGCTCGCGGTCAGCAGGCCGGAGTCCGGCGCGCTGTCGCGGTCCCGGCGCGCGTACACCCGTACCTCTCCGGAGAGCCGTCCCCGTACGGTCAGCCGCTCGATGGTGAAGGGGACGTACAGCCCCTCCGCCCCACACGCGGCGAGAGCCACCTGGAAGGCGCCGTCGAGCAGCCGCGCGTCCACGAGCCCGGCGTCCGGGACGACGGCGGCGCTCAGGGTGCCGAGCGCCCGGCCTCCCGGGGCGGTGGCCAGCGCGGTCACGGAGCGGAAGCCCGCGCCGTAGCTGAGGCCGTTCCGGTCGAAGGCGCGGTACATCTCGTCCGGGGCGACCGGGCTGAATCCGCGCTCGGACACCAGGTCGGGAGACGACAGGTCGGGAAGGGAAAGATCGGGGAGGGAACGGTCGGAGAGGGAACGGTCGGCGAACAAGCTGTCGCCGTCCGGCACTTCGGACACCTCGGTCACGTCCGCGCTGCACACCACCGCGCCGGTACCGTCCCGGAACACCACGCCCGGTCCTTCACGCTCCGCGACGAGGGTCGCGGGAAGGCGGACGGCCGCCCGGAAGGTCATGTCCCGCAGCCCGAAGGTGTCGCGTCCGAGCAACTCGGCGACCTTGCCCGGGTATCCGGCGCCGGGGAGGGTCGGACGGCCGAGGACCACGTGCTCGGCGGCCTCGGGGTGATCGGTCCAGGTCCGGGCGGTCGGGGCGGTGGCCGCCACGGGTATCTCGGACGTCAGCGGTACGTCCGCCGGCGGCTCGGCCCGTTCGGGTGCCGCCGGAACCGGAGCGCCCGCCCCCGCCGGTTCGAGCCACAGATACCGCTCGTCGTGCGGCGCGGTCGGGAAGCGCACCCCCGCCCGCCGCCCCTCGGCCGCCAGTGCCTCGCCCG
>NZ_WWJY01000056.1 GCF_009865405.1 Streptomyces sp. SID3212 | reverse complement strand
GGCGGCCGTCGGGCACCGCGCCCGTCACGGCGGACCCCGCGTCGATCTCGGCGCGCTTGCCGATCCTGGCGCCGGGGAACAGCGTGCTGCGGGCGCCGACCGTGGCGCCCGCCCCGACCCGGATCCTGCCGAGGTGCAGCCGGTCGCCGTCCAGCCAGTGGCCCGACAGGTCCACCTCGGGCTCGATCGCGCTGCCCCGGCCGAGCTTGAGCATCCCGGTCACCGGCGGGAGGGTGTGCAGGTCGACGTCGGGGCCGACCTGCGCGCCGAGCGCCCGCGCGTAGTGGGTGAGCCAGCTGCCGGACAGGCCGGTGGCGCCGCTCAGTTCGGCCAGCCGCTCCGCGGTCCACAGCCGCAGATGCACGCCGCTGCCACGGGCGTACGTGCCGGGCCTGAGGCCCCGCAGCAGCAGCCGCGCGCCACCGGCGGCGATCGCGATACGGCCGGGCGGGCTCACGCAGAGCAGCCAGCCGGCCAGGACCCACCACCAGGAGACGGTGGGGGCCCAGGGGTACGAACCGAGGTGCGCCAGCACGTTGTTCGCCGCCGCGACGGCGACGCCCCACCGGAGTCCGGCGATCGTCAGGAGCGGCAGCATCAGCAGGATCTGCGCGATGCCGGTACGCCGGGGGACCGGCTCGATCGTGCGGGGCGCCGACGTCTCGGCGCGGGACTCGTCCAGGGTGCGGGCGAGCGCGCCGAGCCTCGGGTTCTGGTAGATGTCGCTGACCGAACCGGACGGGTGTCGGGTCCTGATCCGCGAGACGAGCTGCGCGGCGGCGAGACTGCCACCACCGGCGGCGAAGAAGTCACTGTCGGGCCCGGTGGCCGGAGCCCCGAGAACCTCCCCCCACAACCCGGCCAGCCAGGCCTCGGTAGGCGTGAGTCCGACCGCCGTTCCCGAGCCACCGACCGAGCCACCGACCCCGGGAAGCGGCCACGGCAGCGCGGCACGGTCGACCTTGCCGGAGGTACGGGTGGGCAACGTGTCGACGACGGCCAGCATCGGCACCATGGAGGCGGGCAACGCGGCGCGCAGCTGCCGCAGGGCGTCGTCCTGATCGAACACCACGGCGGCGCTAGCGGTGCCGCTGTCGGGCACGGGGACGCCCCCGACGTCTCCGCCGGCACGTCCCGCCGTCCCGTCCGGGCCTGAGCCACCCGGGTCGCCGAGCACGTCCGAGGCCCCCGCCCTGACGTTCCGACCGGTACGGCCCGCCTGCGCGGCGGCCGTGGTCGCGTCGACCCGGTCAGGGCCGGTGCTCGGGACGCTGGCCGCCCCGTCCGAGGCCCCCGCGCCGACGTTGCTACCGGCATGGTCCGCCTGCCCGACGGCCGGGCCTGCGTCGGCCCGGTCGCGGTCGCTCTCCGGGGACGATGAACTGACGTTGCCGTCCGTGCCGTCCGCCTGCCCGGCGGCCGTGCTCGCCTCGACCCGTTCAGGTCCGGTCCCCGGGGCGCTGGGCGCGCCCGAAGGCCGCGAGCCGACGTTGCCGTCGGTGCGGTCCGCCTGTCCGACGGCCGGGTCTGTGTGGAACCGGTCCGCCCGGTCGCGGTCGCCGTCCGGGGACGACGGACTGACGTCCGTCTGCGTGGCAGCCGTGGTCGCGTCGACCCGGTCGGGGCCGGTGCCTGGGGCGCTGGGCGCGCCCGAGGGTCGCGAGCCGGCGTTGCCGTCGGTGTGGTCCGCCTGTCCGATGGCAGGGCCTGTGTTGGCTCGGTCCGCGCGGGCGGGTTCGCCGTCCGGGGACGACGGGCTGACGTCCGTCTGCGTGGCGGCTGTGGTGGCGTCGACCCGGTCAGAGCCGCCGGTGCCTGGGGTGCTGGGCGCGCCGTCCGAGGCCCCCGCGCTGACGCTTCCACCGGTGCGGCCAGCCTGCCCGGTTGCCGGGGCTGCGTCGGCTCGGTCCGCGCGGGCGCGGTCGCCGTCCGGCGAGGACGGACTGACGTGGTCCGCCTGCCCGGCGGCCGTGGTCGCGCCCGCGCCGCCGCCGTTTCCGTCGGTACGGCTCACCGGCCCGCCGTCCGGGGGCGTCGGCTGAGCCTGCGCGTCCCCGCCCCGACCCACGCCGTCGGAGTCCGGCGAGCCGACGTGTCCGTCGGTACGGGCTACCCGGTCGACGTGCGGGGCATGCGGGTCGGCCGCTGGTTCTGCGTCGGCGGTTCCGGCCGTGTGCGTTGTGCTGTCCGCCTGGGCTGTGGTGGGGGCTGTGTCGGTTCGCTCCGTGTGGGTGCCGTTCGGGGACGGCGGGATGACGGTTCCGTCGCTGCGGACCGCCCGGGTGGCGGTCGGGGTTGTCCCCAGGGCCTCCGAGAGGGTTCCGCCGAGGAGGCGCGTGGTGGGCGTCCTCCCGTCAGCTGCCCGGCCCTCCTCGGGGCCGGCGGCGCCGGGCGTCGGCCCGGCCCCGCCCCTGCCCGGTGCGGTCAAGGAGTCCGGGACCGTGGGGGCGGAAGCGGTGCGCTGC
>NZ_WWJY01000560.1 GCF_009865405.1 Streptomyces sp. SID3212 | reverse complement strand
CGCCCCCGCCGCCGCGGCCGTCACCTGCGCCTCCCCCGTCTGGAAGGCGCAGTACTTCGGCAACACCACCTTCACCGGTACGCCGAAGCTGACCGCCTGCGACTCCGCCGTCGCCGAGAACTACGGGTCCGGCGACCCGGCCGGGGTCACGCTGCCCAAGGACAACTTCTCCGTCCGCTGGTCCCTCACCCGGGACTTCGGCTCCGGCGGCCCCTTCCGGCTCTCCGCGGCCACGCAGGACGGCATGCGCGTCTATGTCGACGGCGTGCGGAAGGTCGACCTGTGGAAGAACGTCTCCGCCACCGTCCGCAAGACCGTCGACCTGACCGTCCCGGCGGGCAAGCACACGCTCCGCGTGGACTACGTCGCCTGGACCGGCACCGCCAACGCCGCCTTCACGTACGCCCCGCGCACCGAGAGCACCGTCGACAAGGTCAAGCCGCTCGCCCCGGCCGGGCTCACCGCCACGTACGACCGGAACACCTCGAAGACCACACTGCGCTGGTCTGCGAACAAGGAGATGGACCTCGCGGGTTACCGCGTGTACCGCCGCCTGAGCGGCTCCGGCACCACGCAGTGGGCGAGGGCCGGCGGTTCGTCGCTGCTCACCTCCGCCACTTTCGCGGACGCGACGCCCGCCACGGGCCAGAGCTTCCTGTACGAGGTCCGTGCCGTCGACAAGGCGGGCCACGAGTCCGCCGGCAGCCCGGACGTCACCGCCGCGACCGTGGACCGTACGGGACCGGCGGCGCCGACCCGTCCCACGGTCACCGGCGACGCCTGGTGGGCCACCCTGGCCTGGCAGGGGAGCGCCGACGCGACGGCGTACGAGGTGTACGCCTCCGCCGCGGCGACCGGCCCGTTCGAGCTGCTGGGTACGACGACCTCGACGTCGTACCGTACCGACGCGCCCGTGAACACCGTCCGGTACTACCGGATCCGCGCCCTGGACGCGCTCGGCAACCCCTCCGCGTACACCGCCGTCACCGGCGACGGCGTCGACCGGACGCCGCCGAAGTCCCCGGTCTCCCTCGGCTCCGTCGCCCGCATCGGCTCCACGGACGTGTACTGGAAGCAACCCGACGGCTTCTACGAGGACTTCGACAACGGCGGGACGTACCGCGTCTACCGCTCGCCCGGCAAGACCCTCGACCCGGCCGCGCTCACCCGCGTGACCTGCCCCCGCGAGGAGAGCGACGAGACCGCCACCGGTGGCATCTGCCACGACCTGGACATGCCGGCGGGCACGTACGTGACGTACGCGATCGCGGCGGTGGACCCGGCCGGCAACGAGTCGGCGCTGTCCGCCCCGCACGTCGTCCGCACCGGCGACCGCGTCGCGCCCGGCCCGGTCACCGGCCTGAAGGCCACCCCGCGCGCCGACGGCGTGCTGCTGACCTGGACGGCCTCGACCGAGGACGACGTCGACGGCTACCTCGCCAGGACCGGCACCCGGCAGCCGGACGGCACGGTCAAGTGGCTCGGCTCCGCCTCCTGCCGCGAGGGCGCGAGCGACCCGCTCGCGGTCCTCTGCGGTGACCTGCCGGACGGTGAGACGTACGTGTACGCGGTCGTCGCCAAGGACCGCTGGAGCAACGCCCTGCCGGCGGGCGACCCGAGGGTCCCGGTCGTCGAGGCCACCGAACTGGACGTCCGGCCGTCCGTGCCGGTCACGCGGGACTGGGCCCTCGGCAACATGGGGTACGGAACGGTCATCGGCCCCGACGAGGACGGCCCCTCCATCAACTGGCGCTGCGACAAGGCACCCGAGTGCGACACGGTCGCGGGCTACCGGATCAGCCGGTGGAACGCGTCGACGAAGGCGTACGAGCCGCTGCATGCGGGGCTGTTGGGGGCGGGGACGCGGGCGTACGCCGACGGGGCGGCGGTGCGGGGGGCGACGTACTTCTATGTGCTGGAGGCGGTGGGGGCCGGGGGCGGTGTGGTGGGCACGCATGCCTGGGCGTGTGTGTTCCAGGACCGTGTCTGACCGCGTGGCGGTCGGGCTTGTTTGTGGCGTCTGCCCGGTGCGCGGACTCGGCTTACTGATTGTCCTCAATCGCCGGACGGGCTTG
>NZ_WWJY01000559.1 GCF_009865405.1 Streptomyces sp. SID3212 | reverse complement strand
GCCCGCGCCGACCACCGCGACGCGGGAGCCCGCGTGGACGCCCGCCCGGCGCAGCGCGTTGAACGCGGTGAGGCCCGCGCACATCAGCGGGGCCGCCGCGACGGGGTCGAGCCCGGGCGGCAGCGGTGTGACGAACGGGCCCTTGAACACGCCGTACTCCGCGTAGCCGCCGTCGGCGACGATGCCGGTGATCCGCTTGTGGGGGCAGAGGATCGGGTCGCCGCCGACGCAGTAGTCGCAGGAGCCGTCCGAGTCGTAGAGGAACTGCGCCCCCACGGCGTCACCGACGCGGTGTCCCGCCACGCCGTCGCCCACCGCGGCGATCGTTCCGGTGATCTCGTGGCCGGGGATCACCGGGAACCGGGCGAAGGGGTACTCGCCCTGGATCAGTCGGAGATCGGAGAAACACACTCCGCACGCGGTCATCTTGACGAGGACCTCCCCCGTGCCGATGTCGGGGACGTCCCGCTCGACCCGTGACAGCGGTGTGTTCACCGCGTTCGCAACAACTGCACGCATGCCGGATACACCTCATCCAGGACGACAACATGAGCGGTATGCCTCCATTGTCGCCAGATCGGGGCATTTACGCAGAGGTGGTGGCCAGAGCCGACACGGCCGCCTTCGCGGCGCGCTCCACCAGCGAGATCCCGCTCGCCATCGAGACACTGCCCTTCGACACCACGGCCAGCAGGTAGGTGTGTCCGTCCACGGTCACCTCGCCGATGCTGTTGACGTCCCACAGGCCGGTCGCGCTGCGCGGCAGCCAGCCGTTCTTCAGCCCCACGGCCTTGCCCGCCGCCGAGACCCCCCAGTCCTGGCCGTCGGCTATCCGGCCCATCAGCGTCCGCGCGTAGGAGCGGGAGGAGGCGGTCAGCGGGGATTCCTCGCCGAACACCGCGGAGAGCAGTATCAGCTGGTCGGGGGCGGTGGTCTGGGTCAGCCCCCACAGCCCGCCCGCGCCGGCGGTGGTGTCCTTGAGCCCCAGGCGGCGGTTCGCGGCGTCCAGACCGCCGCCCCCGCCGATGATCCCCCAGAGCGCGTCCGTCGCCGTGTTGTCGCTGACGCGGATCATCGAGGACGCGTACGACTTCTCCGCGGCGGTGAGCCCGCGGTGCTCGTCCTGCGCCTTGAGCAGCAGGGTCGCCAGGATGTCGACCTTGACGATGCTCGCCGTGTCGTACGTCCGGCCGGCCTTGACGCCGTACCGCGCCCGGCTCGTGTCATCCAGGTCCGTTACCGCAACGGACAGCGAGGCTGAGGTGGACGCCATCGTGTCGTGGAGCTTCGCGGAGAGGAGGGTGTCCCGGTTCGCGGGTACGACGGCCCGCGCCGTACTCCTGGAGGCCTGAGGGGACGGGGACGGCGACGGTGACGGGACCGGCGAGGCGCCGGCGAACAGGGCCGGGAGCAGGGGTACGACCCCGGAGGGCGAGGCCGGTGACGAAGCCGGCAGGCTCAGCGTCCCGAGCGCGCCCGCTCGCGGTTCCGCCTCAGGGCGGCTCTGCGCCGACGCGTCGAACCCGCCCACCACCGCGCATCCGGTCATGAGCAGGACCACCGCGGACGAGGTGGTGAGGGCGTGCCGGCGCCGCACGGAGGACGTGGGGCGCCGCGCGGAGGGGATGCGGGGCATGTCGCGAGGTTAGGAACCGAAACTGGGTCCCGGCTATGCCCCAGGTAAAAATCCGGTGACAAATCACATTCCGGGCCGGGATCCGTCAGCGGGGGAAGTAGCGCGCGATCAGCTCGTTGCGGAACACACCGGCGGGATCCAGCCGCGCGGTCAGCCGCTCGAAGTCGGCGTAACGCTCGTACAGCTCCCTCATCCGTTCAGGACCGGTCGTGAACAGCTTGCCCCAGTGAGGCCGCACACCGAACGGAGCCAGTGCCTCCTCGATGGCGCCGAGCACCGGGGTGACGGCCCCGGTGTCGGGGATCCAGGTGAAGTGGAAGGCCACCGTGTCGCGTCCGTACGCCGGGCTCAGCCACAGGTCGTCGGCCGCGATCGTCCGGATCTCACCGACCTGGAGGACGGGGGCGATCCGGTCGCTGATCCGTGCGAGGGCGTCGAAGGCGGCGGGGCCGTCCTCGCGTGCCACGAAGTACTCGCTCTGGAGCTCGTCGCCGTTGCTCGGGGTGAACTCGGGCCGGAAGTGCGGAAGCCGTTCGTGCCAGGGCCCCGGCGCGCCCGACTGGGGGGTGCAGGTGACCGGGTCCATGCCGGGCACGGGGTGGCGCGGACCGTCGGCCAGGGTCGCGCCCAGCCAGCGCCCCGGCGCCCGGTCCTCGCCGTACCGCGGCCCGGAACCGGCGGCGGTGTCACCGGCCCGCTGCTTGAGCCAGACCTGGGCCCGCTCGTCCGGCTGCCAGCGGGTGAACACACTGACGCTGTACGCGGCGGACAGGACGTCCTCGAAACGCTCGCGCAGCCGCGCGTACGGCAGCCCGTCGTACACCCACTGCCTGACGTCGTAGGACGGTACGAGGTCGAGGGTCGTCCGGGTGACGACACCGGTGGCCCCCAGCGCGACCACCGCGCCCGCGAAGTCGTCGTCGCCCCGGCGGAGGTGGCGCAGCCCGCCGTCGGCGGTGACGAGGTCCATGGCCCGTACGGCCGTGGCGAGCGAGCCGTTGCCGACGCCGGAGCCGTGGGTGCCGGTGGCGCAGGCT
>NZ_WWJY01000558.1 GCF_009865405.1 Streptomyces sp. SID3212 | reverse complement strand
GCGGTGCCTGCCGAGACTGCCGCTCCCGCAGTGCCCACGGCACCCTCGGCCGCTCCTACCGTGCCCGCCGTGCCCGCCGCACCTGCCGTGCCCGCCGCATCCGCCGTGCCCGCCGAGACCGCCACGCCCACCAAGACCGCCGCCCCCGCCGACATCGCCGTAATCGGCATGTCCGGCCGCTTCCCCGACGCCCCCGACCTCCCGGCCTTCTGGTCCAACCTCGTCGCCGGCCACGGCAGCGTCCGCGAAGTACCGGCCGAGCGCTGGGACATCGCCCAGTACTACGACACCGACCGCCGCGCCGAAGGCCGTACCTACAGCAAGTGGGCCGCGCTGCTCGACGACGTGGACCAGTTCGACGCGGGCTTCTTCCACCTCTCGCCGATGGAGGCCGAGCAGATGGACCCGCAGCAACGCCTCTTCCTCCAGGAGGCCTGGTCGGCCCTGGAGGACGCGGGCTACGCCGTCCCCGGCGCCGAGCGCGCCAGCTGCGGCGTGTTCATCGGATCCGGCGCCGGCGACTACCTGCGGCTGCTGGAGGCGAACGGCCAGGACGGCACCAGCCAGGCGTTCCTCGGCAACTCGCCGTCCATCCTGGCGGCCAGGATCGCCTACCACCTCAACCTCGGCGGCCCGGCCGTCGCGATCGACACGGCCTGTTCCTCGTCGCTCGTGGCCGTACACCAGGCCGTCACCAGCATCAGGTCCGGCGAATGCGAGACGGCCGTCGCGGGCGGCGTCGCGGTGATGCTGACGCCCCGGATGCACGTCTGGACCAGCAGCGCGGGCATGCTGTCACCCACCGGCCGCTGCGCGCCCTTCGACTCCTCGGCCGACGGCATCGTCCTCGGCGAGGGCGTCGGCGCGGTGGTGCTCAAGCCGCTGGACCGCGCCCTGGCGGACGGCGACACCGTGTACGCGGTGATCAAGGCCACCGGCTCCAACAGCGACGGCCGGACCAACGGCATCACCGCCCCCAGCGCCGACTCCCAGGCGGCCCTGCTGATGGACGTCTACCGGCGGGCCGGCCTCAGCCTGGACGAGGTGGGGTACGTGGAGGCGCACGGCACCGGTACCGCTCTCGGCGACCCCATCGAAGTGAAGGCCCTCACCCAGGTCTTCGGCGACCGGGCCGCGTCGGCCGGCGTCTGCCACCTGGGTTCGGTGAAGTCCAACATCGGGCACACCACCCTGGCGTCGGGCATCGCCGGCTTCATCAAGGTCGTGCTCGGACTGCGGGCCGGACGGATCGCCCCGTCGCTGAACTTCGCGACGCCCAACCCCAAGATTGACTTCGAGCGCGGGCCCTTCCGGGTCCCGACCACCGCCATTCCCTGGCCGCCCGGACCGTCCGGCCTGCGGGTCGGCGCGGTGAGCAGCTTCGGGTTCAGCGGAACCAACGCGCACGTGGTGCTGGCCGAGGCGCCGCCCCAGGCGGCCTCCGCCCCGCGACCGGCCGACGAGGCCGTCGTCCTGCCCCTGTCGGCCCGCACCGCCGACGCCCTGCACCACCGGGTACGGCAACTGACCGAACGGCTCACGGAACAGCACGACCTGGGCGACACCGCCCGCACGCTTGCGCTGTCGAGAGCACACTTCCCCGTACGAGCCGCCTTCGTGATCCGGAACCTTGCAGAACTACGCGAACAGGCGCAGGAACTGCTCACCGGCGGCCGACCGCCCACGGACATCCACGGCGAACGCCTGATGCGCCTCGCCGAGGACTACTTGGCGGGCCGGGACGTTGACTGGACCACAGCCCACGCGGGCCGCCCACGCCGCAACGTCCCACTTCCCACATACCCGTTCGCCCGCACCAGGCACTGGACGGTAGGCCCAGCCACCGCACGACCTGCGGAGTCCGACCCAACTACGGCGGAGGCCGCCGCAAGGCCGAAGGCGTCTGCCACGTCCGCCGCGCCTGCCGCCGTGCGGCCCGGGGTGTCCGGCACATCCGCAGCACCCACCGTTGTACGACCCGGAGCGTCGGACACGTCCGCAGCGCCCGGGGTCGTAGGGCCCGCCGAGCCCGGCCCGGCTACGGCGGCTGCCGTGGTAGTTCCCGTGGCGGCGGACACGTCCGTCGCGCCCGCCGCTGTACGGCCGACGGGGTCCGGGACGTCCGCAGCGTCCGCTGTCGCGAAGGCTGCGGAGTCCGGCGCGTCCACTGCACCCGTCGTTGTACGGCCCGGGGTGTCCGGCACGTCCGCCGTGCCCGGTGTCGTAGGGCCTGCGGAGTCCGGCCCCGCGACGGCGCCCGCCGTTGTACGGCCCGTGGGGACCGGCACCTCCGCTGCTCCCGCTGTCGTGCAACCTGCGGAGTCCCACACGTCCCCAGCGTCCGTCGCCGTACCACCCGAGGCGTCGGGACCGCCTGGGGCGTCCGCACCGCCCACGAGGCCCGCCGTCGCCAACGCGGCAGCGCTATCCGCAGCCGTCACCGACGCGCCGGCCGTGGTCGCGACCACCACCGATGGGCCCGCCGCGTCCGCCATCCAGGCCGAAGTGCCCCCCGAGCCCCCGGCCGTCGCCGACGCGCCCGCCAAGTCCCCGCCGGCCACCCCCTCCCCGGACCACCCGCTGCTGATCTGCCGCCCGGCCTGGTACGAGGACGCCGCACCGCCCGAGAGGCTCCCGGACGGTACGAGTCGCCGCGTCGCGCTCGCCTGCGCCGACGGGGACGGCCCGCTCGCCGACGCCCTCGCCGGACTGCACCCCCACGACGAGGTGATCCGTATCCCGCTGGGCGGAGCCACCCCCGCCCCGGGCCCGTTCGACGTGCTCTACGTCCTCGCCGGCCGCGAGGGCCCGGTGCCGGAACTCACCGATACCGCGCCCACCGGCGACCCGGTCACCCTCGCGGCCTTCTACCTGCTCAAGCAGTTGCTCCGGTTCGGCCAGGCGGCCCGCCCGCTCGCCGTGACCTTCGTCGTCCACGGCGTCCTGCCGGTCACACCCGAGGACCGGGTTCTGCCGCACGGCGCCGGCCTGGTCGGACTCTCCCGTACGGTGGCGGCCGAGCACCCGCTCTGGCGGGTGCGCTGCGTGGACATCGACCCCTACACCACGGCCGCCGACCCGTCCCGCGCCGCCCGCCGGATCGTGGCGGAGGACGGCACCCACCCCGTCGTGGCCCTGCGCGGCGCGCGCCGGTACCTGCGCCGCTTCGAGCCCCTCGCGCCGGGCGCGACCGGTCCCACCCTGCGAGACGGCGGCGTGTACCTGGTGGTCGGCGGGGCCGGCGGCCTGGGCCGCGCGATGAGTGAGCACCTGGCAGCCGTACATGGCGCCCGGCTGCTGTGGCTCGGCCGCAGGCCGGGCGACGACCCGGAGGTCCTGGCGGGGACGGCCGAGATCATCCGGCTGGGCGGCGAGATCCGCTACGTACGTGGCGATGTCACCGACCCCGTCGCGGTCCGGGCGGCCGTGGCCCGGGCCCGGCAGGACTTCGGCGCCCTGCACGGCGTGCTGCACGCCGCCGGCGAACTGCGTGACGTACCGCTGGCCCGGATGACGGAGGCGGACTTCACCCGTGTACTCGCCGCGAAGGCGGTCGGCGCCGCCGTACTGATCGAGGCGCTCGCGGACGAACGGCCCGACTTCTGCGTCCTGTTCTCCTCCGCCGCGTCTTTCGTCGCCTCGCCCGGGCAGGCCAACTATGCCGCCGCCGCGACGCTGGAGGACGCCTACGCCTGGCAGGCGCGCGGGCGCGACAACTTCCCGGTGTCGGTGGTGAACTGGGGCTTCTGGGGGACCGTCGGCGCGGTGTCGGACGAGCGCTATCACCGCTCGTTCGCCGCCCTGGGCGTCGGCTCCATCGACCCGGCGGAGGGCTTCGCGGCCCTGCGGACCGCACTGTCCAGTGGCGTGGGGCAGGCGTTGGTCATCAAGGCCGACCCGGCCCGCCTGGCCGGGCACGGCATGCCGCTCGCCACCAACCCCGCGCCCGCCGCCACCGACCCGGTGCCGACCACGACCGGCGACCCCACGTCCCAGGGGAATTCCGAACCCGATCCCGATCTGGAACGGCGGGCCCGCGACTACCTCAAGCGCGTCTTCGCCGGGCTCCTCAAGTGCGGCGAGGACGAGATCACCGACCGGGAGACCCTGGACAACATCGGGGTCGACTCGCTGCTCGGGGCGGAGATCATCGACCTGTTCTCCGCCGACCTGGGCGAACTCCCGGCGACCCTGCTGTTCGAGCACGCGACGATCGAGCGGCTCGCCACCCACCTCCTTGAGATCCGGAGGGAGCGTCTCACCGCCGTCCTGACCCGTGACGAGGAGGGCCCGGCACATCCGGCGGCCCCTGCGGCTCAGCCCACCGACTCCCCGGACCCGGCTCCGGCCACGGCCACAGGAGAAGCAAACCCGGTCGCCCAACCAACTCCCCACGTCCAAACGACCCCTGACGCTGCGACACCCTCCGCCTCACCCCCGACCTCCGCGCCCCACAGCGACCCCGACCACAACACCCTCGACATCGCCGTCGTCGGCGTCACCGGCCGGTACCCCGGCGCCCCCGACCTCGACACCTTCGCCCGGAACCTCGCCGCCGGTGCCAACTGCGTGACCGAGGTACCGGCCGACCGGTGGGACTGGCGGGCCCACTTCGACCCCCGGCGCGGCCGACCGAACCGTACCTACGGCAAGTGGGCCGGATTCCTCGACGGCATCGACGAATTCGACCCACAGCTCTTCGGCATCCTGCCGCGCGAGGCGGCCGCGATCGACCCGCAGGAGCGGCTCTTCCTGGAGACCTGCTGGAACCTCCTGGAGGAGACCGGCTACCTCGGCGAGCACACCCGGGTCCCGGAGACCGGTGTCTTCGTCGGACTGATGTACGGCTCGTACGGTCAGCTCGCCGCGGCCTCCGGCTGGAACCGGGGCGAGTTCGGAGCCGCACACTCCGCGTACTGGTCGGTGGCCAACCGGGCCAGCTACGTCTTCGATCTGACCGGGCCAAGCTTCGCCGTCGACTCGGCCTGTTCGTCCTCGCTCACCGCCGTCCACCTGGCCTGCGAGAGCCTGCGCCGGGGCGAGTGCCGGATGGCCGTCGCGGGCGGGGTCAACCTGATCCTCCACCCCGCTCACCTGGTGGCCCTGGCCGGCCGGGGCATGCTCGCGAGCGGTGACGCCTGCCGGACCTTCGACGCGGGCGCGGACGGCTACGTCCCCGGCGAGGGGGTGGGCGCGGTCCTGCTCAAGCCCCTGGCGGAAGCGAAGGCGGACGGCGACCGGATCTGGGCGGTCATCAAGGCGAGCCGGTCCAACGCGGGCGGAAAGACCAGCGGTTACACGGTGCCCAACCCCAACGCGCAGGCCGCGCTGGTGGCCCGGACGCTGGAGGAGGCAGGGGTCGACCCGCGCACGATCGGGTACGTGGAGGCTCACGGCACCGGCACCGCACTGGGCGACCCGATCGAGGTCGTGGCGCTCACACACGCCTTCGGCTCGGGCTCCGACGCGGCACACCGCGCCGACTGGGACGGCCCGCCCGTCACGATCGGCTCGGTCAAGGCCAACATCGGCCACCTGGAGGGCGCCGCCGGCATCGCAGGGCTGACCAAGGTCCTGCTCCAGCTCAGGGACGGAATGCTCTACCCGAGCGCGAACCTGGAGCGGATCAACCCGAAGATCGACTTCGACGGGTCGCCGTTCCGGCCGCTGACCGGGGCGGCCCCGTGGCCCCGGCCCGAGCTGAACCTCGACGGGCAGGTGACCGCGTACCCGCGCAGGGCGGGCGTCAGTTCCTTCGGCGCGGGCGGGGCCAACGTGCACCTGGTCCTGGAGGAGTACGAGGAGGTGGACGCTCCGGCGGTGGCCGCCGGACCCGCTCCCGATCGGCACGACGAGGTGTTCCTCCTGTCCGCCCGCACGAAGGAGCGGCTGGCCGTGCTCGCCGAGCGGGTCGCGGAGCACCTGCGGGACGGCGCACGCGCCGACGACACCACCGGGCCGTCGCTGCGCTCGCTCGCCTGGACCAGCCAGACCGGGCGCCGGGAACTGACCGAGCGCCTGGCCGTGGTGGCCGGCAGCCTGCCGGAACTGGCCGAGGGACTCCGGGCCTTCGCCGAGGGGCGGGAGGCCCCCGGGGTCCACACCGGCACCGCCGCCCGTACCGGCGTACCACGCTGGCAGGGCGACGAGCTGGTGGAGGCAGCCCGGGCGTGGCTGGCCGGGGCCGAGGTGGACTGGCCACTCCTGTGGTCCGGTCCCCGCCCGAGGCGCGCCGCCTTCCCGACCTATCCCTTCGACCGCGCCCGCTATTGGCTCGCCGAGCCGGAGGACGCGCAGGAAGCTGTACGGGACGACGCGCACGAAATCGTACGAGACGGCGTGCGGGAACGCGGGCAGGACGGCGTGCAGAGCAGTGGTAGTAGTACACCGGACACCGCCCAGGACTCCGATCAGCACGCCCCGCCGATCCCGCCACCCACCCCGACCCCCCAAGAGGCGGCCCTGGTCCGCTTCGCCCGCCCCGCCTGGGAGAACGCACCGTCACCCGAGACGGCAGCCGGCACCCCGGCGCCACGCCGTGCGCTGGTCTTCGCCGAGGAGCCGGGGCTGCCAGAGGCCCTGGCCGAGCGCCTCGCCGCCGACGGAACAGAGGCCGTCACGCTGACCCGGGCCCAGGACTTCGCCCGTACTACCGACGACGACAGCGCGGGCTACCGCCTGGAGCCCGGAAACCGGGACCACTGCACACGCCTGGTCGCGGACCTCGCCCGCCGGGGCCTGGAACCGGACGCCCTGATCTTCTGCGCCCCCGAGAACGCGGCCGGCCTCGGCAGCGGCGACCTGCCGAACAGCCTCGACCGGGGACTCCACTCCGTGGCCGGCCTCACCACCGCCCTGCTCGCCCGGCCGGGTACCCCGAGGGACCTGCGGGTGGTCTACGGATTCACCGCCCCGACCCCGTCCTCCCGCCCCTACGACGCGGCGGTCGGTGCCGCGCTACGCACTCTCGCGCTGGAACACGGCCGACTGGGAGCCGCCCGGGTCGCCTTCGAGGGCGCCGGCGCGGTGG
>NZ_WWJY01000557.1 GCF_009865405.1 Streptomyces sp. SID3212 | reverse complement strand
GCCCGCGCGGCGTCCAGGTGCTCGGGCCCCAGGTGCGGGCCCCAGCCGCCGACGGGCAGCAGCGCCACGTCCACCGGGCCCACCGTGTCCGCCATCGTGTCGAAGAGGCCGGTGTCCCCGGCGAAGTACGTACGCGACTCGCCGCTGATCACATAGCCGAGGGCGGGCGAGCGCTGCGGTCCCATCGGAAGCCGCCGGCCGTCGTGGTGCGCGGGCACGGCCCGTACCCGCAACGCCCCGATCTCCACCTCGTCGCCGACGCCGACCTCCGTGATCCGCAGCCCGGCGGGGTTCCTGCGGGCGTCCAGCCGCCGGAGCGCCGGGACCGACCGCTCGGCGCCGCGCGGCACGAGCAGCCGGGTTCCGGGGGCGAGTTTCGCCAGCGAACGGGGGTGGAGGTGGTCGGAGTGCAGGTGGGAGACGAGCACGGCGTCCGCGACGGCGGCCTCGGGCGCGGGCACGGCGCCGAGCCGGCGGCGCAGGTGGGCCAGCCTGCGGACGAAGAGGGGGTCCGTCAACACCCGTACCCCCGAGTCCTCGACCGTGCAGGTGGCGTGGCCCCACCAAGTGATGACAGTTCCCAACCCGACCTCAACTCCGTCCGCCCGGGCGCCGGTGAGCCCGCCCCGGGCACGATCTCCGCACTCAGCGTACGGGGGGTACCCCGCGACGGGCCCGTGAACCCGGCGCCCGCCGCTTCCGGCCCCCCTCCCGCGCGCCCCCGGGCGGCGCGGGTCGTACGCCCCCCGCGTGGTTCACGCCTCCCTCGGGCCGGTGCGGGCGCGGTAAGGTCTGCGGTCCGGACAAGGGGTGGGCCGGACAAGGGGTGGGGAACGGGACATGGCCGAGGCGGGCGTGGCAGTCGAGGCGGGCGGGGCAGACGGTACGGCCGGGGTGGCGGGCGGCGAGGTGCGGGTGGCGGTGATCGCCAGCCTGACGCCGCTGGAGGAGCTGGACCGTACCCCCTTCCTCGTGGACACCCGGGGCCAGCAGGCGATGTGCGCGCGCTGGGCGGCGGACCAGGGGTACGTCGTCACCCGCCAGCTGCTCCTGTACGGGCTCCGCGCCGATCACCACGGGCTGTGGGTCGATGTCGAGGCCGGCCTCCTCGACGTCTTCGTCGCCCCCAACGAGCGGGTTCTCGACCGGGCGTTCACCTCCGTCCCCGCCTTCTCGGCGGAGTGCGCGCGCCGGGGGGTGCGGCTGGAGACGGTGGGCCTGGACGAACCGCCGTACGACGCGGCGATGAAGGCCGACGTCCACCGCAGGCTCTCCATGCCCACGGCCGGGTACGACGGCTGCTGACCGGGGGCCGCCGGCCCGGCGCGCCCCTGCCGCGCCCCACGCGCACCCGCCCCCGCGCCGCCCTGTGTCACGCTGGGGCCGAGCCCGTGAGCGGATACGGGCCCGGACCATGGGGTGGAGAACGACGTGTGGCGCGGGCGATGGCGATGGCGCACGACAGGCAGAGCCGTACTCCGGGTGATCGTCGTGTGGCTGGTGTCCAGCCTGACGCTGCTGGCGCTCGCCGGCATCCTGCCCGACTTCCAGCTCCAGTCGGACGACGGGGACACCATCACCAGGACGGCCGTCACGGCGGGCTGGGGCGCGGGCGCGTTCGGCCTGCTCAGCGCGCTGGTCTGGCCCCTGCTCGTACGGGCCCTGCTGCTGGTGCCCGCGCTGATCCTCGGCGCCCTGGTGTTCTTCCTCAACGGCTCGCTGCTGCTGATCGCCCTGTGGCTCATCCCCGACGGCCGGGGCGCCGCCAACCCCGAGACGGCGGTCGTGGTCGCCGCCGTGATGTCCGCCGTCGCCTCCGCGACCTCCACCGGGCTCGCGGTCGGCGACGACGACGCGTACCGGCGCAGGCTCTCGCGCCTGGCCGACCGGCGCCGGCGCAGGAGCGGCGAGGACGGCGGACAGGGCGGGCCGCCCGGCACGGTCTTCCTCCAACTCGACGGGGTGGGCCACCAGGTGCTGCTGGACGCCCTCGCGAACGGTGTGATGCCGAACATCGCCGCGTGGCTCGACGGGGAGCCCACCCACCGGCTCACGCGCTGGCGCACCGACTGGTCCAGCCAGACCGGCGCCAGCCAACTCGGCATCCTGCACGGCTCGAATCACGACGTCCCCGCCTTCCGCTGGTACGAGAAGGACAGCGGCAGGACGATGGTCAGCAATCGTCCCGCCAGCGCCGCCGAACTCCAGCGCCGGGCCATCGAACGCACCGGCGACGGCGGGCTGCTCACCGTGGACGGCGCCAGCCGGGGCAACCTCTTCAGCGGCGGCGCCGACGAACTCGCCTTCGTGCTCTCCATCGCGGCGCGGCGGGGCAGGGCGAACCGCTCCCGCGCCGGGTACTTCGCCTACTTCAGCGACCCGGCCAACGCCGTCCGTACGGTCGTCTCCTTCGCGGCGGAAGTCGCCCGCGAGATGGGGCAGTCGCTGCGCGCGCGGGCCAGGGGAGACCGGCCACGGGTGAGCCGGGGCGGCCTGTACCCGTTCATCCGGGCGTTCGCGACGGTCCTCGGCCGGGACGTGGTGGTCGCGGCGGTGATCGGCGACATGCTGGTGGGACGCACGGCGGTGTACGCGGATCTCGTCGCGTACGACGAGGTGGCCCACCACTCCGGGCCGCACAGCCGGGACGCGCAGCAGGTACTCGCCCGCCTGGACCGCTCGGTCGGTCTGTTGGTGAAGGTCGCGGACCACGCGCCGCGCGAATACCGGATCGTGCTGCTCTCCGACCACGGGCAGAGCCCCGGCGAGACCTTCGAGAGCCTGTACGGGCTCACCCTCAAGGACCTCGTCAGGGCGGGGTGCGGGCTGCCCGTGTCGCGCCGGGCCGAGCGGTCGAGGAGCGGCGCGGAGGCCCGTTCGGCGGCCCGGCACGCGGTGCGCCACGCACTGCACCGGCCGGTGCGGGAGGGCGCGGAGGACGAGCCCGCGCAGGGCTCGGACCCGGTGGTGCTCGCGTCCGGCAACCTGGCGCTGGTCT
>NZ_WWJY01000556.1 GCF_009865405.1 Streptomyces sp. SID3212 | reverse complement strand
GCGACGGCCGCCTCGCCCCGCTCCCCGCCGCCGGCCGCGGTGGAGATCCAGCCCAGCGCCTCGGCGGCGAGCTTGTCGTACGACTGGTCGAAGGCGTCCCGGCCGCAGTCGGTCAGGGCGAACACCTTGGCGGGCCTGCCGCGACCGCGCGAGCCGTAGACCCGCTGGTCACGCGCCTCCACGACGTTGTCGGCCGCGAGGGCGTCGAGATGGCGGCGGACCGCCGCCTGGGTGAGCCCCAGCCGCCCCGCCAGATCGGAGACCGTGGACGGGCCGTGGTCCAGGATGGAGCGCGCGACGCGGTTGCGCGTGGAGCGCTCGCCGGTCGCGAGTTCCTCCTGCGGAGCCTCGCCCAGGTATTTCACAACGCCATTGTTGCGTAATTCCTCCGGCACTGACAACTACTGTCCAGAACCGGGCGCGGTGGAATTGATCACTTAGGGTTACCTAAGAAAGGGCTTTTCGGCCGGTCCGGGCGGTTCCGGCGGTCGCATTCCGGCCCCGGGCACCCAGGGCCGTCCGGCCCTGCCTAGACTCCCGGACATGCACAGCGTCGCCGGTGAACCCGTGGTCGAGATCCGGGGACTGATCAAACGGTACGGCGGGAAGACCGCGGTCGACGGCCTGGACCTGCGGATCGCGGCCGGTACGGTCACCGCGGTCCTCGGCCCCAACGGAGCCGGCAAGACCACCACCGTCGAGATCTGCGAGGGCTACCGGCGGCCGGACGCCGGGACGGTACGGGTCCTCGGGCTCGACCCCCTCGCCGACGCGGCGCGGCTGCGCCCCCGCATCGGCGTGATGCTCCAGTCCGGCGGCGTCTACTCGGGCGCGCGGGCGGAGGAGATGCTCCGCCACATGGCCCGCCTGCACGCCCACCCCCTCGACGTGGACGCGCTCGTCGAGCGCCTGGGCCTCGGCGACTGCGGCCGTACGACCTACCGGCGGCTCTCCGGCGGCCAGCAGCAGCGGCTCGCCCTGGCCCTCGCCGTGGTGGGCCGCCCCGAACTGGTCTTCCTGGACGAGCCGACCGCCGGGCTCGACCCGCAGGCCCGCCGCTCCACCTGGGACCTGGTCCGCGAGCTGCGGGCGGACGGCGTCGGAGTCGTACTGACGACGCACTTCATGGACGAGGCCGAACAGCTCGCCGACGACGTCGTGATCGTCGACGCGGGACGGGTCATCGCCCAGGGCAGCCCCGAGGACCTGTGCCGGGGCGGCGCCGAGAACACCCTGCGCTTCACCGGCCGCCCGGGGCTCGACCTCGGCTCGCTGCTCAAGGCCCTGCCCGACGGCACGGCGGCGGCCGAGCTGACGCCGGGCGCGTACCGCATCGGCGGCACGATCGACCCGCAGCTGCTCGCCACCGTCACCTCCTGGTGCGCGCAGCACGGCGTGATGGCGTCGGGGATCGCCGTGGAGCGGCACACGCTGGAGGACGTCTTCCTCGAACTGACCGGCAAGGAGCTGCGTCCATGAGCACCGGTACGAGCCCGGGGACCGGCCTGCGCACGGGCGGCGGGTCCACCTACGCGCCGGCGCCCGGCGCCGCCCCGCTGGGGCGCATGATCGCCGCGCAGACGGCGTTCGAGACGAAGCTGCTGCTGCGCAACGGCGAGCAGCTGCTGCTGACCGTGATCATCCCCTCGCTCCTGCTGGTGCTGTTCTCGACGGTCGACGTCGTGGACACCGGCGCGGGCGAGGCGGTGGACTTCCTGGCGCCCGGCGTCCTGGCGCTGGCCGTGATGTCGACGGCGTTCACCGGCCAGGCCATCGCGACGGGCTTCGAGCGGCGGTACGGAGTGCTCAAGCGGCTCGCCGTGTCGCCGCTGCCGCGCTGGGCCCTGATGACCGCCAAGACGCTGTCCGTCCTGGTCACGGAGGTGCTCCAGGTCGTCCTGCTGACGGTGATCGCGTTTGCCCTGGGGTGGTCGCCGCACGGCAACCCGCTGGTGGTCCTGCTGCTGCTCGTGCTGGGGACGGCGGCCTTCTCCGGCCTCGGCCTGCTGATGGCGGGCACGCTCCGGGCGGAGGCGACGCTGGCGGCGGCGAACCTGGTCTTCCTGCTGCTGCTGGTGGGCGGCGGGGTGATCGTGCCGCTGGACCGGTTCCCGGACGGGGCGCGGACGGTGCTCGGGCTGCTGCCGATCTCGGCCCTCTCGGACGGCCTGCGGGACGTGCTCCAGCACGGCGCCGCGACTCCGTGGGGGGACCTCGGGATCCTGGCGGTGTGGGCGGCCGTGGGGCTGGGCGCGGCGGGCACGTTCTTCCGCTGGGAGTGAGCATCCCGGCTTCCGCTGGGAGTGAGCGTCCCGGCCGACGCGGGGCAACCGTCGGCGCCCCGTACGCCCGGCCCGTACCCCCCTCGTGAAAACCCGCACAAGCTCCCGCCTACGATGGTTCGCGTGTTGACCCCCCTCGCCTACATCGCCCGGCGCTGGACGCCTTCGCCCCGTACGCTCCAGCGCGCCGCCCTCGGCGCCGTGTTGATGAGCGTGGTGATCGTCGTCACCGGAGGCGCGGTACGGCTGACCGGTTCCGGACTCGGCTGCGACACCTGGCCCAAGTGCACCGACAACAGCCTCGTCGCCACCCCCGAGCAGGGGATCCACGGCGCCATCGAGTTCAGCAACCGCATGCTGACGTACGTCCTGTGCGCGGCCGTCGGCTGGGCGATCATCGCGGCGCGCTCCGCGAAGCCCCGGCGGCGCGGGCTCTCGCGGCTCGCCTGGTCGCAGTTCTGGATCGTGATGGGCAACGCCGTCCTCGGCGGGGTCACCGTCCTCGCGGGCCTCAACCCCTGGACGGTGGCCGGGCACCTGCTGCTCGCCATGACACTCCTGACCGTCACCACGGTGACCTGGCTGCGCACCCGCGAGGGCGACGGCACGCCCCGCCCGCGTGTTCCAGGTCCGGTACGGAAGCTGTCCTGGGCGCTGACCGCCTCCACGGTCGTCCTCATCGTGGCGGGCACGGTCGTGACCGGTTCCGGGCCGCACGCGGGCGACAGCAGTGACGTACCGCGGATGCCGTTCGACTGGACGACCACCGCCCATGTCCATACCGCCGCCGCCTGGGTCGTCTGCGCGCTCGCCGTCGCCCTGTGGCTGGTGCTGCGCGTGGTGGACGCCCCGGCGGACACCCGGGTGATCGCCCGCAACCTGCTGCTGGTGCTGCTCGCGCAGGGAGGGATCGGTTACGTGCAGTACTTCACGGACGTGCCCGCCGTGCTGGTCGGCGTCCACATGCTCGGATCGTGCCTGGTGTGGGTCGGGGTCGTACGGGTCGCGATGAGCCTGCGCGAGCGTCCGGTGACCACCGCCGAGATCCCCGCGCAGCCCGACTCACGGCTGTCCGCGGCCGTCTGACAGACCGTAGAGCCGGCGGGCGTTGCCCGCCGCGATCATCCCGGCGACCCGCTGCGCGTCGGTGAGCGACCACGCCCCGTCGGCGACCCAACCGCCCAGGACCCGGACGAGCGCCTCCCGGAACACCCGGGCGCCCACGACGTGCAGTTCGGGCAGGGCCCGCGCCCCGCTGGAGAACAACAGCTTCCCGAACGGCGCCAGTTCCAGGATCTCCGCCAGTACGGCGGCGGCCCGCGCCCCCGTGTGCGCGAGGGCCGCCCCGAGGTCGGCGTACACATGCGGGAAGACGCCGGTCAGCTGCGCCGCGTGCCGGTGGTACGGGTAGGCGCCCAGGAGCACCAGGGCGGTGCCGAGCCCGGCCGTGGCGCTCGCGAAGGCGGTGATCAGCGCCGGGTCGGCGCCGCCCGCCGG
>NZ_WWJY01000555.1 GCF_009865405.1 Streptomyces sp. SID3212 | reverse complement strand
GCCCGAGCGGCTCGTCGCGCACGACCCGGCGTACGCCAGGGGCGCCCAGCGCCTCGGCGCGCTCCTGCGCAAGGCGCGTGAGCTGCTCGAAGGCGGCGGCACTGCCGAAGAGGCCCTCTGGGAGCTGTGGGACGGCACCCCCTGGCCCGGACGGCTGGAGCGGGCAGCCCTGCGCGGCGGCGCGGCCGGCCGCAACGCCGACCGCGACCTCGACGCGGTCTGCGCGCTCTTCGACGCCGCCGCCCGCGCGGAGGAGCGCACCGGCGGCCGGGGCGCGCTCAACTTCCTCGAAGAGCTGGACGCCCAGGACATCGCCGCCGACACCCTCAGCCGCCGCGCCGTACGCCCCGACGCCGTACGGCTCATGACGGCCCACCGCTCCAAGGGCCTGGAGTGGCGGCTCGTGGTCGTCGCGGGCGTACAGGAGGGCCTCTGGCCCGATCTGCGGCGCCGCGGTTCCCTCCTGGAGGCCGACAGGATCGGCCGCGACGGACTCGCCGAACCGCTCAGTCCCGGCGCCCTCCTCACAGAGGAGCGACGCCTGTTCTACGTAGCCGCCACCCGGGCCCGCGAACGCCTCGTCGTCACCGCCGTCAAGGCCCCCGCCGACGACGGCGACCAGCCGTCCCGCTTCCTCGCCGAACTGGGCGTCGAACCCCGGGACGTCACCGGCCGTCCCCGCCGCCCCCTCGCCGTCGCCCCGCTCGTCGCCGAACTGCGCGCCACCACCGTCGACCCGGAGGCCACCCCCGCCCTGCGCGACGCCGCCGCCCGCCGCCTCGCCCGGCTTGCCGCGCTGACCGACGAGGACGGCCACGCCCTCGTCCCCGCCGCGCACCCGCACAGCTGGTGGGGGCTGTACGAACCGACCCGCAGCACGGTCCCGCTGCGCGACAGGGACCACCCCGTCGCGCTCTCCGGCAGCACCCTCGACCAGCTGGAGAACACCTGCGCCCTCCAGTGGTTCCTCGGCCGCGAGGTGAAGGCGGACGCCCCCGCCACCGCCGCCCAGGGCTTCGGCAACGTCGTGCACGTCCTGGCCGACGAGGTGGCCTCCGGCCGTACCCCCGCCGATCTCGCCGTCCTCATGGAGCGCCTGGACTCCGTGTGGGACGGACTCGCCTTCGACGCCCCCTGGAAGTCCGCCCAGGAGAAGGAGCACGCGCGCGTGGCGCTCGAACGCTTCCTGCGCTGGCACGTGACGGACCGGGGCGGCCGTACCGCCACCGCCACCGAGCACGGCTTTGACGTCACCCTCGAAGCAGGTCCGTACGAAGTACGGATCAGGGGCTCCATGGACCGCGTCGAGCGGGACGCGGAAGGCCGCGCGTACGTCGTCGACTTCAAGACCGGCAAAGCCGCGCCCACCAAGGACGAGGTGGCGCACCACCCGCAGCTCGCGGTCTACCAGCTCGCGGTCCGCGAGGGCGCCCTGGACGAGGTCTTCGACGGCCGCCGCCCCGAGCCGGGCGGCGCCGAACTCGTCCAACTGCGCCAGGCCGCCCCCAAGAAGGAGGGCGGGGAGGACTTCCCCAAGGTCCAGGCGCAGGAGCCGCTCGCGGGCGAGTGGGTCGGCGACCTCCTGGCCTCCGCCGCCGGCCGCGTCCTGGACGAACGCTTCACCCCGGCCACCGGCCAGCACTGCGCGCACTGCGCGTTCCGCGCGTCGTGCAGCGCGCAGCCCGAGGGCCGCCAGATCGTGGAGTGAGGCGCCGGGGACGGCCCGAGCGGGCATCCCGGCGGCCCCACATGCCCGCCCGCCCTGCGCTGTCAGTGGTGGCCGATAGCCTTCCTGAGGTGTCCCCACACCTCACCCACCCCGAGCAGCTCAAGGAGCTCCTCGGCATCCCCTTCACCCCGGAGCAGACGGCCTGCATCACCGCGCCGCCCGCCCCGCAGGTCATCGTGGCCGGAGCCGGGTCGGGGAAGACGACGGTCATGGCCGCCCGGGTGGTGTGGCTGGTGGGGACCGGACAGGTCGCCCCCGAGCAGGTCCTCGGGCTCACGTTCACCAACAAGGCCGCGGGCGAGCTGGCCGAGCGGGTCCGCAAGGCGCTGGTACGGGCCGGCGTCACCGACCCCGACGCGATCGACCCCGACCACCCCCCGGGCGAACCCCGCATCTCCACGTACCACGCCTTCGCCGGGCAGCTCCTCACCGACCACGGCCTGCGCATAGGCCTGGAGCCGACGGCCCGGCTGCTCGCGGACGCCACCCGCTTCCAACTCGCCGCGCGCGTCCTGCGGGACGCGCCGGGGCCGTACCCCGCCCTGACCAAATCCCTCCCCGCGCTCGTCAGCGACCTTCTCGCGCTCGACGCCGAGTTGTCGGAACATCTCGTACGGCCCGGCACCCTCGGCGCGCACGACATCGCCCTGCTGCGCGCCCTGGACGGCGTCCGGCTCAGCAACGCCGAGCTGCGCAAGGTCCCCGAGGCCGCCACCGCCCGCCGTGAGCTGCTCGACCTGGTCGGGCGCTACCGCGCGGCCAAGAGCGCCCGCGACCTCCTCGACTTCGGCGACCAGATCGCCCTCTCCGCCGAGTTGGCGACCACCCGCCCCGAGGTGGGCCGGATCCTCCGGGAGGAGTTCCGGGTGGTCCTCCTCGACGAGTACCAGGACACGTCCGTCGCCCAACGCCTCCTCCTGTCGGGCCTCTTCGGCGGGGGCACGGGCCACGCGGTGACCGCCGTCGGCGACCCCTGCCAGGCGATCTACGGCTGGCGCGGCGCGTCCGTCGCCAACCTGGACGACTTCCCGGTCCACTTCCCGTACGCGGACGGGACGCCCGCCACCCGCTTCTCCCTCAGCGAGAACCGCCGCAGCGGCGGCCGGCTCCTCGACCTGGCCAACGGCCTCGCCACACCCCTGCGCGCGATGCACGAAGGCGTCGAGGCGCTGCGCCCCGCGCCCGGCGCGGAGCGCGACGGCCTGGTGCGCTGCGCCCTCCTGCCCACCCACGCCGAGGAGATCGCCTGGCTCGCCGACTCCCTCGCGCATCTGGTCCGTACGGGCAAGGAACCGGGCGAGGTGGCCGTCCTGTGCCGTACGGCAGGGGACTTCGCCGAGATCCAGGGCGCGCTGGTGGCCCGGGAGGTGCCGGTCGAGGTGGTGGGGCTCTCCGGGCTGCTGCACCTCCCGGAGGTCGCCGACCTCGTCGCGGTGTGCGAGGTGCTCCAGGACCCGGGGGCGAACGCGTCGTTGGTACGGCTCCTCAGCGGCCCGCGCTGGCGCATCGGCCCCCGCGACCTGGCGCTGCTGGGGCGCAGGGCGCGGCTCCTGGTGCACCGGGGGGCGGGGCCGGACGGCGAGGACACCACGGACGCGCGGCTGGCGGCGGCCGTCGAGGGGACGGACCCGGCGGAGGTGATCTCCCTCGCGGACGCCCTGGACACGTTCCTGGAGTCGGCGGGCGCCCCGGACGACGGGCTGCCGTTCTCCGCCGCCGCCCGGGTCCGCTTCGCGCGGCTCGCCACCGAACTGCGCGACCTGCGCCGGTCGCTGGCCGACCCGCTGATGGACGTCCTGCACCGTGTCCTCGCCACGACGGGCCTGGAGGTCGAACTGGCCGCGTCGCCCCACGCGCTGGCAGCCCGCCGCCGGGAGACGCTGAACAACTTCCTGGACATGGCGGCCTCCTTCGCCGCGCTCGACGGGGAGGCCGGCCTGCTGGCGTTCCTCGCCTTCCTGCGGACGGCGGCGCAGTACGAGAAGGGGCTGGACAACGCGCTGCCGGGCGGCGAGAACACGGTGAAGGTGCTCACCGCGCACAAGGCCAAGGGCCTGGAGTGGGACGTGGTCGCCGTCCCCGGGCTCGTCACCGGCCAGTTCCCCAACAACCGGGCGCGCGAGGCGTGGACGTCCCAGGCGAAGGTCCTCCCGCACCCGCTGCGCGGCGACGCGCCCACGCTGCCGGAGGTCACCTCCTGGGACGCGAAGGGCCTCACGGCGTTCAAGGACGAGATGAAGGCGCACCAGCACACGGAGGAACTGCGCCTCGGTTACGTCACCTTCACGCGCCCGCGCTCGCTGCTCCTGGGCTCCGGCCACTGGTGGGGCCCGACCCAGAAGCGCACCCGCGGCCCGTCGGACTTCCTGCACGCGCTGTACGACCACTGCGTGGCCGGCCACGGCGAGATCGAGGCGTGGGCGGACGAACCGGCCGAGGGCGAGGAGAACCCGTCCCTGCGGGCCCCCTCGGCGCCCCAGCCCTGGCCCCTCCCGCTGGACCCCGACGCCCTGGAGCGCCGCCGCGCGGCGGCGGACACGGTGCTGGCCCACCTGGACGAGCTGCGCTCGGGACCCGCCGAGGAACCCCCTCCGGCCCGCGCGGACGAACCGTGGGACGCCCCTTTCGAGGACGCCCCCTTCGCAGACGACCCTTTCGCAAACGACCCGTTCGAGGACGAGGCGTTCGGCGACGAGCCGGAGGACCCGGAGCACGGGGATACCCCGCCGGACGTCGACCACGACGAGGCGGAGCACGACCACTTCGCGGGGTGGGACCCCTCGCCGCCTCCCTCCGTACCGCCGCACGCCGCGCCGCCGCCGTACGCGGGACCCGTACCTGACCATGGGCCCGTGCCCGGGCCCCCGCGCGCCTCCGCGCG
>NZ_WWJY01000554.1 GCF_009865405.1 Streptomyces sp. SID3212 | reverse complement strand
GGGTGCGGCCGCGCGGTCCGGCCCGGTCTCCGCCGAGGACTTCGGCCGCGCCGCGTCACCGGGCGCGGTGCGCCTGGCGGCCCATCTCGCGGCGATGGCCCCGGTGAGCGTGCCGGTCATGCAACTGGTCCACGCCTGCCTGGACGGTCAGCGCGGCCTGGCCCCGCTGGCGGAGGTGCTGCTCGGGGGACTGCTCCAGCCGGTGGCGCCGCTGGGAGAGCCGTGGGAGGGCGGTCGGCACCGCTTCTTCGACTTCACGGCGGAAGCGAAGGATCTGCTGCTGGACGCGGTGCCGACGTCGGACCTCATCGACGTGGGCGACCGGGTGGGGGAGCGGATCGAGGCGCTGGTCGGGCGATCGTCGGACTTCCCGGCGTGGCTGATGCCTCCGCCTCCTCCGGAGGGGGCGGACGACGACGGCGCGTCACGCCCGTTCGCGCGGCTGGGGCCGACGCTTCAGCGGCGGTTCGGGCTGGTGCCGGAGGTGGCCGTGGGCTCCGCTGTGGCCTTGCGGCCGGCAGAGGAGTGGTACGCGGCGATTCCGGACGGCGCCCTGAGCACGTCGTTGATGGTGCTGCTCGGTGCTGCGGGCTACTCCAGCGAGAGTTACGCGCGGGAGATCGGGGTGGCGGAGGCACCGCTTGCCGAGTATCTGGACGGCACCACGGTTCCTCCCTGGTCCCTTGTCGAGTCTCTGCTGCGACGACCGACGGGGCCGCGACGTCCGCCGGCCGGCATCAGGGACGCGGTCCGCGACCAGTATGTGGCCCGCGTGTTGGCCACCGCTCCGGAGGCGGTCCGTGAGGCATTCGCGGAGATGCGGCACACCATGCGCCTGTCGAGCGTTCCCCGGGACGCTGAACTGCTCCTGCTCAGGGTGCTGGGTTTCCTGGTCGCGCCGCCCTGGGACAACCCGTACACCGGAACGCCGCTGTTCCAGGCCGAAATGCTCTCCCGCAACCTGAATCAGTTCGGGATCGTGCTGGAGAGGGAGAACAGCCGGGGTGAGTCCTCCCTGAGCCGCGAAGACATGATCTGGCGTACGGACGGACTCTCCATCCCCATCGGAATCGAAGCGTCCCGCCCCTGGGAGGACGTGATGGACGGGTGGGCCGTCCAGGAGATGGGCGCGTCGGCTCCCGTGTCGTTCCTGATCGTCGTGGACGACAGCAACGATCCGGAGGGTCCGACTCCACTGCGCGAGTGCGCCACGCTGTTGCTCAGCGCTTCCGGAGCCCTGGTCGTGTTACGCCACCACGCTTGGCGGGGCATGCCGGAAACGGTTGCGCCTCCCTCCGGCCTTCCCTCCGGCCCTGTCTCGCCGCCACCGTCACAAGAGCCTGGTGTCGTGACGCCCCTGCGGACGTCCTCCGACGCCAGGACCGCGTTCTCCGCGGCCCTGTCCCTGCTCTACAGCCAGGCGGGTTCCCCCACCCAGGCCGCGCTGAGCAGCCGGGTCAGCGCCATGTCAGGCTCCGTGTCCGTGGCGAAGTCCACGGTCGGTGCGTGGCTGCGGGGAGAGACCGTCCCGTCGTCGGGTGCCGTTTTCGCCCTTCTTGTCACCTATCTGCGGCAGTTGGCGCGTGAGCGCGGTCATCGGCCGCTCACGATCGCGGAGTTCGAGACGATGCGTGCCGCCGCAGTCCGGAATCAGGTCACGTCGAACCAGTTCGAGCGCGGGGTGTGCGTGGCCGTGAGCATTGCCGGCTACGCGGATAGGAGCGAGCGCGGCCAGAACGCGGAGCGGGAGATTGTGCGTGACCTTGTCTTCCACGCTGCGGCGGCTACCGAGGTTCCGTACTACGAGAGTCACGACATGGGGGACGGCCTGCACTTTGTCTTTTACGGTCGCCTGGACGAGCCCGCAGTCGTCTCCGCGTTCCTCGATGATCTCTCGGCGGGCGTGGCCCGGGCCTATGCCAAGCGACAGCATCCCGGTATTCGGGTGGCGGTGGATCGGGGGCCCATCCGGAGGACCGAGTCGGGGGCCATAGGCGCCGTAGTGATCCGGGCTGCTCGTTTGCTCGACTCTGTGGCCCTACGCGAGAGTTTGTTCGGGTGGCCGTCCCAGCAGTACGGGCTCATCGTCTCCGAGGCGCTTCACCCCGAGGTCACCCGCAGACTGCCCGGACGATTCGAGCCGGTGCACGTGGGCGCGAAGGACATGGTGATCAAGGCTTGGCTGCGTACGCCCCCGCCCCGCGCACAGTGGGTCGGGAGCCCGGAGCGCTCGAACGCCGTACTGGTGGGAACGGCTCACTATGCGCACCTACCGGACCTTCCCGGGGTCGCCGAGGGGGTCGGCGCGCTGGCGGAGTTGCTCAAGGACACGGCGGGCGGCGCCTTCGCCGCGCACCGCACGACCGTGGCGCTCGACGTGCCGGACGCCGCCCCAGTCCTGGCCGCCATCGCCGACGCGGCCGACGCGGCCACGCACACGCTGCTGGTCTACCTCGCCGGCCACGCGTTGGTCGAGTCCGGCAGGGGGAGGGTCACCTTTCTCCTGCCCGACACCGAACCGCACGCGATGCACGTGGATCTGGACTACGGAGAGGTCGCCAGGATCGTCCAGCGGAGCGCCGCGCAACACAAGGTCGTCATCCTCGAATGTTGCGTCGGCAGGAAGAAGGCCGCCGAGGGGTTCATGTTCGGCACGCCCCTGGACCCTCCGGGGGGAGGAGCCGCGAGTCTCCGGGCGGGGGAGGGTACGACCGGCAGAAACGTCGTGCTGGCGGCTTTATGCGCCCCTTCCTCCGAAAGTGGTGAGCGCGTCGGGCCTCTCTCGCCCTTCGCGGGCGCCGTAGTCCGCGTTCTGGAACAAGGCGTTCCCGGGGGGCCCGAGCACATCGGCGCCGATCTGCTCCACGACCAGGTGGCGGGGGCGTACCCGTCGATCAACGTGGCGCGATGGTCGTGGGGCGAGTCCGACGCCCCGGAGGCCCCCCTCGCCATCAACCGCGCCCACCGCCCTCCACCCGCCCCGGTTCGCGACGCCCACTGAGTCGTCGTGTTCTACTTCGGTGACGGCCTCCGCCGACCCGCCACCGCAGAGAAGTGAACCACCAGCAGTGCGACTCAACGATCTCGACGAACGCATCGTCCACGCCCTCGCCGAGGACGCCCGCCGTTCCTTCGCGGACATCGGGGCGCTCGTCGGGCTGTCCGCGCCGGCCGTCAAGCGGCGGGTCGACCGGTTGCGGGCCGAGGGGGCGATCACCGGGTTCACCGTACGGGTGGACCCCGCCGCGCTCGGCTGGCAGACCGAGGGATTCATCGAGATCTATTGCAGCCGCAACACCTCGCCCGAGGCCATTCACCGGGGCCTGGAGCGTTACCCGGAGATCGCGTCGGCCTCGACCGTGACCGGGGACGCCGACGCGATCGTCCAGGTCTTCGCCGCCGACATGCGCCACTTCGAGCAGGTGCTCGAACGCATCGCGGGTGAGCCCTACGTCGAGCGGACGAAGTCGGTGCTGGTGCTGTCGCCCCTGCTCAGGCGCTATTCGTCGGGGTCGCCCGGCGCCCCGGGTTCACCCGCGCGTCACGGCTGAGACCTCCCGCGCAACAAATCGCCGCGCCCACCCGTCCCCGCGCAACAGATCGGTGGTCGGCGCGCAACGGACGTCTCTTGTCCCGGCCGGGCGGCGGCCCGTACGGTCGAGACGTCCCCCAGAACCTCTTTTCGTACCGTCCGAGGTCCCGCCATGCCGTCGCTCCGTACCGCCCTGCTCCAGAGCTCCGGCCGACCCGGTTCCGTGTCGGGCAGTCTCGCGGCGCTCGACGCGGCGGCCGGCCGGGCGGCGGCGGCCGGGGCCGGGCTGCTGGTCTGCCCCGAGATGTTCCTGACCGGGTACGCGATCGGCGACGACGTGGGCCGGCTGGCCGAGCCCGCCGACGGCCCCGGTGCCCGGGCCGTCGCCGCGATCGCCGCCCGGCACGGCATCGCGGTGGTGTACGGCTACCCCGAGCGCGACGGCGATCGGGTCTTCAACGCCGCCCAGGTTGTCGGCCCCGACGGGGCGCGGATCGCGAACTATCGCAAGACTCATCTCTTCGGCCCGTTCGAGCGCGCGCACTTCAGCCCGGGCGACCGGCCCGTCGTCCAGGCCGAGCTGGGCGGACTGAGGCTCGGGCTGCTGATCTGCTACGACGTGGAGTTCCCGGAGAACGTCCGGGCCCACGCCCTCGCCGGCACCGACCTGCTGCTGGTGCCCACGGCGCAGATGCACCCCTTCGAGTTCGTCGCCGAATCCGTCGTACCGGTCAGGGCCTTCGAGAACCAGATGTACGTCGCGTACGTGAACAGGGCCGGCCAGGAGGGCGAGTTCGAGTTCGTGGGACTGAGCTGCCTGGCGGGACCCGACGGCGCGACCCGGGCGCGCGCCGGACGCGGGGAGGAACTGCTCCTCGGCGAGGTCGACCCGGCGCTGCTCAGCGCCTCCCGCAAGGCCAATCCGTATCTGCTGGACCGCCGCCCCGGGCTGTACACGTCCCTCAACTGACACCCGGCCCGCTCTTTCCCACCCCCGCGCCAGTCGTACCCGCAAGGAGTCCGTACCCCATGACGGTGCCCACCGCTGTCGAGCACATCGAGCCGGCGCTGCCGCCGATCACCATGTTCGGACCCGATTTCCCCTTCGCGTACGACGATTTCCTCCGGGATCCGGTCGGCCTCGGCCAGATACCGGCGACCGAGCACGGCCAGGAGGTCGCCGTCATCGGCGGCGGGGTCTCCGGCCTCGTCGCCGCGTACGAACTGATGAAGATGGGACTCAGACCGGTGGTGTACGAGGCCGACCGCCTCGGCGGCCGGCTCCGTACCGTCGGCTTCGAGGGCTGCGACCCCGGACTGACCGCCGAGATGGGCGCGATGCGCTTCCCGCCGTCGTCCACCGCGCTCCAGCACTACATCGACCTCGTGGGTCTGGAGACGCGGCCCTTCCCCAACCCGCTGGCCGCGGGCACCCCTTCGACCGTCGTCGACCTCAAGGGCGAGTCCCACTACGCCCGGACCATCGACGACCTCCCGCAGGTCTACCGCGACGTGATGGCCGCCTGGAACACCTGCCTGGAGGAGGGCGCGGACTTCTCCGGCATGAACCGGGCCCTGCGGGAACGCGACGTGCCACGCATCCGGGAGATCTGGGCCCGGCTGGTGGAGAAGCTCGACAACCAGACCTTCTACGGCTTCCTCTGCGACTCGCCCGCCTTCAAGTCCTTCCGCCACCGGGAGATATTCGGCCAGGTGGGCTTCGGCACCGGCGGCTGGGACACCGACTTCCCCAACTCGATCCTGGAGATCCTGCGGGTCGTCTACACCGAGGCCGACGACCACCACCAGGGCATCGTCGGCGGCAGCGAGCAGTTGCCGCTGCGGCTCTGGTCGCGCGCGCCGGAGAAGATGACGTACTGGCCGGCCGGGACCTCGCTCAAGTCGCTGCACGACGGCGAGCCGCGCCCCGCCGTGACCCGGCTGCACCGGACGGCGGGCAACCGTGTCACGGTCACGGACGCGTCGGGCCGGATCCGTACGTACCGGGCCGCGATCTTCACCGCCCAGTCCTGGCTGCTGCTCTCCAAGATCGCCTGTGACGACTCGCTCTTCCCGATCGACCACTGGACGGCGATGGAGCGGACCCACTACATGGAGTCGTCCAAGCTGTTCGTGCCGGTGGACCGGCCGTTCTGGCGCGACGAGGCACGCGACGACCAGGGGCGGCCCACCGGGCGGGACGTCATGTCGATGACCCTCACGGACCGGATGACGCGGGGCACGTACCTGCTGGAGAACGGTCCTGACGAACCGGCCGTCATCTGTCTCTCGTACACCTGGTGCGACGACAGCCTCAAGTGGCTGCCGCTGTCGGCCGAGGAACGCATGGAGGTCATGCTCACCTCGCTGCGCGAGATCTATCCGCGGGTCGACATACGGCGGCACATCATCGGCAGTCCGGTGACGGTGTCCTGGGAGAACGAGCCGTACTTCATGGGCGCGTTCAAGGCGAACCTGCCCGGTCACTACCGGTACCAGCGGCGGCTGTTCACCCATTTCATGCAGGACCGGCTGCCCGCCGACAAGCGGGGGATCTTCCTGGCCGGGGACGACATCTCGTGGACGGCGGGGTGGGCCGAGGGCGCGGTCCAGACCGCGCTGAACGCGGTGTGGGGCGTGATGACCCACTTCGGAGGCCGTACGGACCCGTCGAACCCGGGGCCCGGGGACGTGTTCGACGAGATCGCGCCGGTCGAGCTGCCCGAGGACTGAGCGGGGGCGGGGCGGCGGCGGGGGCCGAGGCGGGGGTGGGCTTCCGCCGGACACGTATGTCTACAGCAGGTCCCATCCGTGAATCGTGTGCGAACCATTGTCAGTCGCAGAGGGCACCTCTACGCTCCAACGGTCTCGTTCGTGAATGTCATTCACATACATGATGATGGGAGCGCTCGATGAGCGGAACCCCCCGAAGGCGCCTGGGAACCCTGATCGCCGCCGCGTTCACCGCCGCGGCCGTCCTGATCCCGGCCGTCCCCTCCACCGCGGCCCCCGCCGTCCCCGCGACCCCGGTGATCGACGGGAAGCGGCTCCAGCAGGCCCGTATCGCCCTGGACAAGGGCGACCCCGTCCTCAAGAAGGCCCTCAAGTCCCTGACCGCGCAGGCCGATTCATGGCTCGGCCAGGGACCCTGGACCGTGGTCGACAAGCCCAGGCCCGCGCCCAGCGGTGATCCTCACGACTACCTGAGCCAGGCCCCGTACTGGTGGGCGTCGCAGCCCAAGACCCCCGAGAACCCGTGGGGTTGTCCGTACGTGCAGCGCGACGGCGAGCGCAACCCCGAGGTCGACACCGGCACCGACCGCCCCGACCTCGGCAAGGTCTTCAACTCGACGACCACACTCAGCCTGGCCTGGTACTACACGGGCCGGAAGAAGTACGCGGAGCAGGCGGCGAAAGTCCTGCGCACCTGGTTCGTCGACCCCGTGACCCGGATGAACCCGAACCTGAACCATGGGCAGTTCATTCCCTGCAAGTACGACGGCCGGGCTATCGGCATCATTGATTTCAGCCAACAGTTCAGCTCAGTTTTGGACGCGCTCGCGATCCTCGACACGGGCGCGCCCGGCTGGACGAAGCGCGACCGCGACGGAATGCGCGCGTGGAACAAGGACTTCCTCGGCTGGCTGGTCAACTCTCCCTTCGGCAAGGAGGAGTCGGCGGCCAAGAACAACCACGGCACCTTCATGGATCTCCAGGTGGCGTCCCTCGCGCTGGCCACCGGCGACAAGGCGCTCGCCCGCACGACGGTCCTCGACTCGCGGGCCCGGCGGATCGATCCGCAGATCGCGGCCGACGGCAGCCAGCCGCAGGAACTGGCCCGTACCCGCAGCTGGCACTACTCCACCTTCGACCTGGTGGCGTACACGCGCCTCGCCGCCATCGGCAAGCAGGTCGGGGTGGACCTCTGGGCCCATCAAGGGCCCCAGGGGCAGAGCCTGTTCAAGGCCGTCGACTATCTGCTGCCGGCCGCGACCGGGGCGGCTGCCTGGCCGCATCCGGAGCTGGAGTTCTACCGGTACGCGGCGAGCGACGTCGTCCACGCGGCGGCCGACGCCGGTGACAGCAAGGCGCTCGCGGCCGTCCCGCTGCTCCAGGCGCCGCCCGGCGGCGACGTCTGGGCGTTGCGGCCCGCGGCGGAGCAGCTGGACTCGATCGCGGGCTAGCTCTGAAGGGGTGCGGGCGGGACTCCTGCGCGGATGCGCGAGGCGGATAGGATAAAAACATCCATACCGGCCATCTCGGCCGTCTCGCACCGCCCGGGAGTCCCCTCGTGACCGCTGGCACCCAGCCCACCACCGACCACGTCGACTTCGGCGTCCTGGTCCCGCTCACCGTGTACTTCGACGACTTCGACCCGATGGGCCTGCTCCACAACAGCCGCTACGCGGTGCTGGTCGAGCGCGCCTGGATCGCCTACTGGGAGAGCCAGGGATTCGGCGGCCGGAAGTTCGCCGCCGCCGAGGGCGACGAGTTCAACGTCGTCAAGGATCTGCACATCGTCTTCGACCTGGCCCTGGACCGGGCGGGGGAGTACGCCGTACACCTCTGGCTGGAACCACTCGGCCGTACGTCGGCCACCGCCGGCTTCCGCGTCTGCTCGGCCGACGCCTCGGTGACGTACGCCCACGGCACCCGTACGGTGGTCCGCCTCGACCCCCGGACCCTGCGGCCCGTCGCCTGGAGCGACCACGTCAGGTCGCTGTCTTCGTCGATGCTGCGTCCGGAGCCGGACCGCTGACCCCGGCCGGCCGCCGGTCGCCCGTCCGCAGCACCCCGGCGCCCGCGATCAGGCCGAAGGCCAGCACGGTCACCACCCCGAAGGAGACCACCAGCGACGTCGCGTCGGCGACCGCGCCGATCGCCGAGGGGGCGATCAGCCCCGAGGTGTACGTGATCGTCGCGACGCCCGCGATGGCCTGGCTGGGATTGGGCCCGCTGCGCCCGGCCGCCGCGAAGGCGAGCGGTACGACCACCGCCACACCCAGCCCCAGCAGACCGAAACCGGCCATGGCGACCAGCGGATGGGGCGCCACGACCACCAGGACCCCGCCCGCCAGGGCGAGTGTCCCGCCCGTCCTGACCGTCCGTACGGCCCCGAACCGGTCCACCACCCGGTCGCCCACGAGCCGCGCCACCGTCATCGTGAGGGCGAAAGCCGTGGTCGACGCGGCGGCGACGCCGGCCGAGGTGTCCAGCACGTCCCGGAGATAGACGGCGGACCAGTCGAGACTCGCGCCCTCCGCGAAGACCGCGCAGAACCCGACCGCCCCGATCAGCAGCGCCGACCTCGGCGGCAGCGCGAAGTGCGGCGGCGGCTCCTCGTCGGGCGCGCTGCGCAGGTCCAGGACCCGCCGGCAGGCCAGCAGGCCGAGCGCCGTCAGCACCAGCGCCGCGATCAGGTGGTGCAGCCGCGCGTCGGTGCCCAGGTGCGCGGCCACGGTGCCGGCGGCGGAGCCGATCAGCGCCCCCATGGACCACATGCCGTGCAGGCCGGACATGATCGACCGGTCGAGGCGGTTCTCGACCTCCACGCCGAGCGCGTTCATCGCGACGTCCGCCATGCCCGACGTCGCGCCGTACACGAAGAGCGCCAGGCACAGTACGTACAGGTTGGGCATCAGGGACGGCAGGATGAGGGAGAGCGTCCACAGCGCCAGCAGTATGCGCAGGGCCCGCCGCGCGCCGAGCCGGTGGCTGATCGCGCCGGCCAGCGGCATCGCGAGGGACGCGCCGATCGCGGGGAAGGCGAGCGCCAGGCCGAGCTGGCCCGCGCTGATCCCCGCGTGGTCCTGGATCCAGGGGATGCGGGTGGCGAAGCTGCCGGTCACGGCGCCGTGCACGCAGAAGACCGCCATCACGGCCCTCCGTGCCTGCCGCAACCTCGCTCCGTCGTAGACCGCTTCGGTCGTCATCGCGTCCAGTCCTCCCCTGCCGGTCGTGTGTCCTGTCACCCGTGCCGTCGATGCGGGGAGTAAATTATCAGGAACCCTGCCTGATAGATAGCGGGCCACCGAGGGAAAACACCCGCCGGCGATCTGGAAGGATCCCCGCATGGCCGCATCACCGAGCACCGCCCGTGCCATCAACGACCGGCTCGCGCTCCGACTCCTCCAGCAGGAAGGCCCGTTGACCGCCGGACAGCTGAAGACGATGACCGGGCTCTCCCGCCCCTCCGTCGCCGATCTGGTCGAACGGCTCCAGGGATCCGGGCTCGTCCACGTCGTCGGGGAGACCGGCGACCGCCGGCGCGGGCCCAACGCGCGGGTGTACGGGATCGTCGCCGACCGCGCCCATCTCGCCGCGCTCGACGTACGGACCCACAGCGTCTCCGTCGTCGTCGCCGACCTGCTGGGCGTCACCCTCGCCGAGGCCACCCTGCCCATCGGCAGCGACACCGCCAGCGAACCGGCCGTCGAGCAGGCCGCCGCCCTGCTGGAACGCACCGCCCGCGAGGCCGGGGCCGTACGCCTGCACAGCGTGGGCATCGGCGCGCCGGGACTGGTCGACCCGGTCAGCGGCGAACTGCGGGAGACCAGCGGGCTGCCCGCCTGGCACCGGCTGCTCGTCGCGGCCCTGCACGAACGGCTCCCCGCGACCGTCCTCGTGGAGAACGAGACCAATCTCGCCGCCCTCGCCGAACAGCGCCTCGGCGCGGCCCAGGGGCAGGACACGTTCGTCCTGCTCTGGCTCGGGCACGGCGTGGGCGCGGCCGTCATGCTCGACGGCCGACTCCGCAGAGGTGCCTCCGGCGGCGCGGGTGAGATCGGCTTCCTGCCCGTGCCCGGCACCTCGCAGCTGCCCTCCGCCCTCGCCTGCGACGGCGGATTCCACACACTGGCGGGCGCGGCGGCCGTCTGCGAACTGGGTGAGCGGCACGGCCTGACACCCGACCCCGGGCCCCAGGAAGTGCCCGCCGCGGCCTATGTGCGCGCCGCCCTGGCGGCGGGGGAGAAGGGCGAACCGTTCCTCGTCACGCTCGCCGAGCGGCTGGCCATCGGGGCGGCGGCGGTCAGCGCGGTCCTCGACCCCGGCCGGGTGGTCCTGGCTGGGGAGATCGGCCACGCGGGGGGCGCCGCCCTGGCCGCCCGGGTCGAGGAACGGCTCGCGGCGATGACCCCGCTGCGTACGGAGGTCAGGGCCGGGACCCTGGGCGGGGCGGCGGTCCTGCGCGGGGCGCTGCTCACCGCGCGGGA
>NZ_WWJY01000553.1 GCF_009865405.1 Streptomyces sp. SID3212 | reverse complement strand
CGCCGGCCACCCCGCGCCGTCCGCCGCCACCGTCCGCCTCGTCACCGGCGACCGGGTGACGGTCGGCGCGGGCACGGACGGCAAGCGTGTCGCGTCGGTGACACCCGGCCCCGGCCGCCGGGGCATCCTCTTCCGCACGGTGGAGCAGGACGGCGCCCTGAGCGTCATCCCCTCCGATGCGGAGACGGCGCTCGCCGCCGGGCGGCTCGACCGCCGGCTGTTCGACGTGACGGCCCTCCTCGCCCAGGGATACGACGACGCGCGCACCGACGCCCTCCCGCTGATCGTCGCCCAGGCGCCCGGCGCCCGGGTCTCCTCCCTCGACGCGCTCACCGCCTTCAACGACACCACCGCGCCCTCGCACCACCTGGGCAGCATCAACGCCCGGTCGCTGCGCGTCACCGACGCCGACCTCGGCCGCTTCTGGAAGCAACTCGCCCCCGCCGGGGACGGTTTCACCACCTCCGCCGCCGCCCCCACCGTGTGGCTCGACGGGCGGGTCAGCCCCACCCTCGACCGCAGCACGGCCCAGATCAACGCCCCTGCCGCCTGGCAGGCCGGCTACCAGGGCCAGGGCGTCAAGGTCGCCGTCCTGGACACCGGCGCCGACCTCACCCACCCCGACCTGGCGGGACGGGCCACCGAGACCAAGGACTTCTCCGGCAGTGGCGGGACGAACGACGTCTTCGGCCACGGCACCCACGTCGCCTCCACCGTCGGCGGTACGGGAGCGGCCTCCGCCGGTCTCCGCAAAGGCGTCGCGCCCCGGTCCGACCTGCTGATCGGCAAGGTGCTCGGCGACGACGGCTACGGCAGCGAGTCGGCCGTCATCGAGGGCATGGAGTGGGCCACCGCCGAGGGCGCCCGCGTCGTCAGCATGAGCCTCGGGTCCGACGCGCCCAGCGACGGCACCGACCCGATGAGCCTCGCGGTCAACAGCCTCACCCGGGACAGCGGCGCGCTGTTCGTGGTCGCCGCGGGCAACGCGGGCGAGCAGGGCGCCCAGACCATCGGTTCCCCCGGGGCGGCCGACGCCGCCCTGACCGTGGGCGCCGTGGACCGCGACGACTCCCTCGCCCCCTTCTCCAGCCGGGGCCCCCGCGCCGGTGACAAGACGGTCAAGCCCGACGTCACCGCGCCCGGCGTCGGCATCGTCGCCGCCCGCGCGGCCGGGACGGCCATGGGCGACATCGTCGACCCGTACTACGTCGCCGCGTCCGGCACCTCCATGGCCACCCCGCACGTCGCGGGCGCCGCCGCGCTCCTCGCCCAGGAGCACCCCGACTGGGACGCGGGCCGACTCAAGGACGCCCTGATCAGCACCGCCCGTACCGTCCCCGGCCAGGAAGCCACCGAGCAGGGCGGCGGCCGCATCGACGTCGCCGCCGCCGCGCTCGGTACGGTCACGGCGACCGGCACCCTCGCGCTGGGCCCCTTCCGGGCGGGCGACACCTCGGGCCCCTCCCAGGACGCCACGATCCGCTACACCAACACCGCCGGAACGGAGGTCACCCTCACTCTCGCGGCCCGGCTCGCCACCTCCGGCGGCCGTGAACTGCCCGCCGGCGCGCTGCGGTTGGGCTCGGGTTCCGTGCGTGTCCCCGCCGGTGCCACCGTCGAGGTCCCGCTGCACGCGGAACCGTCCGCCGCGGACCGCGGCGACTACTACGGCTACGTCACCGCCACCGCCGGCGGCAGGACGGTCGCGCACACCACGCTGAGCATGGGCGTCCACGGCCCGGTCCACCGCCTCACCGTCGTCAGTGTCGACCGCGACGGAAAGCGCGTCCCCGGCGCGCCGGCCATCTGGGGCCCCGACGGGTTTGTCGGCTACGACAGCTACGAACCCGCCGTCGCCCAGGTCGAGGAGGGCACGTACCAGATCAGCTCGGCCTCGGTGAACGGCGCCGCCGACGGCGAGGAGCTGCGCCAACTCGTCCTGCCCGAGGTGAAGGTCACCAAGGACACGACCGTCACCCTGGACGCCCGCAGGACCACCCAGGTGGAGATCCGCACCCCACGGCCCGCCGAACAGCGCGGTGTCATCAGCTTCCAGACGTACCGTCAGATCGACGGCCACGGGCTGATCCAGGGAATGATGTACTTCGACATCGCCAAGCGCCTCTACGTCAGCCCCACCGCCCGGGTCACCGACGGCGCCTTCGAGTTCGCCTCACGCTGGCAGCTCGTGGCGCCGCTCCTCACGGCGAAGGTCCCGGGCACCCCGCTCGGCCTCGACCCCTACTACACCCACGTGTCGGCGCTGTTCGACCCCAAGGGCGCCAGGCTCACGGCGGTGGACGCGGGCAGCACCGCCGCGCCCGACTTCCGCAAGGCACGGGGGAAACTCGCGGTCGTACGGGACGACGCGTCGGGTGAACTGGACCTGCCCGCCCGGGCCGCGAAGGCCGGAGCCGCCGGACTCCTGCTCGTCTTCCCCTCCGACATGTACGCCTGGACCCGCTGGACCCCCAACGGTGACCGCACGGCCATTCCCACGCTGCGGGTCGACGCGGCCCAGGGAGCCGCCCTGTTGGAGCGGTTGAAGCGGCACACCGTGGCGGTCGAGTTCTCCGGCACGGCGAAGAGCCCGTACCTCTACGACGTCATGCAGGTGTCGGAGCAGCAGGTCCCGGCCCAGGTCGTCCACACCGTCTCGGACCGCAACAGCGCGCGGATACACACCACGTACGCCGACAACGGAGGCCAGGCGTGGGCGGGCGAGCAGCGCTTCGGCCGGCGCCCCTACCAGGACACCTCCTGGAACCAGTACACCCGCGACGTGCCCACCGGCACCGAGCGCACCGAGTACGTCAGTTCCGGAACGACGTCGTGGCAGCACGTCGTGGACCACGGGCCCGTCGTCGACGTCGACATCCCCCTGAACGTCGGCATGCGGGACACGGCCCGTACGTACGCCTCCGGGCAGCGTCTGGACGAGGCGTGGTTCGGCCCCGTCGTACGGCCCTCGATCCCGCGCGGGACGGACACGCCGTCCGTCCGCACCGGTGACGTACTCGCCCTGCGCGTACCGGAGTTCACCGACTCCGCGGGCCACTGGTCCCGCCTGTCCGCGGGCGGGGAGGACGGTGGTATCGGTACGCGGACACCCGCCCCGCAGGGGGACTCGGCCGCCGCGGTCCTCTACCGCGACGGCAAGAAGGTCGCCGAACGCGCCGACGCCTGGGGCGACATCCAGGTGGCGCCGGGGAAGGCCGGCTACCGGCTCGACCTGACGACCTCCCGGGTCTCCGGCGAGTGGGCCTTCGGCACGAGCACCCGCACGTCCTGGGAGTTCCGCTCGGACACCACCACCGCCAGGACCGCGCTCCCGCTCCTCCAGCTCGACTACGACGTGCCCGTCGACGCGCACAACGCGGTCGGCGCGGGACGTACGCACGACATCGGCCTGACGGTCCGCGCCCAGGACGGCCTGCCGTCGCCGCGCGGGGTGTCGGCGAAGGTCGACGTCTCCTACGACGACGGCCGGACCTGGACGAAGGCCTCCCGGGTCAAGGACCGGGGTGGCAACCGCTTCACGGCCACCGTCGAACGGCCCGACCGGATGCGGGCGGACACGTTCGTGACCCTGCGGGTGACGGCCGCCGACCGCGCGGGCGACACGGTCACCCAGACCGTGCACCGGGCGTATCTGCTGGAGAAGTAGCGGCGGACCGGGTCCACGGCGGGTACGGAGGTGGTCGACGCCTCCGTACCCGCCGCGTTTTCCCGCCGGGGAACCGGCCGTGACCTGGGCGTAGAGTGCGCTTGCCCAGAGTCGGCCCCGTTCTTCGGGAGGAACATGATGCTGGAGGCAGCGGGTCTCACCACCGGTGAGGAAACCGTCTACCGGCTGCTCGTCACGAGGTCCGCCGCGTCGGCGGACGAGCTGGCGGGACCCGCGGGACTGACCCCGGGAGAGGCGGAGCGGGTGCTGACGGCACTCGCCGCCAAGGGGCTCGCCAGCGGAACGGACCGGGCCGCGCACGACCGCGCGCCGCGCAGCTTCGCCGCCACTCCTCCCGATGTGGCCCTGCTCCCGCATCTCCAGCGGCAGTCGGACTCCCTGGAGCAGGCCCGCGCGGCCGTCACCGACCTCCTGGAGACGTACCGCAGCACCCGGCGCCGCAGCGACCCCGACCAACTCATCGAAGTGATCACCGGCGCGGAGGCGCTGCGCCAGCACCTGCGGCAGATCCAGGACAGCACCCGGCACGAGATGCTGTGGTTCTGCCGGGCGGGGCACGTGGCCATGCCGTCGGGCAGCAACAGCGCCGAGTTCGACGCGCTCGCGCGCGGGGTGCGCTACCGCGTCGTGTACGAGCAGGCGTTCTTCGACGACTCGGGCGCCGTCGACAACGTGGTCGAGGGGGTACGGGCGGGGGAGATGGCCCGGGCCGTGCCGCACCTCCCGCTGCGCCTGGCGGTCGCCGACCGGGCCATCGCGATCTTCCCGCTCGTCCCCGGCGGCCCCGGCGGAAGCTCCGAGGAACCGACCACGGCCCTGGTACGGGGCAGCAGCCTCCTCGACGCGCTGGTCGCCCTGTTCGAGCGCTACTGGGAGGACGCCGTACCGCTGCACGTCAGCGAGTCGGGCACGGTCAGCGGTACGGACGCGGCGGCCGGCGGGGGCGTACTGCCGCCGACGGACCGCCAGTTGCTGTCCCTGCTCGTCGCGGGGGTCGCCGACAAGGCGATAGCCAGCCAGCTGGGCCTGAGCAGGCGTACCGTACAGCGCCGGATCCAGTCGATGATGGCCCTCGCGGGGGCGACGACCCGGATGCAACTGGCCTGGCAGGCGGCGCGCCGGGGGTGGATGTGACGCGCTCTCACCCCGCGAGCGGGACCAGGGCCGGATCGTCGTTCCCGGAGCGGGAGAAGAAGGGCTGCTCGGTCCAGATCGTCTTCCCGCTCCTGCCGTACCGACTGCCCCACCGTGTGGTGCAGTTCGCGACGATGAACAGCCCCCGGCCCCCTTCGTCCAGGTCGGTGGCGCGCAGGAGCCGCGGCTGGGTGTTGCTGGGGTCGGTCACCTCGCAGATCAGGACGTTCTCCCGGATGAGCCGCAGGCCCACCGGGCCGCCCGCGTGCCGGACGGCGTTGGTCACCAGCTCGCTGACGACCAGCTCGGTCGTGAGCGAGAGGTCGTCCAGTCCCCACGCGGTCAGCTGCCGCAGCGCCGCCGCCCGCGCGACGGCGACGGACGCGGGTCCGGCCGGGAACTCCCAGCTGGCGACGGAGCGGGCGGACAGCGTCCTGGTCCGGGCGAGAAGCACGGCGAGATCGTCGTGGGGAGGCTCGTCGCCGAAGTCGGCCAGCAGCGACCGGCCGACCGCTTCGAGCGCGGACCCCGGCCGGCACGTCGTGTCCAGGCGGTGTCTGATCCGCGCCAGGGCGCGCTCCACGTCGAACTCCTCCAGACCGAACAGGCCGTCGGTGTAGAGGGCCAGGACGGTGTCCGGCTCCAGTCGCACGGTGACGGACTCGAAGGGCACCCCGCCCACACCCAGCGGGGGACCGGGCGGCACGTCCAGGAACTCCGCCCCGCCGCCCGGCCGGACCAGGACGGGCGGGGGCTGGCCGGCGCTGGCGAAGGTGCACAGGCCCGACACCGGGTCGTAGAGGGCGTACAGGCAGGTGGCACCAACCACGTCCCGCCGCCCCGCGGGCGCCTCGGCGGCCAGCCGCTGGACGAGGTCGTCCACCTGGGTGAGGACCTCCTCGGGAGGCAGCTCCATCCCGCCGAACGCCTGGATCGCGGTACGGAGCCGGCCCATCGTCGCCGTCGCGGGGAGGCCGTGGCCGATGACGTCACCGATGACCAGCGCCACCCGCGACGAAGGCAGCGGGATGACGTCGAACCAGTCGCCGCTGATGCTCATCTCCCCCTCCGCCGGGCGGTAGGTGCCCGCCGTCTCCACAGCTGGCAGATCGGTCATGGCCTGCGGGAGCAGCTGCTCCTGGAGCGCGACCGCCGCGCGGTGCTCATGGGTGTAGCGGCGGGCGTTGTCGACGCCCAGGGCGGCCCGCGAGGCGATCTCCGCCAGGAGGAGCCGGTCGGACTCCTCGAACGCCTCGGGACGCCGTTCCGTACGCCACACCGAGACCGTCCCGAGGCTGCGCCCCCGGGCCCGCAGCACCGCCACCAGGACGGAGTGCGCCCGGTCGGGGACGAGCAGCCCGGCCAGGTGGTCGTCGCCGCCCAGCGCGCCGATCACCGCGTCGCGGGACGCCAGCATGGTGGCCCCCTCCTGGACCCCGCGCAGTTCGTCGCTGTCCGGCAGCGGCGGGTACGACTCTCCCGGCCCCAGCAGACCGGCCTGCCACCCGCCCCCGGCCGTCGCGACCGCCACCCGCGCCAGGTGCTGGCGCCCGCCGCCGAGCACGAGCGGCGGTTCCTCCCCGGAGAGCACGGACTCGGAGAGGTCCACGGACACCAGATCGCCCAGTTCCGGAACGACCACGTCGGCCAGGTCCTGCGCGGTCTCCACGACGTCGAGCGAGGAACCGATCCGCGCGGCCGACGTGTGGAGGAGGTCGATCTGCCGGCGGAGCGTCTCCTCGGCGGTGGTGTCGTTCACCGCCACGGCGACCCCGCCCGGGCGCCCGGACCGGTCCAGGAGCCGGAGCGCCGTGAGGGACATGACCCACTGCCTGCCCGAGGGGTGCGGGGCCCGGATCAGGTGGGTGCTGCGCACGGCCGGCACACCGGTCTCCAGCACCTCGCGCAGCACGCTCTCCACGGCCTCCGCGTCCTCGGCGTCCATCACGTGCCCCAGCCGGCTGCCGACCGGCAGGGGCGGGCCGTCGAACATCTCGGGGGTGATGTTGGTCCGTACGACGTTCAGGTCCGTGTCGTGGATGCCGACGCCCAGGCGGGTCTGGGAGAACAGGGCGCGCAGGAGGGCCAGCGCCTGCTCGGACTCCGCCGCGTCGGCCGCGGGAACGGCAGTGAGCAGGTATTCTTCCGCGCCCCCCAGCGGGACCGCGCGGTAGGCGACCTCGACGGTCCTCCCCGAGGAGTGGCGCAGCCCGGCCACGCCGCTGCCGGGGCCGTAGCGCCCGCCCCCGTACACCGGCGACAGCGGCCGGACGAGCAGTCTCCGGACGGACCGGCCGCAGACGTCCTCCGCGGGGCGTCCGAGCAGGGACTCCGCCGCGGACGACCAGCGGATCACGGTGCCCCTCCGGTCCACGACCGCCGCCGCCATGGCGTCGAGGGGGATCCCTGACACCGAGGGGGATTCCTCATCCGGGTGCATACCGCCTCCTGAACCGGGCACCGGTGGGGTCGCGCGCCTTCCGCACACCCTGTGACCTGGCCGTACAGCCGGTTGCGGCTTTCCGCCGACACCTACAGTCTGCTCGCGGAGAGCCCTTCCCACTCACCGGCGGAGCGACTTCCCCGCCGGGAGGCCGACGGCAGTGGCGCGGTACGGGCGGGGGCCCGTACCACGCCGCTGCCGGGGTGCGGTGTGACTCGCCGGGTACTAGCCGGTGTACGCGGCGAGCGCCTTGGTGAAGTCCAGCGCGCTCTGGCTGACACCGCTGCAATCCGACCCGGCGTCCGTGGTGGAGCCACCGCAGGCGCGGTCCCGGTTGACGGCCCAGAAGCTCACCCGCGACAAGTGCTTGCCGGCCGCGTAGCTCACCATCGACTTGAAGCCGGCCACGGACACCGTCTCGCCCGGCACGTCCGACTTGCCGTTCATCGAGGAGAAGCCGACCTTGCGGTACGCGGCGTCGGAGGAGAGGCCGTACGCCGAGGCCACGGCGTTCTTGAGGCCGTCCACCGCGCCCTTGGTGGCGGCCACCATGTCGATGGTGCCCTCGTCGAAGTCGAACGGCATGACCGCCCAGCCCTCGATGTCCAGCTTGTTGTTCGCCCCGCGCTTGATGAGGTCGAGCCCGGTCGCGTCCGGGCCCGTCCGGGTGGTCCCGAAGGTGACGTACACCGCCACCCCGGGGTTGTCGGTCTTGATGATCTTCAGGGCGTCCACCACCCGCTCCCGGACCGTGGCGTTGGTGAACTCGGTGTCCTCGATGTCGATGTCGATCGACTTGAGCTTCAGGGCGTCGATGGTCTTCTGGTACGCCCCGGCGAGGGCGGTGGCGGACGAGCACTTCTCGCCCAGCTTGTTGCCGGACCAGCCGCCGATGGAGACCGTCACATCACCTCCGGCGGCCCGTACAGCGTTGATCGTGGCCTGGTCGTTGCCGCCCGTCAGCGCACGGCTCCCGTCCCACTTCGGATTGCAGCCGCCGTCGGAGAGGATGAACGCCATCGTGAACTGCTTGACGCCGGTCGCGCTCATGACCGACGTGGCGCTCTGGGGACTGCCCCAACCGAGGTACAGGTAAGGGGCGTTGAGCCCGACGGGCACGGCCGCCGCGGCCTTGGCGGCGGGCGCGCCCGATCCGGCGTCGGCGGACGCGGAGGCGGTCGTGGCCGCGGAC
>NZ_WWJY01000552.1 GCF_009865405.1 Streptomyces sp. SID3212 | reverse complement strand
TGAGGGGTTAAGGCTCCCAGTAGACGACTGGGTTGATAGGCCAGATGTGGAAGACCGGTAACGGTTGAAGCTGACTGGTACTAATAGGCCGAGGGCTTGTCCTCAGTTGCTCGCGTCCACTGTGTTAGTTCTGAAGTAACGAAGAGCCGTGTTGTCATCCAGCTTTTCGGATATCTTCATAGTGTTTCGGTGGTCATTGCGTGAGGGAAACGCCCGGTTACATTCCGAACCCGGAAGCTAAGCCTCGTAGCGCCGATGGTACTGCAGGGGGGACCCTGTGGGAGAGTAGGACGCCGCCGAACAATCTTTGATTATGGGAATGCCCTGTACCTTCTGGTACAGGGCATTCCTGCGTTCCGGGCCCATCCACGTCAGCGGCTCGAAGGAAAGAGAAAGGCCCCGACGGCATCGTCGGGGCCTTTCTTGCGTTCCAGGGAATGGAGACGCCTTAGAGGCGGCCTGCGGCCTTGAGCGCGAGGTAGGCATCCGCCAGCGCGGGGGCGAGTTTGTCGGGCGTCGCGTCCACGACCGTGACCCCGTGGCGCTGGAGCTGTTCCGCCGTGCGATGGCGCTGGCCCTTCGACTGGGCGCCGGCGGCAGCTTCGTACACCGCGTCCACTGTGCCCCTCCCGGTGCTCATTGTCTCGATGTGCGGGTCGGAGACCGAGGCCACCAGCACGGTGTGCCGTTGGGTCAGTTGCGGGAGGACGGGAAGCAGGCCCTCTTCGATCGGGGTCGCGTCGAGACTCGTCAGCAGCACGACCAGGGAGCGGCGCGGGGCGCTCTTCAAGATCGCCGAACTGAGGCCGCGGGCATCCGTCTCCAGCAGTTCCGGTTCGAGCGGGGCGAGAGCGTTCACGAGGGAGGGCAGGAGGTCACCCGCGGCCCTGCCCTGGACCTGGGCGCGGATGCGGCGGTCGTACGCCAGGAGGTCCACCCGGTCCCCGGCGCGGGCTGCCAGCGCGCCCAGGAGCAGGGTCGCGTCCATGGCGGCGTCCAGGCGGGGGACGTCGCCCACCCGGCCGGCCGAGGTGCGGCCGGTGTCGAGGACGATGAGGATGTGCCGGTCGCGCTCGGGGCGCCAGGTGCGTACCGCGACCGCTGACTGGCGTGCGGTCGCCCGCCAGTCGATGGAGCGGGTGTCGTCTCCCGGCACGTAGTCGCGGAGGCTGTCGAACTCGGTGCCCTGGCCGCGGATCAGGACGCTGGTCCTGCCGTCGAGTTCGCGCAGGCGTGCCAGCCGGGACGGCAGGTGCTTGCGGCTCGTGAAGGGCGGCAGGACGCGGAGCGTCCAGGGGACGTCGTGGTTGCTCTGGCGGGCCGCCAGGCCCATCGGACCGAGCGAGCGTACGGTGACGCGCTCGGCGTGCCGGTCGCCGCGGCGGGTGGGGCGGAGGAAGGTGGTGAGGCGGCGGCGTTCGCCGGCGGGGACCGTCAACTCGTGGCGGGACGCGGCCTGTTCGTCGCCGGTCGGCCAGCTGCTGGGCGGCCAGGCGTCACGGAGGTGGGCGCGCAGGCGCCGGGTCGAGCGGTTGGTGACGGTCAGCTGGACCTCCGCGCTCTCGCCGAGTCGAACTGAAGTGTCACCACTTCGGGTGAATTGGAGCGATCTCACTGGCGCCGCGAGGGCGTAGTCGCACAGAATTGCGAGTGAGAGAGGCGCGTTGACGGCGAGGATCCCCGCCCAGCTGGGGGCGAGGATCCCGACGGGCAGCGTGCCCAGGGCGGCGAGGAGCGCTGTTCGTCCGGTGAGGGCCACGGGTCATCGCCTCATCGGGGGACGGGGACATGGGCGAGGATCGCGGTGATGACGGAATCGGCGGTGACGCCTTCCATTTCCGCCTCGGGCCGCAGGTGGACGCGATGACGGAGCGTGGGCAGGGCGAGAGCCTTCACGTCGTCCGGTATGACGTAGTCACGGCCGGTGAGCCAGGCCCAGGCCCGGGCGGTGGACAGCAGAGCGGTGGCGCCTCGCGGGGAGGCGCCGAGGGTGAGCGAGGGGGAATCACGCGTGGCACGGCAGATATCGACGACATAGCCCGCGATCTCGGGTGAGACGGACGTCCTGGCGACGGCGGCGCGCGCCGCTTCCAGGTCGGCCGGCCCGGCGACGGGCCGCACCCCGGCGGCCCGGAGATCGCGCGGGTCGAAGCCTTCGGCATGGCGGGTCAGGACGCTGATCTCGTCGTCGCGGGAGGGCAGCGGCACGGTCAGCTTCAGGAGGAAGCGGTCGAGCTGGGCTTCGGGAAGGGGGTACGTGCCCTCGTACTCGACCGGGTTCTGTGTCGCGGCGACGAGGAACGGTTCGGGCAGCATGCGCGCCGTGCCGTCGACGGTGACCTGACGCTCCTCCATCGCCTCCAGGAGCGACGACTGGGTCTTGGGCGGGGTGCGGTTGATCTCGTCCGCGATCAGCAGGTGGGTGAAGACGGGTCCCGGCTGGAAGGAGAACTCGGAGGTCCGGGCGTCGTAGACGAGCGAGCCGGTGACATCGCTCGGCATCAGGTCGGGGGTGAACTGGACGCGCTTGGTGTCGAGTTCCAGAGAGGCCGCGAGTGCCCGTACGAGAAGGGTTTTCGCGACACCGGGGACTCCTTCGAGGAGTACGTGGCCGCGGCACAGGAGTGCGACGACCAGTCCGGTGATGGCGGGGTCCTGGCCGACCACCGCCTTCGCGATCTCGGTGCGCAGGGCCTCCAGGGAGGCGCGGGCCTTCGCCGCGTTCGCGGTGGGCTCCGCGGTCTCTTCTGCGGTCTCTGCGGTCGGGGCACTCATGAGGTACGTACCTCTCTTTCGAGGGCGTCGAGTTGGTCCGCCAGGCGGATGAGGGCGCTGTCGTCGGCCGGGGCCGGCCCGAAGAGCAACGAGTGCGGGTCCAGTGCGGTGTTCGGGAGTCGGACGGAGACCGCGGGAAGCAGGGCCTCGGGAAGGTGGGCCCTGCCGGGGGGTACGCCGAGGAGGGGGGCGAGGCGGTCGCGGGACGCGGCGCGCAGGACCGAGGCCGCGTGGTCCCGGGCGTTCGCCTTGCGGTAGAGGCGGGCGCGGCCCTCGGCGGACTCCGAGGCACGGATGGCGACGGGGAGCCGTTCGGCGACGAGTGGGCCGAGCCTGCGACCGCGCCATACGGCGGCGAGCAGTGCGGCGAGGAAGAGCTGGAAGGCGCCCCAGAGCCAGCCGGAGGGGATCAGGTCGAGGAAGCCGCTCTCGCCGCCGGCCGCGCGGTCGGTGCCGGAGTCCTCGGAAGAAGTGGGATCGCTGAGCGAAGGGAGGTACCAGACGAGATGAGGCCGGGAGCCGAGGAGTTGAAGGGCCAGCGACGCGTTGCCCTGCTGGTCGAGGCGCTCGTTGTAGAGGAGGTCGGGAGAGCCGAGCAGGACGGTGTCGCCGTCGTTCCGGTCGGCGAGGACGAGCAGGGTCGGTGCTCCGTCGACCGGGTAACAGGCCTCGGCGCCGGGCGAGTCGGTGCTGTAGCGCTCGCCGCCGAGGTCGACCGTGCCGGCGCGGCGGGCGGCGGGCAGGGAGCAGTCGGGGGCGCGGGAGGTGACCTCGGCGGGGGTGTGGGTGCGGACGCCGGGGGCGAGGGCGTCGACGGAGTAGGGGCCGGCGCCGAGCAGGACGGTGCGGCCGCCGGAGGACGTCGTCGCGGCGTTCAGGGTCTCCTGCTGATAGGGGGTCAGCAGTTCGGGGGCGGCGACCAGGAGTGTGGTGTCGGGGCGGGCGGCGGCGGTGGCTTCGTCGAGGGTGGTGACGACGTCGGTGGAGACTCCGCCGTTCTTGAGGAGTTCGGCCACGGCCCGGCTGCCGAGGGCGTCGGCGGAGCGCGGGTCGAGGCGGCCGTGCTCGTCGCCGGAGCGGAGGACGGCCATGACCGTTCCCGTCGTCAGGAGGATGACCAGGGCGAGGAGGAGGCCTCGGCCGCGGGTCCAGATCTGACGGGGGGTGAGGGACAGGGAGGTGGGGCTGGTGGTGAGGGTCATGTGGCCGTTCCCCCGGCGGCGTTGCTCAGCTGCGGCTTGGTCTGTTCCAGATCGAGGTCGAGTTCCCGCATGCGCAGGTATGCCTGCTGGTCCGTGGTACGGCCGCCGTATGTGACGTCGTCGAACTCCCGGGCGGCGGAGCGCAGTCGGTCCGCGTGGGCGGGGAGGGGGCGTCCCGCCTCGGTGGCGGCCTCGTCGGCGGTGCGGCCCGGGCGGGGGTCGAGCAGGGTCCGTTCCTCCAGGGAGCGGACGATGGCGCGCATCCGTTCCTGGACGGCTTGGTTCCAGCGTCCCGCGGCGGCGTGTGTGTCGGCGGCGGCGCGGTGCTCCGCGGCGCTGCGGGGCCGGTCGTCGAAGAGCGAGCCGGGCCTGGCGGGGGTGCGGTGGGGGGTGCCCAGCCGCCACCAGAGCGCGGCCACGAGTGCGGTGACGCCCAGCAGGATGACGACGAGGCCGAGTGCGCCGCCGGGGGCCGCGCCGGAGACGGAGGAGAGGAGGTCGCCGACCCACTCCCAGAAGCGGTTCATCGCGCGCTGGAGGAGGTTCGGGTCGTTCTCGTGGTACATCGGTTTGGACAGTTCCCGCTCCGCGGCCTCGCGGGCGGGCAGGCGGGACGGGTCCACCGGACCGTCCGCCGCCGTGCCGAGTACCGAGCGTGCTGTGGCCGGGCCCCCCGTGATGGACACCCCGTCAGCTCCCGGGGGTCTCGGTACCCGGTGCGGCGGTGCCGTTGCCCGTCAGGCCGACGGCGCGGGCCAGTTCGAGGTCGAGGGCTTCGCGGCGGATGCGCTGGTCGACGTAGAGGAGCACGGTCACCCCGGCGGAGATCGGGTAGGTGATCGAGGAGGAGATGACCGCGCCGACGCCGGTGATGACCAGGTAGGTCCAGCCGTACTCGGGGGTGGAGCCGGAGACGAGGCCGTCTATGCCGGCACCGTCCGCGGCCAGGGCGATGATCGCGAACGGGATGGAGACGATCATCGCGACGAGGAAGGTCAGCAGCAGGGTCAGCGACTGGATGCCGAAGATCCGCCACCAGGAGCCCTTGACGAGCTTGGCGGAGCGGCGCAACGACGCGGCGATGCCCTGGCGTTCGAGCATCAGGGCCGGGGAGGCGAGGGCGAAGCGGACCATCAGCCACGAGATGACGACCAGCGCGGCCAGTCCGCCCAGGACGGCGAGGAGGACGCCAGCGGTGGAGCCCACCAGGATGCCGGGGGTCACGCCGATGCCCATGATCACGACGGCGGCCAGGGGCAACAGCACCGTCAGTCCGAGCAGTTGCAGGAGCCGGGGGCGGGCCTCCTGCCACGCTTCGGAAAGAGTGACGGGGCGTCCGAGGATGGAGCGGCTGACGACCATCGTCAGGACGGCGGTGGTGAAGAGGGTGCCGAGCAGGGTGATGACCATCGTGGGAGCCAGCGAGAACAGACTGTCCCGGACGGAGTCGCCGGCCTGGCGGAGTGCCTCGGAGGGGGTCGCCTCCGGGTCGACCTGCTGAGGTTCGGGGACCAGGTAGCGGACGACGAGTATGTCGCAGATCTGGGTGACGACGGCGACGGCGAGGGTGAAGCCGAGCACCGTGCGCCAGTGGGCGCGCAGGGTGGACACCGCGCCGTCGAGGATCTCGCCGACCCCGAGCGGGCGCAGCGGGATCACGCCGGGCTTGGCCGCGGGCGGGCGGCCCCACGCGGGACCCGGGCCGCC
>NZ_WWJY01000551.1 GCF_009865405.1 Streptomyces sp. SID3212 | reverse complement strand
GGCCGGGCGGCTGCACGACCGGGGCCTCGGCGCCCACACGACCGGGATCGCGTTCGTCCTGCTCGTGGCGTCCTGGCTGCCGCTCGCCCTCACCCGGCAGTCCTTGTGGGCGCTGGCGATCGGGGCGGTGCTCCTCGACCTCGCCGTGCAGGCGGTGCACGTCACCAACCAGAGCATGATCTTCGCCCTGCGCCCCGACGCGGGCAGCCGGCTGATGGCCGGATACATGATCTTCTACTCGATCGGCAGCGCGGTCGGCGGTCTCGCCTCGACGGCCGTGTACGCCCTGGCCGGGTGGGGCGCGGTCTGCGTCCTGGGCGCGGCGTTCAGCGCGCTCGGCCTGCTGCTCTGGGCCGTCACCACACCCCGGCGGGTCACGGTGTGAGCCCCCGGCCGCGCGCCGCCGCCAGCCAGTGCGGATAGCGCGCCAGCAGGAGGTCGTAGAGCTGCTCGTCCGTCAATTCGCCGGGGTCGCGGACGGAGAAGAACCCGATGTTGTCGGGGTACGGCCCCGGCCGCGCGCTCAGCTCCGCCAGGAACGCGAACTCGTCCGGCTCCCCGATCGCCATGAACTGCCAGAACAACGGCTCGTAGCCGGACGACCGCAGCTGCTCCAGCGCCACCTCCGGTTCACTGGTCGCGCCGTCGGTGACCAACATGACAAACACAGGCGGCTCGACCGCACCCGCGCCGGCGCCCGCCTTCGCGTCCGCGAGCGGCGGGACCGACCGTAAGTCCACCGACCCTGAGTAGCGACCGCGCACCAGGCGGATCACCGCGCCGTAGTCGGCCGAGCCGTCGGCGTCGGCCTCCTGGTGCAGCACAGCGGTCCGGCCCCGGTAGTCGGCCGGCCCCATGGAGCCCGCCGCCTCCGCGACGGTGGCGAAGGGGAAGACGTCGACCTCACCGTTGTCGTCGAGGCGCAGGGCCAGCGCCAGGACCCGTTCGGCGAGGGCCTGGACCCGGCCCGACGCGTAGACGCCGGACATCGACGCCGACCTGTCGAGACAGAGCACGACCCGCGCGGTGTGCCCGGCCAGACCGTGCTTATCCAGGCTCACGGCCGCCTTCCTGGTGTACGAGAGCAGCTCCTCGTGGCCTTCTTCGGCCAGCCGTTTCTCCATTGAGGTCAGCCGCTGCTCCTTGAGCCGGGCCGGCGAGGAGGGCGCCGGTGGAGAGGACTCCGGCCGAGAGGCAGCCGGCCGGCTCGGCGCCCCGGGCCCCGGGGGCGGCGGGTCGTCCGAGACCGCCACGCCGAAGTCCGTGGCCAGACCGGCCAGTCCCGACGCGTACCCCTCCCCCACCGCCCGGAACCGCCAGCCCCCCGCCCGCCGGTACACCTCGCCGAAGACGAACGCCGTCTCCGTCGTCGCGTCGCCGATGTCGAACGCGACCACCATCGCGCCCGTACCGGCGTCCGTCACCTGGAGGCGCAGGCCCGGAACCCGGCCGAACGGCCCCCCGTCCGCCGAGGCCGCCAGCACCACCGACGCCACCTCGGCCGGGACCCGCCCCAGATCGAGACGGAGGCACTCCTCACCCGGCCGCCCCGGCCCCCGGACCACCGCCCCCGACGGATGAACCGGCTGGTTGTAGAAGACGAGGTCGTCGTCGCCCCGCACCCGCCGCCGTCCGTCCAGCACGAGTGCGGACGCGTCCACGTCCGGTACGCCGGGACCGGGTCGCCAGGTGAGGGTGGCGCGCAACTCCGTTGTGGACAGCGGGACGTTGGCACCCTTGGCAAGGTTGGTCATGTCCTCCACCGTGCCACGCCCGAAGTCACCGCCCGGCCGTCAGGACCCGCCTGCGGCAGGGCTGTTACCGGTCCGCTACTCCGTCACGTCGCGGACGACGTCCGGAGGCCGCTTCACGACGTACGTGGGCACGAAAACGGGAGATGACGGTACGGACCGGGGCACCCGTCAGCCCGCGAACCAGCGCACGGGGCGTGGCGCGAGGTTCTGGTAGATGTGCTTGGCCTCGCGGTACTCGTCGAGCCCGGCCGGCCCCAGCTCGCGCCCGATCCCGGACCTGCCGAAGCCGCCCCACTCCGCCTGCGGGAGGCAGGGGTGGAAGTCGTTGATCCATACGGTCCCGTGCCGCAGCCGCCCGGCGACCCGCCGCGCCCGCCCCGGGTCGGCGCTCCAGACACCGCCGGCCAGGCCGTACCCGGTGTCGTTGGCGAGGGCCACGGCCTCGTCCTCCGTACGGAAGGTCTCGACGGTCAGCACGGGCCCGACGACCTCCTCCCGTACGACCCGCATCCCGCGGTGGCACTGGTCGAGGACGGTCGGCTCGTAGAAGTAGCCCTCGGCGGGCCGGACGGCGGAGGGTTCGGGGCGCTGGCCGCCGGAGCGCAGGACCGCGCCTTCCGCGAGCGCGGAGGCGACGTACTCCTCCGTTCTCGCCAACTGCCCGGCGGAGACGAGCGGTCCGCACTCCACGTTCTGCTCCGTGCCGCGACCGAGCCGTACGCGCTCGGCGCGCCGGGCCAGTTCGCCGACGAAGCGCTCGCGTATCGACTCCTCGACGATCAGCCGGGAGCCGGCCGAGCGGACCTGCCCACTGTGGATGAAGGCGGCGTTCAGCGCCTGGTCGACGGCGGTGTCGAAGCCCTCCTCGGTGGCGCAGGCGTCGGCGAAGACGATGTCCGGGTTCTTGCCGCCCAACTCCAGGACGACTTTCTTCACGCCGAGGGCCGCCGCCCGCATCACCTCCGTACCGCTGCTCAGGCCGCCGGTGAAGGACACCAGGTCCACGTCGGGGTGTTGGGCGAGCCGGGCGCCGACGGCGGCGCCCGCGCCGGTCACCAGATTGGCGACCCCGGCGGGCAGGCCGGCCTCGGCGAGCAGGTCGATGAGGTCGACCGTCGTGAGCGGGGTGAGTTCGCCGGGCTTGACGACGAAGGTGTTGCCCGCGGCGAGGGCGGGGGCGATCTTCCGGCCGGCCTGGAGGAGCGGGGAGTTCCAGGGGGTGATCAGCGCGCAAACGCCGACGGGTTCGTGGACGACCACGCTGTGGACGGTGTCCGAGCCCGCGTCGACGACCCGGCCGCCGCTCTCGTTCCTCACCAGGTCGGCGAAGTAGCGGAAGGTCTCGGCGACGCGGTCGACGTCGACGCGGGCCTCCTCCAGGGTCTTCCCGGAGTCCCGGCTCTCCAGCAGCGCGACGCTCTCGCGGTTACGGATCAGCAGATCGGCGGTACGGCGCAGCAGCGCGGCCCGCTCGGCGACCGGGGTCCGGGGCCAGGAGCCCTCGTCGAACGCCGTACGCGCCGCGGCGACGGCCGCGTCCGCGTCCTCGGTCCCGCCCTCCGACACCACGGCGAGAACCGTCGCGTCGGCGGGGTCGAGAATGTCGCGTGTGGCACCGGAGACGGCTTCACGCCACTCTCCGCCCACGTGGATGGTCTGTTGTGCCGACACGTCGCGTCTTGCCTTCCCGTACGGAACGTCCTCCACCAGCGATAACTGGCGATCGGGGCGCCTGCCCCAGGGGGCGGGAAGCATGCGGTTCCGGTGGCCGAAAGTGCGCGGTGTCACGTCGGGGAACGCGCAAGGCCCCGACCCGGCCGACCGGGTGGGTCGGCGGATCGGGGCCTGGCTGTGGTGACGATCAGATCAGGCCGAGCTCACGCACCGCGTCGCGCTCCTCCTGGAGCTCCTTCACCGACGCGTCGATCCGCGCCCGCGAGAAGTCGTTGATGTCCAGGCCCTGGACGATCTCGTACGTGCCGTCCTTCGTGGTGACGGGGAAGGACGAGATGATGCCCTCCGGCACGCCGTAGGAGCCGTCCGACGGGATGCCCATGGAGGTCCAGTCGCCCTCGGCGGTGCCGTTGACCCACGTGTACACGTGGTCGAGGGCGGCGTTGGCGGCGGACGCGGCGGAGGACGCGCCACGCGCCTCGATGATCGCGGCGCCGCGCTTGGCGACGGTCGGGATGAACGTGTCGGCCAGCCACGCCTCGTCGTTGACGGTCTCCGCGGCGTTCTTGCCGGCGATCTCCGCGTGGAAGATGTCCGGGTACTGCGTGGCGGAGTGGTTGCCCCAGATGGTCAGGCGGCGGATGTCGGAGACGGCCGCGCCCGTCTTCCGGGCGAGCTGCGAGATCGCGCGGTTGTGGTCCAGCCGCGTCATCGCGGTGAAGCGCTCGGCCGGTACGTCCGGGGCGGCGGCCTGGGCGATCAGCGCGTTCGTGTTGGCGGGGTTGCCGACGACGAGGACCTTGATGTCGTCCGCGGCGTTGTCGTTGATGGCCTTGCCCTGCGGCTTGAAGATGCCGCCGTTGGCGGAGAGCAGGTCACCGCGCTCCATGCCCTTCGTACGGGGGCGGGCGCCGACCAGCAGCGCGACGTTGGCGCCGGCGAAGGCGACGTTCGGGTCGTCCGTGATCTCGATGCCGCGCAGCAGCGGGAACGCGGAGTCGTCGAGCTCCATCGCCGTGCCCTCGGCGGCCTTGAGACCCTGCGGGATCTCCAGGAGACGCAGTTTGACCGGCACATCCGCGCCGAGCAGATGGCCGGAGGCGATGCGGAAGAGCAGCGCGTAGCCGATCTGGCCGGCCGCGCCGGTGACGGTGACATTCACGGGAGTGCGGGTCATGGCGATCTCCGTAAGACAGCTGGGTGGCGGGGGTCCCTGCCCCTGATGCGGGACATCTCCCCGGCGCCGGTCGGGGTTCCGGACTCAACCCCGATGCAAATCTTGACGTGAAGAGATATCCAGCGGTCAGGCTATCGGACCCCGGCGCCCCTGGATCGCCGCCCCCTTTGTGGCACGGCTCACGACCTTGACGCGGTGCCCCGCGCGCCGACGGACGCCACATGGAGGAGCGGACGAGCGCCCCGTGGCGGAATCGTCACCTCCCTGCCACAGGCGGCAGGCAACCCTTGATCCCCTCCGGCGCGTCCATGACGCTGATGTCCGTACGGGAAACACCCCGGACCCGGCCGAACGGCGCTCGTCCTCCCTCGGGGGAGGGGACGAGCGCCGTTCTCGTACAACTCGCAGATCAACGCATGCCCTTAGGGCATGTCGCCCTAGGGCACGGTCGAGTGGACGATGTCCTCCAGGAACGGGATCTCCAGCCACGGCTTGGGCTGCGTCATCAGCGCGAGCATGATGATGACCAGACCCAGCAGGCCGTACGTGACCATGTCGGTGAAGCGCGAGCGCACGGCGAGCATGCCGACGGACGGCAGGACGCGGCGCAGGGCGGCGCCGCCGATCAGCGCGACACCGATGAGGATCGTGCCGATCCGGAACGCCTCGTCGAAGGGGTGCGTGCCGACGATCAGGAGCCCGAGGCCGACGGTCCCGAGGACGCTGAGCAGCGGCCACTGCCGGGCGGGCGCGGGCGCGTCCGGGGGTGCGGCCCGGCCGCC
>NZ_WWJY01000055.1 GCF_009865405.1 Streptomyces sp. SID3212 | reverse complement strand
CCGACCTCGGCCGCGCCGTCGAGCAGGCCTCCGCCACCCGGGGACTGCTCCTCGCCGCGCTCGCCGTGCCCGGCGCGCAGAGCGCGGAGCCGCAGATCGACCCGGTCACCGGCCTGGCCCTCGAACCGTCCGCCGGCGGCGACAGCAAGAAGAACGACGCGCTCCGCGACTCCCTCAGCGCGGCGGCCCAGCAGTCCCGCGTCCGGGAACTGGGCGCCCTCGCCGACTTCGACCAGGCCGCGGGCGCCGAGGCCCGCGACTCCTTCGCGGCCACCGTCACGGGTCCTGACGTCAAGGCCGCCGACGGTTTCCTCACCCAGCTCACCGACCGGCCCGAGCTGTCGGAGTCCGAGCGCCAGGCCGACCAGGAGAAGGTCGGTGCCGCGCTCTCCGCCCGGATCGACCAGATGCGCGGCGTCGAGTCCGGCCTCAGCTCCAGCCAGGTCGCCCGGCTGGAGACGCTGCGCGACGACGGCGTCACCGACCTGGAGCTGCGGGTCGCGCTCCTCGGCGGCTGTCTGCTGATCGCCGTCGGCGTGTCCACGGCCGTCGCCCGTACGCTCACCCGGCCGCTCGCCGTCCTGCGGATCGGCGCGGCCCGGATCGCCGGCGCGCCCGAGACCGAGGAACCGATCAGGTTCACCGGCCGCAACGACGAGTTCGCCCAGGTCGTACGGTCCCTCAACACGCTGCACGGCAAGCTCCTCGACCTCTCCACCCGTACGGACCAACTGGGCAGCGACCGGGACGACTTGATCGGCGCGCGCGAGAAGGTCGTGGCGCAGCGGTCCGAACTCCAGGAAGCCACGGCCGAGATCGGCGTCCAGCTCCAGCAGCTGCGCCACACCGTGCACCACACCTTCGTCAACCTGTCGCTGCGCACGCTCGGGCTGGTCGAGCGCCAACTCGCCGTCATCGAGGGCCTGGAGGAGCGGGAGCAGGAGCCCGACCGGCTCGCCACGCTCTTCAAGGTCGACCACCTGGCGACGGTCATGCGGCGGCACAGCGAGAACCTGCTGCTGCTCGCGGGGTACGAACACGCTCACGCGCCCACCGGGCCCGTGCCGCTCGTGGACGTCCTGCGCGCGGCGGTCAGCGAGATCGAGCGGTACGAGCGGGTCACGATCCAGGAGTTGCCGCAGCACATCCAGGTGGCCGGGTTCGTCGCGGACGACCTCAGCCACCTGGTGGCCGAACTGCTGGAGAACGCCGCGTCTTTCTCGCCGTCGGACGCCGAAGTGGAGCTGTCCGGCTGGCTGTTGGAGAACGGCGAGGTGATGCTCTCCGTCGAGGACCAGGGCGTCGGCCTGTCGGCGGCGCGGCTGGAGGAGCTGAACGCGCTCCTCGCCGAGCCGACGGCGGAGCCGGAGGCGGGCACCGGGCAGGTGGCCGACGGACTGGGCCTCCGCGTGACCGGGCTGCTGGCCGCGCGTCATGGCGTACGGGTCGAACTACGCGAGCACGAGCAGGGGGGCGTGGCGGCGGTGGTCGTACTGCCGCAGTCCCTGCTCCCGGCGGTGGCGGCGGAGCCGCGGGAGCCCCGGACGAAGGACAAGCCGAAGGGCGGGCCGGAGGACAAGGCGCCGACGTTCCGGCTGCCGGGGTCGGTGGCGGAGTCCAACTCCAACGCGCTGCCGGGCCGTTCGGAACCGGACCCGGACCCCGACCGGAACCCGCACCCGGAACCGGACCCGTTGGTGGTGGCGGCGGAACAGGCGATCCTGAAGGCGGAGGCGACGGGGACGCTGCACCCGGCTCCCACCGACGCCGACGCCGACGATCCGGCGGGCGACCGTGCCGGGGCGGCGCGCGCCCGAGGCACGGCCA
>NZ_WWJY01000550.1 GCF_009865405.1 Streptomyces sp. SID3212 | reverse complement strand
CCCCCACCGTCACTCCCGCCCCCACCTCCCGCCTACCAGGACGACTTGCGCACCCCCGGCAGGAATCCGGCATGCGCCTGCGCCCGCAGCCGCACCCGGGAGAGGCCGAACTTCCTGAGGTGGCCGCGCGGCCGCCCGTCCACGCTGTCCCGGTTCCGTACCCGCGTCGCACTCGCGTCCCGGGGCTGGCGCCGCAACTCCTCGCGCGCCGCGAGCCGTTCGGCCTCCGGGGTGCCCGGCCGCCGCAGGATCTCCTTGAGCTCGGCGCGCCGTACCGCGTACCGCTCGACGATCACCTTGCGCCGCTCGTTGCGCACGATCTTGCTCTTCTTCGCCATCAGACCTTCCCCCCACGGGCGCGGATCCGGGCCACGGCGGCCTCGACACCGATCGAGTCGACGGTCTTGATGCCCTTCGCGCTGAGTGTGAGGCGTACGTACCGGCCCTCACCCGCGAGCCAGTAGCGCTTGCGCTGGATGTTCGGGTCGAACCGGCGGGAGGTGCGCCGGTGCGAATGGGAGATCTGGTTGCCGAATCCGGGCTTGGCACCGGTCAGTTGGCAGTGGGCGGACAACGTCGCACACCCCTCTCTTTGGTAATGGAAACCATTTCCATATACTAACCCCATGGCCCGCAACGAACTACGCCCGATCGTCAAGCTCAGGTCCACGGCGGGGACCGGCTTCACGTACGTGACCCGCAAGAACCGCCGCAACAACCCCGACCGCATGACCCTGCGCAAGTACGACCCGGTCGTGCGCCGGCACGTCGACTTCCGCGAAGAACGCTGATCCGCGCCCCGAATCGACTCGCACGCCCGAACCGACCCCGCACCCCGGAATCGACCCGCACCCCGACGAAAGGACCCCCATGAAGCCCGGAATCCACCCCGACTACCGGCCCGTCGTCTTCCGCGACAAGGCCGCCGACTTCGCCTTCCTGACCCGGTCGACCCTCACCAGCACCAGGACCGTCGAGTGGGAGGACGGCCACACCTACCCCGTCGTGGACGTCGAGACGTCCTCGGCGAGCCACCCCTTCTACACGGGGACCGCCCGCGTGCTGGACACGGCGGGACGCGTCGAGCGCTTCGAACGCCGCTACGGCCGTAAGCCCGAGGCCCGTTGATGGGCGCCGCGAACAGCGCGGGGGCGGAGGGCCCCCGTACGGGCGGCCCCGGCCGCCGTCTTCCCGTCGCCCTCGTCGGAGGCCTGCACTCCGACGCCCGCAAGGAAGCCGTCCAGCGGCTTCTCGCCTCGGTCCCCGGCAGCGTCGCGCTCCACCACGACCTCACCACCGCCGAGCGCGGCACGGTCCTGAGGACCGTCCGTGACGCCACCTCCTCGCTCTCCCGGGGCGAGACCCCGCTGGTCAACAACTGCGCCTGCTGCGCCCTGCGCGAGGATCTCGTCCCCGAACTGCTCCGGCTCGCCGACGACGGCCTCACCCGGCTCGCGGTCGTCGAGCTCTGGGACTCCGTCGAGCCGCGCGCCATGGCCGAGGTCGTGGCGGCGCACGGCGAACGCCTCGTGGTCAGCGCCGTACTGACCGCCGTGGACCCCGCCCTGCTCCTGCCCTATCTCGGCAACGGCGACGACCTCTCCGACGCCGGCCTCGCCGCCGCGCGCTCGGACCGGCGGACCGTCGCCGACACCTGGGCCAGGCAGCTGGAGTACGCGTCGGTGCTCGCCGTCGCCGACAACCCGCTCGCGGACGAGGAGGACCGCGCGCTGCTGGCCCAGCTCCACCCCACCGCCCGGCAGGTGCGGATCGCCGACGGCGCCGGGCTGGCCGCCGCCGCGCTGGCGGGCTTCGACGTCGAGTCGGCCGCCGCCCGGCAGCACCCCGCCTGCGCCCTGCTGCCACAGGACGCGGACGACTGCGGTGTCGGTACGTACGTGTGGCACCGCGACCGCCCCTTCCACCCCGAGCGGCTCTACCGGGCCCTGGAAGATCTGTGCTGCGCCGCCGCCCGCAGCCGGGGCCGCTTCTGGCTCGCCGACCGGCCCGACACCCTGCTGGCCTGGGACGCGGCGGGCGGCGCCCTGTGCGTGGAGAGCTTCGGCCCCTGGCTGGCCTCGTTGCCGGAGGCCGACTGGGACACCGTGCCCCCGCTGCGGCGGGCCGCCGCGGCGACGGACTGGCACGCCGAGCACGGGGACCGCTGCCAGCACCTGGTCTTCACCTCGCCCGGCCTCGACCGCGACGGGATCGAGCTGCTCCTCGACTCCTGCCTGCTCACCGACGCCGAGTACCGCGCGGGCCGCGAGTCCTGGAAGCGACTGCCGCCCGCCTTCGACGCCCTCCTGGAGGTCTGACATGTCCACCCGAGGCCCCGCGTCCTCCGTGCGCGGCGCCGGCTCCGGCCGCCGCGCGGACCGCAAGCCGTCCGCCCGCCCCAACCCGCTGGACCACGCGGGCATCACGTACATCGACTACAAGGACACCGACCTGCTGCGGAAGTTCATCTCGGACCGGGGCAAGATCCGTAGCCGCCGGGTGACACGCGTCACCGCCCAGCAGCAGCGCCTGCTGGCGCGGGCGATAAAGAACGCCCGCGAGATGGGCCTGCTGCCGTACCGCTCGGCACCGCGCTGACCGGCGCGCCCGGGTGACTGACGCCGCTCGGGCCGTCACGCGCCGCGCGTTCCGACCGGCCAGAGGCTTCCCCCACGGCCCGGGGGAAGCCTCTTCCGTGTTACCTGTGTGACCCGTGCGACCCATGGGGCCGGTGAGAGGCCCTCGATCTTTACCTGGACACTGGAGCCAGAAAGCCGTTCTGTGCGTCTGTTCCAGGAGAGCGCACGTGCACGTGTGAAGGAGTAACCGAAGGACCACCCCGCGTGCACGTGCATCTGCTCATGCATGCGCACATGAACACAGCTATGATCCGGGAAAGTTGACACTTGCACCTTGCAACTCGGGGAGCGACCTGTGCACCACGTGTACAACGGCATTGCGGCCACAGAGCTGCACGGCGTCGTCTGGCAGAAAAGTAGGCACAGCAACTCCCAGGGATCCTGCGTGGAGTTCGCCAAGCTGCCTGGTGGGGAGGTGGCGGTACGGAACTCACGCCACCCGGACGGCCCCGCGCTGGTGTACACGCCGGCCGAGATCGAGGCGATGCTGCTCGGTATCAAGGACGGCGAGTTCGACCACCTGATCGCGGAGGGCTGAGAGCGCCGAAACGGGCGAAATCGCCCGGAGAGTATGGCCGGAACGCATGCGTTCCGGCCACCCTCGTGTCCGTCGGTCGGTGGGTCAGTCGGTCCGGAGCTGGAAGAGCGCCCAGACCACCTTTCCGTGCAGCGAACCCGCCAGCGGGTGCCAACCCCAGGTGTCGCTGAAGGAGTCGACCAGGAACAGTCCCCGGCCGGACTCCGCCGCACAGTCCTCGTCCGTCTCCCGTGCCACCGGGCTCGAGTGACTGGGATCCCGGACCGCGCACACCAGACGCGACTTCCACCGCATCAGGTGCAGGCGTACGGGGGAGTCCTGCGGCTCCCGAGGGGTGTCCGCGGGCAGGGCGTGCCGCAGCGCGTTGGTGACGAGTTCGGACACGACAAGCGCGACGTCGTCGAAGCGGTCGTCAAGTTCCCACTGGTCCAACGTGGTCCGGGTGAACTGCCTGGCCCCGCGCACCGCCTCGTAGCGGGCGGGCAGGGCGCACGACGCCGAGCTCGCCACCCCTGCGGGATCGATGGGGGGAAGCCCCTGCCTTAAAGGCTCGAGCATGGTCGATCCATTCGTCCCCATGCGAGGCACTCCCGGGATTCGCGGCCGTAGCGATACTGCGCGGTGGTCCAGCGTCACAACACGTCAATCACGAACGAGCACACAGGTGCGCGAGGACCATGGTTCCGAATGCGTACGGCAGATGCAAGGGCAGATGCACGTGCACGTGCCGGACCTGTCCCTTCACGTGACGGTTCTTTCACATTTCTCCCACCGACTACTTTTGGGCACTCCGTAAAGGCTTCTTCTTTCCGTAATCGAATGAGTACGCGCTGAAGCGTTTTGATGGCAGAATCCGGGGCTTGGGGCTCGGGGGTGCCCTGCGGTGAACCACTTGTGATGGGGAGGGTTGGAGACGTGACCGCAGCCGAATCGGGCGGTTCCGTAGTGCGGCGCATTCTGCTGGGCTCACAGTTGAGGCGCCTGCGCGAGACGCGCGGCATCACACGTGAGGCCGCCGGCTACTCGATCCGCGCATCCGAGTCCAAGATCAGCCGTATGGAGTTGGGACGGGTGAGCTTCAAGGCCAGAGACATCGAGGACCTGCTGACCCTCTACGGGGTCGCGGACGAGCGGGAGCGCGGAGCTCTCCTCGGCCTGGCCCGGGAGGCGAACGTCGCGGGCTGGTGGCACAGTTACAGCGACGTGCTGCCCGGCTGGTTCCCCACCTACATCGGTCTGGAGGGCGCCGCCTCACTCATCCGTATCTATGAAGTGCAGTTCGTGCACGGTCTGTTGCAGACCGAGGCGTACGCCCACGCCGTGGTCACACGCGGGATGCGCGACCCCGAGAAGCAGTGTGCCGAGATCGAACGGCGCGTCGCGCTGCGGCTGGAGCGCCAGAAGGTCCTCGTCTCCGAACGGGCGCCCCGCTTCCACGCCGTGCTGGACGAGGCCGCGCTGCGCCGCCCGTACGGCGACCGCTCCGTGATGCAGGGCCAGTTGAGACACCTCATCGAGATCTCCGAACAGCCGAACGTCACGCTCCAGGTGATGCCGTTCAGCTTCGGCGGCCACGCGGGCGAGACCGGCGCCTTCACGATGCTGAGCTTCCCCGAGTCGGACCTCTCCGACGTCGTCTACCTCGAACAGCTCACCAGTGCCTTGTATTTGGACAAGCGCGAGGAGATCGCCCACTACGAACGGGTGATGGAGCGGCTCCACCAGGACAGTCCCGGTCCCGGTGAGAGCCGCGATCTGCTTCGTGGACTCCTCGAACTCTGCTGATACAGAAGTATGATGACGTGACATCAGTGACATCGGTTACGCGGTAGTCCTGCGACGAGGGGTCGAGTCTCATGTCCTTCTTCACCAGCCTCGCCCACCAGTACATCGACGGTGAGTGGAAGCCCGGGAGCGGCTCCTGGGACATCATCGACTTCAACCCGTACAACGGGGAGAAGCTGGCCGCGATCACGGTGGCCTCGGTGGCGGAGGTCGACCAGGCCTACCGTGCGGCGGAGCGCGCGCAGGTGCCGTGGGGCGAGAGCAACCCGTACGCGCGCAGGCTGGTGTTCGAGCGCGCCCTGCGGGTGGTCGAGGACCGTGAGGACGAGATCGCCGAGACGATCGTCGCGGAGCTGGGCGGCACCCGGCTCAAGGCCGCCTTCGAACTGCACCTCGCCAAGGAGTTCCTGCGCGAGGCGATCCAGCTGTCGCTGCGCCCCGAGGGCCGAATACTCCCCTCGCCGGTCGACGGCAAGGAGAACCGCGTCTACCGGCTGCCGGTCGGGGTCGTCGGGGTCATCAGCCCGTTCAACTTCCCGTTCCTGCTCTCGCTCAAGTCGGTCGCGCCGGCGCTGGCGCTCGGCAACGCCGTCGTCCTCAAGCCCCACCAGAACACCCCGATCTGCGGCGGATCCCTGGTGGCGAAGGTCTTCGAGGACGCGGGTCTGCCGCCCGGCGTGCTGAACGTCGTGATCACCGACATCGCCGAGATCGGCGACGCGCTGCTGGAGCACCCCGTCCCCGCGGTCATCTCCTTCACCGGCTCGGACAAGGTGGGACAGCACGTCGCCACCGTCTGCGCCCGGAACTTCAAGCGCGCCGTCCTCGAACTGGGCGGCAACAGCGCGCTCATCGTCCTGGACGACGCCGACATCGACTACGCGGTGGACGCGGCGGTGTTCAGCCGGTTCGTGCACCAGGGCCAGGTCTGCATGGCGGCCAACCGCATCCTGCTGGACCGGTCGGTGGAGAAGGAGTTCACCGACAAGTTCGTCGCCAAGGTGAGGACGCTGAAGGTCGGCGACCCGGCGGACCCGGCGACCCACATCGGCCCGCTCATCAACTCCTCGCAGGCCGACGCCGTGACGGCGGTGGTCGACCAGACCGTCGCGGCGGGCGCGACGGCGCTGCTGCGCGGCTCGACCGTCGGCAATCTCGTCTCCCCGACCGTCCTGACCGGCCTGGCGGCCGACTCGCCCGTCCTGGGGCAGGAGATCTTCGGCCCGGTCGCGATCCTCGTCCCGTTCGACGGGGAGGACGAGGCGGTACGGATCGCCAACGACACCCCGTACGGCCTGAGCGGGGCCGTCCACACCGGGGACGTCGAGCGCGGGGTGCGGATCGCGCGCCGGATCCGTACCGGCATGATCCACATCAACGACGGTACGGTCCATGACGAGCCGATCGTGCCCTTCGGCGGCGAGAAGCACTCGGGGTCGGGGCGGCTGAACGGCGAGTCGATGATCGAGGCGTTCACCACCCAGAAGTGGATCTCGGTGCAGTACGGCCGCTCGCAATTCCCGTTCTGATCCTCCTGACTCCTGAATGCCTGACTCCTGAGTGCCCGACTGCCTGACTGCTGCCGGACGGCGAGGTCGGGTGTGCCGGCCCCGCGCGGCGGGTTGCGGGGCTGGGGCGGAGTGTGCCTCACCAGGGCAATAGCCTGGAGGCATGTCAGCGATCCGTTTGCTCGTGCTCGGCGCGGTGCGCCAGCACGGGCGGGCCCACGGCTACCAGGTGCGCAACGACCTGGAGTACTGGGGCGCGCACGAGTGGTCCAACGCCAAGCCCGGCTCGATCTACCACGCCCTCAAGCAGATGGCGAAGCAGGGCGTGCTGCTGGCCCACGAGGTGGCGCCGAGCACGGCGGGCGGGCCGCCGCGGACCGAGTACGAGATCACCGAGGCGGGGCAGGAGGAGTTCTTCAGGCTGCTCCGTGAGTCGCTGACGGCGTACGACCGGGGCGAGGACGTGCTCTCCGCCGCTCTTGGCTTCCTCCTCGATCTGCCGAGGGACGAGGTGGTCGGGCTGCTGCGGAAGCGGGTGGCCGCGATCGAGGCCTGGCGGGCGGCGGTGACGAAGGACTACGTCCCCGAGGAAGGCCCCGAGCAGCTCGGGCACATCGGCGAGATCATGAACCTCTGGGTGCACACGGCGGACACCGGCGCGGAGTGGACGCGCGGGCTGATCGCACGCATCGAGGGCGGGGCGTACACCTTCGCGGGGGAGGGCGAGCCGTTCATCGGGGTGCTCGGCGAGGGCGAGGAGAACCCGTACGCGACGGGTGTCACGCACGAGGGCGACCACGGCTAATCAAGTTTGACCAACGCTCCGGCAGGGGATACGTTTCCCGTCGTCGTCAAATTTGACTACTTGAGGTGGGGGAGACGCTGGTGGCTGACCTGACCGATGTGATCGTCATGGAGGGCGTACGGAAGCGGTACGGCGGCAAGCGGGCGCTGGACGGCCTCGACCTGACGGTCGCGCGCGGCACGGTGCACGGCGTACTGGGGCCCAACGGCGCGGGCAAGACCACGGCCGTACGGGTCCTGACCACCCTGCTGCGGCACGAGGAGGGGGTGGCGCGGGTGGCGGGCTTCGACGTACGGACACAAGGGACCGAGGTGCGGCGGCGGATCGGGCTGCTCGGCCAGCACGCCGCCGTGGACGAGGAGTTGAGCGGCCGTCAGAACCTGGAGATGTTCGGGCGGCTCCACCGGCTGGGCGCCCGGCGGGCGGGCGCCAGGGCCGGCGAACTGCTCGGCCGCTTCGGCCTCGGGGACACCGGGCGCAAGGCGGTCAAGCAGTACAGCGGCGGCATGCGGCGGCGGCTCGACCTCGCGGCCTCGCTGATCACCGACCCGGAGGTGCTCTTCCTGGACGAGCCGACCACCGGACTCGACCCGCGCGGCAGGGCCGAGGTGTGGAGCGCGGTGCGCTCGCTGGTGGGCGGCGGGACGACCGTCCTCCTCACCACCCAGTACCTGGAGGAGGCCGACCAACTGGCCGACCACATCTCGGTGGTGGACAGCGGGCGGGTCGTCGCGCACGGCACGGCGGACGCGCTCAAGGCGGCGACCGGCGGCGACCGGATCGACGTCGTCCTGCGGGACGCCGACCGACTCGGCGAGGGGGCAAGGCTGTTGGCGGGCGCCGCGGACACGTACGCCGTCGGCACGGACGTGGACCGGCGCCTGCTGAGTGCGCCTGTCACGGACCGGATGGCCGTACTGACCGAGGTGGTACGGGTGTTGGGCGCGGCGGGCATCGAGGCGGAGGACATCGCGCTGCGGCGGCCGACGCTGGACGAGGTCTTCCTCCACCTCACCGGCGGGGACCGGCCGGGCCACCACGACCAGCAGCAGGAGGCTCTCGCATGACCACTCTGAACGCGCCCCCGACCGTCCCCGTCCCCGCCCCCGCTCCCTCCCCCACCGCCGGCAACCGGCTCGGCCTGGCACTCACCGACTCGTGGACCATGACCCGGCGCGAACTCGCCCACTGGGCCAGGCAGCCCGTCCAGGTCGTCGTGGGACTGGCCTTCCCGGTGATGCTGCTCCTGATGTTCGGCTTCCTGACCGGCGGCGGCCGGGGCCTGGCGGGGGACTACGTCGACTACCTCGTGCCCGGCATGCTCGCCCTGACGATGGCCTTCGGCCTCGAATCGACGATGCTCGCCGTCACCCAGGACCTCAACAAGGGCGTCATCGACCGCTTCCGCTCCCTGCCGATGTCGGTGTCGGCGGTCCTGGTGGGACGCAGCGCTGCTGACATGATCCAGTCCGCGGCCGGCCTGGCGGTCATGATCGGCGTCGGCTGGACGATCGGCTGGCGCTGGCACGACGGTCCGGCCGCCTTCCTGGCCGCCGTCGGCCTGCTGCTCCTGTTCCGCTTCGCGATGCTCTGGGTCGGGATCCATCTGGCGATGGTGGCGGGCCGCCCGGAGATGGTGCAGGCGGTCCAGATCCTCGTCTGGCCGGTCGGCTTCCTCTCCAACGCCTTCGCGACGCCGCAGTCCATGCCGGGCTGGCTGGGCGCGGTGGTGGAGTGGAACCCCCTCTCGGCCACGGCCACAGCGGTACGCACCCTCTTCGGCAACCCCGCCGCACCGGGCCATTCCTGGCCGGCCGAACACGCCGACCTCTTGGCGGTGGCGTGGCCGGTGGTCCTGTTCCTGGTGTTCTTCCCCTTGGCGGTACGGAGGTTCGGCCGCCTGAGCCGCTAGCCGCTAGCCGGTGTCCACGGCCGCCGTACGGGTCCGGGGACGTCGCCGGGCCCGTACGGCCGTGCCTCAGTGGTGGAACGACGTCGCCGCCGTCTTGTCGCGGGCCGACGGGTGGTCCTGGGCGCGTAGTTCGGGGAGCAGCTTTTGCAGGTCGTCGATCAGGAGTTCGGCGAGGTCCGCCGAGAAGCCGTTGCGGCAGACGACGCGCAGGACGTCGAGATCCTCGCGGTTGGCGGGGAAGGTGTACGCGGGCACCAGCCAGCCGCGCTCGCGCAGGCGGCGCGACACGTCGAAGACGTCGAAGTTCGTCACGCCGGGGGCCGTCGTGAAGGCGAAGACCGGCAGCTCGTCCCCCCGGGTGAGCAGGCGGAACTCCGCCATCGCCCCGATCCGCGCGGACAGGTGCGTGGCGATGTCCCGCGCCGTCTGCTGGACGGCCCGGTAGCCGTCCCACCCCAGGCGCAGGAAGGTGTAGTACTGCGCGACGACCTGTGCGCCCGGCCGGGAGAAGTTCAGCGCGAAGGTGGGCATCTCGCCGCCCAGGTAGTTGACCCGGAACACCAGCTCCTCGGGCAGCTCGGCGGGTGAGCGCCACAGCGCCCAGCCCACCCCCGGGTAGACGAGGCCGTACTTGTGCCCCGAGGTGTTGATGGACGAGACGCGCGGCAGCCGGAAGTCCCAGACGAGGTCCTCGTCGAGGAAGGGCGCGACCATGGCGCCCGAGGCGCCGTCGACGTGGACGGGGATGTCGAAGCCGGTACGTTCCTGGAGGGCGTCCAGGGCGGCGCACAGCTCGGCGACCGGTTCGTAGCTGCCGTCGAAGGTCGAGCCGAGGACGGCGACCACGCCGATGGTGTTCTCGTCGCAGAGGTCGGCGGCGGCCTGCGGGTCGAGGTGGAAGCGGTCGCCCTCCATCGGCACCTGCCGCATCTCCACCTCCCAGAAGTTGCAGAACTTCTCCCAGCAGACCTGGACGTTGATCCCCATCACCAGGTTCGGCCGGGCCGTCGCCGGGTAGCGCGCGGCGTTACGGGTGGCCCAGCGGCGCTTGAGCGCCAGCCCCGCGAGCATGCAGGCCTCGCTCGACCCGGTGGTGGAACACCCGACGGCCGTCACCGGGTCGGGCGCGTTCCAGAGGTCGGCGAGCATCGCCACACAGCGCCGCTCCAGCTCGGCGGTACGGGGGTACTCGTCCTTGTCGATCATGTTCTTGTCCCGGCACTCACCCATCAGGATCCCCGCCTGCGGCTCCATCCAGGTGGTGACGAAGGTGGCGAGGTTCAGCCGGGAGTTGCCGTCGAGGAGCAGCTCGTCATGGACCAGCTGGTACGCCGTCGAGGGCGGCATCGGACCGTCGGCGAGCCGGTGCAGCGGCGGCGCGGACGTCATGTCGCCGACCGGATCCGCCGCCCCGTAGAAGGGGTTGAGCGACAGCCTGCGCATCTCGGCGGAGTGCTCGTCCGACCCGTCGTGCGACGGAGGGGCTCCTCGGTGGAGTGACACGGCGTGGTCTCCTCGGCGTGGGAAGGCCCCCCTCGGGGAGGATACGGAGGATCGGCGCCGGGCGCCCGGCGGTACGTACGAACGGGGAAGCCGTCCCGCGAACAGGGAGCCGTCCCGTACGGAGAGGTCGTCCGTACGGTCCCCCACGAGGGCCTCACCTCAGCGCCGTCCCGTCCTCCCGCACCTGCATCTGCGGACGGCCGGTGACGAGCAGCCAGGCCGGGAGCAGCGCCACGCACAGCAGCGGGAGCAGGTTCGGGTCGGCGGCCAGTACCGCCGCCGTGAACAGGCTGAGCCACCCCTGCCGGGTGACCGCGAGCAGCATCCCCAGCACCGCGCAGACCACCCCGACGGTGGTGTCCACGCCCGGCACCAGGGCGTGGGCGCAGAGCCCGAGGGACACCCCCGCGAAGAGCGCGGGGAAGATCCGGCCGCCCCGGAAGCCGCACGCGGCGGCGACGAGCACCGCCGCCAGTTTCACGACCGCCATCAGCGCGAACCGCCCGGCCGACCAGCCGTCGGGATCGGCGGCCAGGGTCTTCACCTCGTCCAGCCCCTTGAAGAGCGTCAGACGGCCGCCCAGGGCCCCCAGAAGGCCCAGCAGCAGCCCACCCACCGTCAGGGCCAGGACGGGACGCCGGAGTCGCTGGAAGGCCGTGTGGGCGTACGGGAAGGCGTAGACCATCACCAGGCCGAGCCCCGCCGCGACCGGTGTGATCACCAGCGCGGCCAGCGCGTCGCTCCAGTGGGTGCCGGAGTGGTCCGGCAGGTCGAGGTCGAACGTCGGGTGGTCGATCAGTACGGTCATCAGCCCGCCAGCCCCCGCCGCGATCAGCGGACCGAACAGCTTGTCCCACAGCGAGCCGGGACCGGGGCGCGACGCGAGCGTCTCGGAGAGGACGAGCGCGGCGGCCACCGGCGTACCGAACAGCGCGCCGATCGTGCCGGCCGCTCCCAGCGAGATCCACAGCAGCGCGGGCGCCTTCGGCGCCACCTTGCGGCCGAGCCAGTACGTCAGCGCGATGTTCGCCGCCGTGACGGGGTTCTCCGGGCCGAGGCTCACCCCGCCCGCCAGCGCCAGCACGGTCACGACCAGCAGCCCGGGTACCACCCCGGCCGGCATCGGCTTGTCGACGAGCCCGGTGGTGGCCGGGTCGGGGCCCGCGTGCCCGTACACCTGCCGTACGACGATCCCCACCGCCAGCCCGGTCGCGGTGAGCATCACGATCATCCAGAGCGAGGAGTACCGGCCGACCCCGAGCGCGTCGGGGAGGCTCTTCCACAGGACGTCCGTGAGCCGGTCCGCGAGCCCGCTGACCCCCAGCAGGACGAGGCTGGCGAGCACGCCGGTCACCAGCGAGGGGACGACCAGGGGCAGCAGCGTGCG
>NZ_WWJY01000549.1 GCF_009865405.1 Streptomyces sp. SID3212 | reverse complement strand
GGCATTTCAAGCCCGTCCGGCGATTGAGGACACCCACCCGCGCCACAACGGCGAGGCAGTCGCGCACCCCCCGCACCCCCCACGGCAAAGCACACCCGCACCCGGACTCAGCGGCGCCGCATGTCCGCCACCCTCGCCCGCTCAGACGGCTCCGCCAAGGCCGCCGCCGCCGCACTGCGGAGCTGCGGACCCGGCCCACCAGGTGGGTGCGTACGACGCTGGCCGGGAAGGGGTACGTCCCGGCGGGACCGGCCACCCGGCGGGACGCCCTCACCCGACGGGGAGCCGGATCCCGCGGGCCCCGCGCCCGCGACCGTGATCTGCACACCCTGGTCGGCGAGCGCCTGGAGCTCCGTCCCCGCGCGGTCGTCGTGCGCGGGCGGTTCGTCGGTGACCAGCCGGCTGATCAGGTCGGTCGGCACCGTCTGGAACATGGTGTCCGTACCGAGCTTGGTGTGGTCGGCCAGGACGACGACCTCCGCCGCCGCCTGCACCAGCGCCCGGTCCACGCTCGCCGAGAGCATGTTGGACGTGGACAGGCCGCGCTCGGCGGTCAGCCCGCTCCCGGAGAGGAACGCGCGGCTGACCCGCAGCCCCTGGAGGGACTGCTCGGCCCCGCTGCCGACCAGCGCGTAGTTGGAACCGCGCAGCGTGCCGCCCGTCATGACGACCTCGACGCGGTTGGCGTGCGCGAGGGCCTGGGCGACCAGCAGGGAGTTGGTGACGACGGTCAGACCGGGGATCCGCGCGAGCCGGCGGGCCAGCTCCTGCGTGGTCGTACCGGCGCCGACGACCACGGCCTCGCCCTCTTCGACGAGACTCGCGGCGAGGTCGGCGATGGCCGTCTTCTCCGCCGTTGCGAGATGGGACTTTTGCGGAAAGCCGGATTCTCGCGTGAATCCGCCCGGCAGTACCGCACCGCCGTGCCGGCGGTCGAGGAGTCCTTCTGCCTCCAGCGCCCGCACGTCCCGCCGGACGGTCACTTCGGAGGTCTGGACGACGCGGGCGAGCTCACGGAGCGACACGGCCCCGTTGGCGCGCACCATTTCGAGGATCAGTTGGCGACGTTCTGCAGCGAACACGAAACTGACAGTAACCCCAACGACCGTCTGCTTTCAGCAGTTTGCGGCGAATAACAGAAGTTGTACACAGACGAGCGTCCCAAGTGGTATTGGACGACCGGCCACGGACCACACCGCGTGCGCCGACCGGCCACCGCCCGCGCGGTCAGGCCTCTTCGGCCGCCCTCTTCGTGTGCAACTGCCGCGCCACCTCGGCGATCGAGCCCGACAGGGACGGGTAGACCGTGAAGGTGTTCGCGATCTGCTCGACCGTGAGGCTGTTGTCCACGGCGACGGCGATGGGGTGGATCAGCTCGCTCGCGCGCGGCGCGACCACCACTCCGCCGACCACGATTCCCGTACCGGGACGAGCGAATATCTTGACGAAGCCGTCCCGGATGCCCTGCATCTTCGCGCGCGGGTTCCGCAGCAGCGGCAGCTTGACGACCCGCGCCTCGATCTTGCCGCTGTCGACGTCCGACTGGCTGTAGCCGACGGTCGCGATCTCCGGGTCCGTGAAGACGTTCGACGAGACCGTCTTGAGGTTCAGCGGGGCCACCGCGTCCCCCAGGAAGTGGTACATCGCGATACGGCCCTGCATCGCCGCGACCGACGCGAGGGCGAAGATGCCGGTCACGTCACCGGCCGCGTACACGCCCGGTGCGGACGTACGGGAGACCCGGTCGGTCTTGATGTGGCCCGAGTCCTTCACCACGACCCCGGCCTCCTGGAGCCCCATCCCGCGCGTGTTGGGGATCGCGCCGACCGCCATCAGGCAGTGCGTACCGGAGATGACCCGGCCGTCCGAGAGCGTCACCTCGACACGGTCGCCGACCCGCTTGACCGCCTCGGCGCGCGAACGGGACATCACGTTCATGCCACGGCGGCGGAAGACGTCCTCCAGGACGGCGGCCGCGTCCGGGTCCTCGCCCGGCAGCACCCGGTCCCGGGAGGAGACGAGCGTCACGCGCGAGCCGAGCGCCTGGTACGCGCCGGCGAACTCCGCGCCCGTCACACCCGACCCGACCACGATCAGCTCCTCGGGGAGCTCGTCGAGGTCGTACACCTGGGTCCAGTTGAGGATCCGCTCGCCGTCCGGCTGCGCGTCCGGGATCTCCCGGGGGTGCGCGCCGGTCGCGATCAGCACGGCGTCGGCGGTCAGCGACTCCTCCGTGCCGTCCACCGCCCGCACGATGACCTGGCGCGAGCCGTCCACGGCCTGCCGGCCGTCGAGCCGGCCCCGGCCGCGCATGACGCGCGCGCCGGCCCGGGTGACGGAAGCGGTGATGTCGTGGGACTGGGCGAGGGCGAGCCGCTTCACCCGTCGGTTGACCTTGCCGAGGTCGACGCCGACGACCCGCGCCTTCTGTTCGAGCGGAGGCGTGTCGTCCGCGACGATGATGCCCAGTTCCTCGTACGAGGAGTCGAAGGACGTCATCACCTCGGCCGTCGCGATGAGCGTCTTCGACGGCACGCAGTCCGTCAGCACCGACGCGCCGCCGAGCCCGTCGCAGTCGACGACCGTCACCTCCGCGCCGAGCTGGGCGCCCACCAGGGCCGCCTCGTAGCCGCCGGGTCCGCCGCCGATGATCACGATCCGGGTCACGAAAAAGTCCGCCTCGCATGGTCGACCCGGCCCATCGACACCCCGGCCGGGGTTCCGGGGGTGTCCCCGGGGGATGCAGTCGTACCCCATTGTCCCGCACCCGCCAAGTGGATTCGTCCCCGCCCGCCAGGTTCCTCCGTCCGAAGATCACCCGCCATCCGTTCGGGCGTCCTGACGGTGCACCGGCGGCCACGCCCCCACCTCCCGTACCCTCGGACCCATGTCGCTCTACGCCGCCTACGCCGGCAACCTCGACGCGCGGCTGATGTCCCGCCGCGCCCCGCACTCACCGTTGCGCGGGACCGGCTGGCTCAACGGCTGGCGGCTCACCTTCGGTGGGGAGCAGATGGGCTGGGAGGGGGCGCTGGCCACGATCGTGGAAGCGCCGCGCTCCCAGGTCTTCGTCGCGCTGTACGACATCGCGCCGATGGACGAGGACTCGATGGACCGCTGGGAGGGTGTCGGACTCGACATCTACCGGCGGATGCGGGTGCGCGTGGACACGCTGGACGGCGAGGAGCCGACCTGGCTGTACGTCCTGAACGGGTACGAGGGCGGCCTGCCGTCCGCCCGCTACCTGGGCGAGCTGGCCGACGCGGCGGATTCGGCGGGGGCGCCGCACGACTACGTGATGGAGCTGCGCAAGCGCCCCTGTTGAGCGCGGGCGGGGGTACAGGCAGGGCACGCGACCGGCGTACGGGCGGGGCGTGCGGCCCGGCGGTTCGGCCGGATCGGTCCTGACCACCGTACGCCCGGATCAGCCTTTGTCGTCGTACGGACAGGTCGGCTTCACGTGCCGTACGTACAGATCAGGCCTCCCCGCCACGCGGACGGATCAGCCTTTTGCCGGAAACGACACGTTAACGATCCCAGCACCGTCCCACCCGTCATCTACGCGCGTAGGGCACGACCGGCTACGCTCATCCGCGTGAACGCATCTGTTAACCCGGCCTTCGCCGACGGACCTGCCGACCCTCATGCCGCCGCAGCCGAGGCCGCAGGCCTCCTGCGCGAGCTCACCGGCGCCGAAACCCACGACGTGGCCCTGGTGATGGGCTCGGGATGGGGACCGGCCGTCGACGCGCTCGGAGAACCCGAGGCGGACTTCCCGGTGACCGAACTACCCGGGTTCCCGGCGCCCGCCGTCGCCGGCCACGGCGGCAGGATCCGCTCGTACAAGATCGCGGAGAAGCGCGCGCTGGTCTTCCTGGGCCGTACCCACTACTACGAGGGCCGCGGCGTCGCCGCCGTCGCGCACGGCGTCCGTACCGCCGTCGCCGCGGGCTGCAAGACCGTCGTCCTCACCAACGGCTGCGGCGGGCTGCGCGAGGGCATGCGCCCCGGCCAGCCGGTCCTGATCAGCGACCACATCAACCTGACGGCGGTCTCCCCGATCGTCGGCGCGCACTTCGTGGACCTGACGGACCTGTACTCCCCCCGGCTGCGCACGCTCTGCAAGGAGATCGACCCGGCGCTGGAGGAGGGTGTGTACGTCCAGTTCCCCGGGCCGCACTACGAGACCCCCGCCGAGATCAACATGGTCCGGGTGATGGGCGGCGACCTGGTCGGCATGTCCACGGTGCTGGAGGCGATCGCGGCCCGCGAGGCGGGCGCGGAGGTGCTCGGCATCTCGCTGGTCACGAACCTGGCGGCGGGGCTGTCGGGCGAGCCGCTGAACCACGAGGAGGTGCTCCAGGCGGGCCGCGACTCGGCGACGCAGATGGGGGCGTTGCTGGCGCGGGTGCTGGAGCGGGTGTGACGTACGGGACGCGCCGGACGCCTCTGCCGTACGTGATGCGCCGGACGCGTCTGTCCGGCCCGGCAGGTCTGGCCTAGGGTCACATCTCCGGGCCGAGGCCCGGTCACCCGCTGTCCCGATCACCGACCCGCACCCCCCATCCCCCTCATCGCTCATCCCCCAGCCCTCATCCCCCAGCCCGCAGGCGCCGGTTCCGGCGCGAGGAGGTATCGCCCACCGTGCAGCAGGACATCGTCACGCGCGCCAAGGCCTGGCTGGCCGAGGATCCGGACGCGGACACCCGGGCCGAACTCGCCGCGCTCATCGACGCGGGAGACCTGGACGCCCTGACCGAACGCTTCTCCGGCACGCTCCAGTTCGGCACCGCCGGACTGCGTGGCGAGCTGGGCGCCGGCCCCATGCGGATGAACCGCGCCGTGGTCATCCGGGCGGCGGCCGGCCTCGCCGCGTACTTGAAGGCGCGCGGGGACGGCGGCGGCCTGGTGGTCGTCGGGTACGACGCCCGCTACAAGTCGGCCGACTTCGCCCGCGACACGGTGGCCGTGATGACCGGCGCGGGCCTGCGCGCCGCCGTACTGCCGCGTCCGCTGCCGACGCCCGTCCTGGCGTTCGCCGTACGGCATCTCGGGGCGGTCGCCGGGGTCGAGGTCACCGCCAGCCACAACCCGCCCCGGGACAACGGTTACAAGGTGTACCTGGGCGACGGCTCCCAGATCGTGCCGCCCTCGGACGGCGAGATCGCGGCCGAGATCGCGGCGGTCGGCCCGCTGGCCGGGGTACCGCGGCCCGAGGACGGCTGGGAGACCCTCGGGGACGAGGTCCTGGACGCGTATCTCGCCCGTACGGACACCGTCCTGACCGCCGGATCACCGCGCACGGTGCGGGTCGTGCACACCGCGCTGCACGGTGTCGGTACGGAGACGCTCCTCGCGGCCTTCGCGCGCGCCGGCTTCCCCGCGCCGACGCCGGTCGCCGAACAGGCGGACCCGGACCCGGCGTTCCCGACGGTGGCCTTCCCCAACCCGGAGGAGCCGGGGGCGATGGACCTGGCGTTCGCGACGGCGCGGCGGGTGCGGCCGGATCTGATCATCGCCAACGACCCGGACGCGGACCGCTGCGCGGTGGCCGTCCCCGACGAGTCCGCCGAGTCCGCCGAGGGCGCCGAGGGCGGCGCGGGCGCGGGCTGGCGGACGCTCCGGGGCGACGAACTGGGCGTGCTGCTCGCGGCGCACCTCGTGAACAAGGGCGCGACCGGTACGTTCGCCGCCTCGATCGTCTCCTCCTCGCTGCTGGGCCGGATCGCGGAGGCGGCGGGGGTCGGGTACGAGGAGACGCTCACCGGCTTCAAGTGGATCGCGCGGGTCGAGAACCTTCGGTACGGGTACGAGGAGGCGCTCGGGTACTGCGTCGACCCCGGCGGCGTACGCGACAAGGACGGCATCACGGCGGCGCTGCTGGTGGCGGAGCTGGCGTCCGAACTCAAGTCCCAGGGCCGCACGCTGGACGACCTGCTGGACGACCTCGCGCTCGCGCACGGGCTGCACGCGACGGACCAGCTGTCCGTACGGGTCACGGACCTGTCCCTGATCGCGGACGCGATGCGCCGCCTGCGGGAGCGTCCGCCGGTGACGCTGGCGGGGCTGTCCGTCGTGTCGGCGGAGGACCTCAACGAGGGCGGTGCGCTGCCGCCGACGGATGGCTTGCGGTACGTCTTGGAGGGCGACGGTTACCGGGCGCGGGTGGTGGTGCGCCCGAGCGGCACGGAGCCGAAGATCAAGTGCTACCTGGAGGTGGTGGTGGCGGTTCCCTCGCGGGGGGCTCTGGCTTCGACGAGGGCGTCTGCGATGGGCGTGCTTTCGTCCCTGAAGCGGGACGTTGCGGGGGCGGCGGGCCTTCGGTAGACGTGCCCCTGTGACCGGCCTGGCGGCCGTGCTCTTGTCCTCAATCGCCGGACGGGCTTGGGTG
>NZ_WWJY01000548.1 GCF_009865405.1 Streptomyces sp. SID3212 | reverse complement strand
CCGCCCGACCGCCGGCCCCGGCGAGGGCGGCGAGCAGCGCGCGCAGCCGCGCACCGCTGAGCCGTACCTCCGTCCCGTCGGGGCGCAGGGCCCGGGTGGCGCCGAGGACGTGATAGCGGTGGGTCACCAGCCCATTGTCCCTACTCTGCACGTCGTCGGTGGCGGGGTGGGGCCACGGGCCGGAGCCACGGGCAGGGAACCGCCGGCTCACCGACCGCCGTGATAAGACAGGCCCAGAACCAGGGCAGCCGCCGCCGTGGCGAGGAACACGATTCCGCCGACTATGTTGCGGGAGCCCACCCGCAGGTGGGCGATGATCGCGCCGATGAAATACAGCACGAGGCCGGACGCGGCGAGGGTGCCCAGGAGCGGCACGGCGAGCCCGGCCAGCAGCCCCACGGTGCCCGCCGCCAACAGCATGCCCAGCACCGGCACCCACTTCCGCGGTATGCCCTTCATGTCCGCCTGGGTCTTCGGGTATTCGTGGCCGATCAGGTAGGTGACGGCGGCGGCGCCGTTGAAGATCGCGCCGAGGACGGTGACCGTTACGTAAGCGGCGAACACGATTTCTCCGTATCTGCGGGGCGTGGTGCTGCGGGGCGATCCCTCGTGGGATGCCGTTCTCCCCGTAGACGCTCCAGCGACCCGTTTCGTGACATCGGTTCAGGAAATCGGTCGACGCCGACCCGTCGCCGCTGTTCCGCACCCAGGGCGGCGTGCCGGCTGCGGCAGCGCTCCAACCCCGCCACCACCTCGGCCCGGTCCGGGCCGTCCTGGGCCGCCAGTAGTTCGCCGGCCGCCGTCAGCGCGGCCCAGAAATCGGGCGGTGAGCCCCGTCCGGCCCGGACTCCGACTCTGGCGAAGTACAGGAAGAGCTTCGTGAGCCTCCCCGCGCGAAACCACGCGAGCAGGCTGCCGGGATGGCCCCCGCTCGCCCGTGCGGCGGTTCCCAGCAGGTCGCGGAGGTGGCCTTCGTATTCGTTGAAAACCCGGTCCACGAGGAACATCTCCACGAAAGTGAGAGTGCCGGCGAGGAGTTCCTCCTCTCCCCGCTCGAACTCGGCGAAGTACGGTTCGAGTTCGTGGAGTCGGGCCTCGGCATCCGTCCGGGGCACACCCAGGGCCAGGCAGACGGCCAGCGCGCAGAGATGCCACTCACCCGTCCTGGCGGCCAGTCGGGCGAAGACCTCTTCCTCGTGCCGCCCTGCGGCGAGCATCGCCCAGGCCTCCTGAACCAGCGCGTCCTCGCCCTCCCCCGGTTTCATGGCGCCGAGGCTACAGCGAGGCGCGACGGCCACGTCAGCAGGCGTCCGCGTCCGCGGGCGAGCACGTCAGCAGGCGAGGAGGACCGCCTGTACGGTCTTGCCGCCGCCCGGGGCGCCCAGGACCGAGAGGCGGCGGGAGAGTTCACGTACCAGCGTCATCCCTCTGCCTCCCTCGGCCGTCGTGTCCGCCGTGGAGAACCGGGGTCGCAGGGGGCTGTTGTCGTGGACCTCGACCGTGACCCGCCCCCGGTCCACGCTGAGTTGGAGCCGACAGCCGCTCCGGCCGTGCCGGGTGGCGTTCGTGACGAGTTCCGAGACGACCAGTGTCGCGTCGTCCACCTGGTCCCGTGAGACCTTCTCGCCGCAGCCGTGGTTCAGGTAGGCGGCCGTCAGGTGCCGCGCCCAACGGGCGGACGAGTCCGACCGCGGCAGGCTGTACGTGGCGCGTGCGGCACGTCGTCGGGCATGCCCGTACGCACGCATCGAAACCACTCCCTTCGTGAGGGACCGGCGCCTGCCCCTCCCGGGACGGCGGGCCGCCGCGTCCGTGCGGCGACCGGTCTGTCCCCTTCTGATTCCCGGACACCGTGATCGGCAATCACCGTCCGCTCCCTAGGGGTGCGTGGGACCTGGGCGCTCAGTCCGTCCCGCGCGGCGTGAGGAACGCGCGCGTGTGGTGCAGGTGTTCCTCGACCAGGCCCCGCATGAACGCCCGGTCCGGGAAGTCCCCCTGGAGGATCCTCAAGGGGCCCGCCACGAGCGAGAGATGCTGGGCGAAGCGGTAGAAGCGGAGCCGGTCCTCGTCCAGTCCCGGCCGGTGCAGCGCGGGGTAGCTCTCGCCGAAGCGGAGGCGCAGGAAGACGTGCTCCCACTCGACGTCGAAGTACATGAGGCCCTCGATGTCGATGAGCACCGGCCGCCCCTTCGGGTCGATCAGCACGTGGTCGGGGCCCAGTTCGCCGTGGATGAGACCGTACGTGCCCCGGGGCACGACGGCCCCGGCCAGCTCCGCGGCGACCTCGGCGAGGGGCCCCCGCAGCTCGGCGAGACGGGGATCAAGGGCGGCGCCCTCGGCGAGGTCCCGCACCACCCGGTCCAGGACGGCCCGTTCGGCCGTACGGTCCGCGGAGGAGACACCGTCCCCGGGGCCGGCACCGTCCCCGGAGGCAACGGCGCCGTCCCCAGAGGCTGCACCGTCCCCGGACGCGACCACCGCGACCTTCCCGAGCACAGGGCTCCGGCTGCCGTGCAGCACGGTGAGCATCTCGCCGAGCCGCGCCATCACATCACCGGCCGCGTCGCGGTCCCGGTCCAGAAGGTCGTCCAGCGTCTCGCCCCTCAGGTCCTCCACCAGCGCGAAGTCCGCCGGGAACAACTCCCCACTGTCATCGGCCAGATGGATCCGCGGAGCACGCGCCCCGAGATCCGTCAGGGCCCGGTGCGCCGCGACGAACAGGTCATGACCGGTGGCGTCCGAGAACGGATCCTCGTGATCCTCGCGCCCGTCCGGCGAACCGGCCCGCTCCGGCCAGTAGTTCTCGCTCGCGGCCCAGCTGTAGAGCACGGCGCTGGACGCGTCGCCGAACGTGAGCCGGTACACGCCCTTCTTGCTGCCGCCCCGCAGCCGGTCCACCCTGACAGGACCACGCCCGGACCCGAACGCGGCCCGTACGACACCGGCCACGTCCTCCGGGGTGACATCCCCACGCGTCGGCTCTCTCATCTTCTCTCCGCCGTCCCGTGCCGCTGCGCCGTTCGCACTCGGCCGCATCCCGTGCATCGGCGCCGTCCCGCGCTCGCGCCGAATCGAAGAGGTCAACCTAGCCCGTCGCGACTTCCACGCCTCGCCATTGGCGTCGTTAAGCCCGGATTGACAACATCCGTCCATGCCCACGCGCACCCGCATCCTCGGACTGCCGTTCATGGGGGTCCTGGCCGCGAGGCACGGGACGGATGAAGGACGGCGGTGGCGGTGATCGCGGTGACGGTCGCGTCGGCCTCCACCTTGTTTTCCGCGTAGTTGACGACCACCGCCAGGCCGTCCGCCGCCAGCCGCCCGGCGCTGCGCCGGCCGATGCCGCGGGAGCCGCCCGTAACAGCGTTTCGCGCACCCTCCCCCTGCCGTCAGATTCTGAATCGACCCCTCATCAACTCGCCCCGGACAGCACGCAGATGCCCACAATCGGCGCGTCCCGCCGGTTATTTGTTGATGACACGAGAACCCGGAGCGGACGGTTCGCGCACAACTCTTGACGTGTACGAAACACGGGGGAAGCATCTCCTCTACCCAGAGAGCGCTCTCCGACTATCTGCCCCCCACCCATGCCCCCACGCACGCACCCGTGCCTGCCCTTTTCTGATGACTCAGGAGACCTGCCCATGCACGCTCCTCCGCTCGCTTCGCCGGTACCGGCGTTCCGGAGATCAACGCCGGACCGACGGCGAGGACTCGCCGCTTCCGTCGCCGCCACCCTGATCGCCTCCTTGTTGCTCCTCATCCCCAGCACGAAGGCGGACGCCGCCCCGACCCTGCTCTCCCAGGGCAAGCCGGTGACGGCTTCCAGCGTGGAGAACGCCGGCACCCCCGCCACGGGCGCCAACGACGGCAACACCGGGACCCGTTGGTCGAGCGCCGCGTCCGACCCGCAGTGGATCCAGATCGACCTCGGCTCCACCGTCGCGGTCAACTCCGTTGTCCTGAACTGGGAGACGGCGTACGCGAAGGCGTACAAGATCGAGCTGTCCACCAACGGCACGAGCTGGACGCAGGCCTACGCCACCACCACGAGCACCGGTGGTGTCCAGACCCACACCGTCACGGGCAACGCCCGCTACGTCCGGGTGACCGGCACCGTCCGGGCCACCCCCTGGGGCTACTCCCTCTGGGAGTTCCAGGTCTTCGGCGGCACCGACGGCGGCACGGGCAACCCGCTGCCGGGCGGTGGTGACCTCGGTCCGAACGTGATCGTGTTCGACCCGTCGACGCCCAACATCCAGGGCAGGCTCGACCAGGTCTTCCAGCAGCAGGAGTCGGACCAGTTCGGCTCGGGCCGCTACCAGTTCCTGTTCAAGCCGGGCACGTACAACGGTCTCAACGCCCAACTGGGCTTCTACACCTCGATCTCCGGCCTCGGTCTGTCGCCCGACGACACCAACATCAACGGTGACATCACCGTGGACGCCGGCTGGTTCAACGGGAACGCCACGCAGAACTTCTGGCGCTCCGCCGAGAACCTGGCCGTCAACCCGGTCAACGGCACCAACCGCTGGGCCGTCGCGCAGGCCGCGCCGTTCCGCCGGATGCACGTCAAGGGCGGGCTCAACCTGGCGCCCAACGGATTCGGCTGGGCCAGTGGCGGTTACATCGCCGACAGCAAGATCGACGGCACCGTCGGCCCGTACTCCCAGCAGCAGTGGTACACCCGTGACAGCTCCGTCGGCGGCTGGACCAACGGCGTCTGGAACATGGTGTTCTCCGGTGTCGAGGGCGCGCCCGCACAGGGCTTCCCGAACCCGCCGTACACCACGCTGAACAACACCCCGACCTCGCGGGAGAAGCCGTTCCTCTACCTGGACGGCAACACCTACAAGGTCTTCGCCCCGGCCAAGCGCACCAACGCCCGCGGCACCACGTGGGGCAACGGCGCGCCGCAGGGTACGTCCGTGCCGCTCGACCAGTTCTACGTCGTCAAGCCGGGCGCGACCGCCGCGACGATCAACCAGGCGCTCGCGCAGGGGCTCAACCTCCTGTTCACGCCCGGCGTTTACCACATCAACCAGACCATCAACGTGAACCGCGCCAACACGATCGTCCTCGGTCTCGGCCTCGCCACGATCATCCCGGACAACGGGGTGACCGCGATGAAGGTCGCCGACGTGGACGGCGTGAAGCTCGCCGGCTTCCTGATCGACGCCGGTCCCGTCAACTCCCCGACGCTCCTCGAGGTCGGACCCCAGGGCGCGTCGGCGGACCACTCCGCGAACCCGACCACCGTCCAGGACGTCTTCATCCGCATCGGTGGCGCGGGTCCGGGCAAGGCCACCACCAGCATGGTGATCAACAGCGATGACACGATCATCGACCACACCTGGATCTGGCGGGCCGACCACGGCGCCGGCGTCGGCTGGGAGACCAATCGCGCCGACTACGGTCTGCGGGTCAACGGCGACGACGTCCTCGCCACCGGCCTGTTCGTCGAACACTTCAACAAGTACGACGTGGAGTGGTACGGCGAGAACGGCAAGACGATCTTCTTCCAGAACGAGAAGGCGTACGACGCGCCGAACCAGGCGGCCATCCAGAACGGTTCGATCAGGGGGTACGCCGCCTACAAGGTGGCCGACTCCGTGAACAACCACGAGGGTTGGGGTCTGGGCAGCTACTGCAACTACACGTCGGATCCGAACATCATCCAGGAACACGGCTTCCAGGCGCCGGTCAAACCCGGTGTGAAGTTCCACGACCTGTTGGTCGTGTCCCTCGGTGGGATGGGTCAGTACAACCACGTGATCAACAGCCTGGGGTCGGCCACGTCCGGCACCAGCACGGTCCCGTCGACGATCACCTCGTTCCCGTAGTCCGGTGAACCACTCACCGGGTGAACCACTGATCCGGTGATCCGGTGATCCGGTGATCCGGTGATCTGACAGTCGGCACACGACAGGGCCCGTCCTCGATCCGAGGACGGGCCCTGTTCACTGCGTACCGAGCGTCACCGCGTACCGCGCGTCAGCGCCGTCCGCGCAGCTTGCCGAACAGCTTGCGTGCCTGCTCCCGCTTCCGCGGGTCGGCCGAGGCGCGCCGTACCTGCTCCGTGACGCGCTGGCCCTGCGGGCTGCGGGTGAACTGCTTGATGCGGTCGAGCATGCCGGCCATGTTGTCTCCTGGGGACGCGGGATCCATGGCTTCCGAAGCCGTGGGCGGGTCGATCTGCCGTGCGTCTACCCCGTGCCGGGCCGTCCACGCGTCGGCCGTGCCCCGCACGGCTCATCAGTTCGGGCGGAGTGACGCGGGAGCGCGCAGACTTGACGGCATGCCGGGCAAGCGCAGCGCGGGACTTCTGGTCCACCGGGTCACCGACACCGGTGTCGCCGTGCTGCTCGGGCACATGGGCGGCCCCTTCTGGGCGGGGCGCGAGGACGCCGCGTGGTCGATCCCCAAGGGGGAGTACGGCCCCGGGGAGCCGGCCGAGGCCGCCGCGCGCCGCGAGTTCCAGGAGGAGCTGGGCCTGCCGCCGCCGGAGGGGCCCTGGACGCCGCTGGGCGAGTCACGCCAGCGCGGCGGCAAGATCGTCACGATCTGGGCGGTCGAGGGGGATCTGGACCCGGCGCTCGCCGTGCCCGGCACGTTCACGATGGAGTGGCCGCGGGGCAGCGGCGTCCTGCGCGAGTTCCCCGAGATCGACCGGGTGGCCTGGTTCGCCCTGCCGGAGGCGGCGCCGCGTCTGGTGGCGGGTCAGCGGGTGTTCCTGGACCGGCTGGCGGCCCTGCTGGCGGAGCAGATAGCGGACGACGAGCGTCCGTTTCCCACCCCGCCGGGCGAGTGAACCCTCGATACCCAGCAGCAGCGCCCGTAACGCCCGCAATGCCAGCAACGCCACGAACGCCAGGAAAGGCATCAGCCCATGGCTCGTCGCACCCGTGTTCTCGGCTCGCTCGGTACCGCCCTGCTCGCCGCGGCCCTGCCCGCGACCGTCCTTCCCGCCAAGGCGATGTCCCTCGCCCCCTCCGACCCCCCTGCGGGGGCGGGCGGGCCGGGCGGCGAGCGGCGGGCA
>NZ_WWJY01000547.1 GCF_009865405.1 Streptomyces sp. SID3212 | reverse complement strand
CGGGGTGCGCGACGGCCTCCCGGGCGAGCCCGGCGGCCCGGCGCAGCGCCCGCGCGAGGTGATCCCCGTCACCGGCCCCGTCACCGGCCGGGTCACCGGCCCGGTCCCCGCCCCCGTCGGCGCCGCGCGTGTCCTGCGTGCCGTCCGTCAGCACGTCCGCCATGCCCCGCAGCAACTGCGCCAGGATCGTCCCCGAGTTGCCCCGGGCCCCGATCAGCGCGCCGTGCGCCATGGCCCGTACGGCATCCCCCGCGGCGGGCACCGACCCCCCGGTCTCGTGCGCGGCGAACACCGCCTCGACGGCCTGCGCCGCGGATTCGACGGTCAGGTAGAGGTTGGTGCCGGTGTCGCCGTCCGCGACCGGGTAGACGTTGGTCGCGTCGATCTCCTCGCGCTCCCGCCCGAGGGCCTCCAGAGCCAGTGAGCACCAGCTCCGCACCGCTGCGGCGTCGAGGGTCTGCGGCACCGGGTGGTCCTCCTTGGGCGGCCTTCACGGCCTGGGCTGGCGGGCTGGACGCAGGGTAACCCCCGGGGCCGCCGGTGCCCCCCAGGGGTGAGAGCGGCGGGGGCGGGGACCGGGAGGGGGGCCGGGCAGGTCATGGTAGTTTCGTTGTACCGAGGCAGCCGTTGTATGCTGCTCCGGTTGCCCGACGAGAGTCGGGCCATTCCCCCGGCAAGGCCACATCAATTAGTTGATTCGGGCACGTCGGATTTCTCTGTACGTACATCTGAAGTCTTTGGAGTGACCCGTGGCTGCCAACTGCGACGTCTGCGGCAAGGGGCCGGGCTTCGGCAACAGCATTTCCCACTCGCACCGCCGTACGTCCCGTCGCTGGAACCCGAACATCCAGCGCGTGCGTGCCGTGGTCGGTCGGACGCCGAAGCGGCTCAATGTCTGCACATCGTGCATCAAGGCCGGCAAGGTCTCGCGCTGACGCCTGCGTCGTAGCGCAGCCCCTGCGGTTGCCTTGAAAAGCCGGTCCACCTCGGTGGGCCGGCTTTTTGCCGTGCTCACCCGCTTTCACCGACCCCGGTTTCACCGACCCCGGCGGAAGCGCCACGCGTGGTCCACCGGGCCGATGCCGCCGCCCAGCGGGAAGCCGTGCGCGATCGCGCCGGTGACGTACTCCTTGGCCGCGACCACGGCCTCCACCACCCCCTGCCCGTTCGCCAGGCCCGAGGCTATGGCCGAGGCGAGCGTGCAGCCCGTCCCGTGCGTGTGGCGGTTGCTGTGGCGGGGGGCACGCAGCCAGTGCTCCTCGGTGCCGTCGGTGAGCAGGTCGACGGCGTCGCCCGGCAGGTGCCCGCCCTTGACGAGCGCCCAGCGGGGCCCGAAGCCGAGGACGGCGTCCGCCGCGCGGCGCATGGACGCTTCGTCCGTCACGTGAACGCCGGTGAGCTGCGCGACCTCGTCCAGATTGGGGGTGGCGACGGTGGCGACCGGCAGCAGTTTCGTCCGTACCCCGTCCAGCGCGGATTCGGCGAGCAGCGGGTCCCCGTGCTTGGAGACCCCGACCGGGTCCACGACCGCCGGGGCGTCCGTGCCCGCGAGCAGGTCCGCGACGGCCTCGACCAGTCCGGCCGAGGCGAGCATGCCGGTCTTCACGGCCTGGACGCCGATGTCGTCCACCACGGCGCGGTACTGGGCCCGTACCGCCTCCACCGGCAGCTCCCAGGCGCCCTTGACCCCGAGGGAGTTCTGCGCGGTGACGGCGGTGAGCACGCTCATGCCGTGCACCCCGAACGCCAGCATCGTCTTGAGGTCGGCCTGGATGCCCGCGCCGCCGCCGGAGTCGGAACCGGCGACGGTGAGGACGCGGGCGGGCACAAACGCGGGAGAGGGGCTCATACGACCGAATCTACTGCGCGTGCCCGGTCGCCCTACCGCGCGTCCTCGATGTCCCCGAAGTGGTCCCAGCCGCCCTTGCTCGTCCAGGGCGCCCCGTCCACCGTCACCTGCGGCAGCGCCGACGGGTGCAGGACCTCGCCGATCACCTTCCAGCGGGCGGGGAGCTTCACGTCCGGCGGGAAGGTGGCCACGATCGCGTGGTCCTCTCCCCCGGTCAACACCCACTGGAGCGGGTCGATCCCGACCGCCTGGCCGATGTCGTGCATCTGCTGCGGGATGTCGACCAGTCCGGACCGCAGGTCGATCCTCACCTTGCTGGCGTCCGCGATGTGCCCGAGGTCCGCGACCAGTCCGTCGCTGACGTCGGTCATGGCGGTGGCGCCCAGTCCGGCCGCCGCCGGGCCCGCGTGGTACGGCGGTTCGGGCCTGCGGTGGGCCTCCACGAAGGCGCGGGGCGAGCGGAAACCCCGGGAGAGGACCGCGTGCCCGGCGGCCGACCAGCCCAACCAGCCGGTGTACGCGACCACATCACCGGGCCGCGCGCCCGACCTGACCACCGGGTCATGGCCCCGCAGGTCGCCGAGGGCCGTGATGGCGAGGGTGATGGTGTCACCGCGCACGACGTCACCGCCGACCACGGCCGCGCCCGCGACCTGGCACTCGTCGCGGATGCCGTCCATCAGCTCGGTGGGCCAGGTGACCGGGAGTTCGGCCGGGACGACCAGGCCGAGCAGCAGCGCGGTGGGTACGGCGCCCATCGCCGCGATGTCGGCGAGGTTCTGCGCGGCGGCCTTGCGGCCGACGTCGTACGCCGTGGACCAGTCGCGGCGGAAGTGCCGGCCCTCCAGCAGAAGGTCCGTACTGGCCACGACCCTGCGGTCGGGCGCGGCCACGACCGCGGCGTCGTCGCCAGGGCCGAGCCGGACCGCCGGGGTGGTGGTCAGCCGGGAGGTGAGCTCCCTGATGAGGCCGAACTCCCCCAACTCGCCCACGGTTCCCTTCACCGAGACTCCCCTCTCATCGCCGGCCGCGCCTGCGGTCACGGGCCGTCACTGCTGTCGGTTCCGTCAAGAGACACGTCAACTTATGTTTTCCGTACGCCACCCGGGGGCGCCATCGGGCCCCCGGGTCTCCCCGTGGCCCGCGACGACGCGATACCGTGGCGTCTCTTTCCCCCCACATGATCCTCGTGGCCGCCCTGGAGGTTCCGTGGTACAGGCGTACATCCTTATCCAGACCGAGGTGGGCAAGGCGACAACCGTCGCCGAGACCATCGCCAAGCTCACAGGAGTGATACAGGCCGAGGACGTGACAGGCCCCTACGACGTCATCGTCCGCGCCCAGGCGGACACCGTCGACGAGCTGGGCCGCATGGTGGTCGCCAAGGTCCAGCAAGTGGACGGCATCACCCGCACCCTGACCTGCCCCGTCGTTCACCTGTAGCCCCCGTCTACGCTTGGCCGGTGACCGTTACCCGCCGCCGGCTCTTCCGCCGCAGGCTATCCGGCCGTCCGATGCTGTGCCTGCCCGCCGTCGCCCTGCTCCTGGCCGCGGCGGGCTGCTCGTCCACGGACGAGGGCTCTCCGGTCTCCGTTCCCCGCCCGTCCGCCGAGGCGGCGAAGCTGTGCGGGGCCCTGCACAAGGCGCTGCCGGGGACCCTCGGGGGGCTGGACCGGGACGATCCCCGGCCGCGTTCCGAACTGACCGCCGGGTGGGGGGACGACGCGATCGTACTGCGCTGCGGAGTCCCCCGCCCCGGGGAGATGGACGATCCCCGGGCGAACGCGGTGGAGGCGGACGGCGTCAACTGGATGCTGGAACAGCTCGACTCGGGGGCGCGCTTCACGACCACGTACCGCGAGGCCTATGTGGAGGTCACCCTGGGCCCGCGCTTCGCCAACGACGCGACGCCGCTGGCCGCGCTGGCCACGCCGGTGGCGAGGACGATCCCGAGCAGTCTCTGAGCGGCCCGAGCCGTCCCCGGGCAGTCTCCGAGAGGTACGGGAGAGGTACGGGAGGGGTACGGCCCCGGCCCCGGCGGGACCGCTCGTGCCGCGGCCTCCCGGAGAGGCCGCGGCCACGGCCTCAGCGCAGGCCGGTGGGACGGCGCAGGGCCGCCTGGATCAGCAGGTCGACCAGTTCCGGGTAGCCGACGCCGGTCTCCTGCCACATGCGGGGGTACATCGAGATCGGGGTGAAGCCCGGCATCGTGTTGATCTCGTTGATGACGAACCCCCCGTCCTCGGTGAGGAAGAAGTCCGCGCGGACCAGGCCCTCGCAGGACGCCGCCTCGAACGCCTCGACCGCGAGCCGCCGTACCTCGGCCGTCTGCTCCTCGGTGAGCGGCGCGGGCACCAGACCGGCGGCCGAGTCGATGTACTTGGCCTCGAAGTCGTAGAAGTCGTGGGCGGTGACGGGCGGGATCTCGGCGGGCACGCTCGCGCGCGGCCCGTCCTCGAACTCCAGTACCCCGCACTCGATCTCCCGGCCGCGCAGCAGCGACTCCACCAGGATCTTGGGGTCGTGGCGCTGGGCCTCGGCGATCGCGTCGTCCAGGCCGGAGAGGTCGTCGACCTTGGTGATGCCCATGGAGGAGCCGGCGCGCGCGGGCTTCACGAAGAGCGGCCAGCCGTGCTCGGCGGCGAAGTCCACGATCTTCTTGCGGGCGGCGGCGCCCTTGGCGCCCTCGGGGCCCTGCTCCCACTCGCGGGGGCGGATCACCACGTACGGGCCGACGGGCAGCCCGAAGGAGGTGAACACCCGCTTCATGTACTCCTTGTCCTGGCCGACGGCCGAGGCGAGGACACCCGCGCCGACGTACGGGACGCCGGAGAGCTCCAGCAGGCCCTGGAGCGTGCCGTCCTCGCCGTACGGGCCGTGCAGCACCGGGAAGACGACGTCGACCTCGCCCAGCACCTTGGGCACGGAGCCCGGCTCGCTGTAGACGACCTCGCGGTTGGCCGGGTCCACGGAGAGGACCACCCCGCCGTCCAGCGACTCGGCGACGCCCTCGACGCTCGGCAGGACGCGGTCGGTGATGGCCATCCGCCCGGGGTCGTCCGCGGTGAGGGCCCAGCGGCCGTCCGTGGTGATGCCGATGGGCAGGACGTCGTACTTCGTACGGTCGATGGCGCGCAGGACGGCGCCGGCCGTGACCACCGAAATGCCGTGCTCGGAGCTACGGCCGCCGAAGACGACCGCCACACGCGGCTTGCGGGGCTGCCGCTCAGGGCTCTGGGAGGAGTTCTCGCTGCTCATATCGCGATGAGCGTACCCGGTGGACAGCGCCTCGTCAGCGGCCGACTCGGTGGCGTTCCGGGCCGGTGGCGTGCGGCCCGGCGGCCCGCGGGGTCAGTGGCGTTCCGCCTTGGCGCTGCGCGACATCAGTTCCTTGAGCGCGACGAGCGGCGGCTTGCCGTTGTGGACGATGTCGACGACGGTCTCGGTGAGGGGCATCTCCACGCCGTGGCGCCGGGCCAGATCCAGCACGGACTCGCACGACTTGACGCCCTCGGCGGTCTGCCGGGTGACCGCGATGGTCTCCTGGAGGGTCATGCCCCGGCCGAGGTTGGTGCCGAAGGTGTGGTTGCGGGAGAGCGGCGAGGAGCAGGTGGCGATCAGGTCGCCCATGCCGGCCAGGCCGGAGAACGTCTGCGGGTCGGCGCCCATGGTGAGCCCGAGGCGGGTGGTCTCGGCGAGGCCGCGGGTCATCAGCGAGGCCTTGGTGTTGTCGCCGAGGCCCATGCCGTCGGCGATGCCGACGGCGAGCCCGATCACGTTCTTGACGGCGCCGCCCAGTTCGCAGCCGACGACGTCGGTGTTGGTGTAGGGGCGGAAGTACGGGGTGTGGCAGGCGGTCTGGAGGCGCCGGGCGACGGCCTCGTCCCGGCACGCGACGACGGCCGCGGCGGGCATCCGGTCGGCGATCTCCTTGGCGAGATTGGGCCCGGTGATCACCGCGACCCGCTCGGCGGGCGCCTTGGCGACCTCTTCGATGACCTCGCTCATCCGCTTGGCCGTGCCCAGTTCGATGCCCTTCATCAGGGACACGAGCACGGTGTCGGAGGGCAGGACGGGCGCCCAGCGGGCCAGATTCTCGCGCAGGGTCTGGGAGGGCACGGTCAGGACGGTGAACTCGGCGCCGTACGCGGCCTCCGCCGGGTCCGTCGTGGCCCGTACGCCCTCGGGCAGTTCGAGGCCCGGCAGGTAGTCGGGGTTCGTCCGGGTCGTGTTGATGGCCTCGGCGACCTCGGGGCGGCGGGCCCAGAGGGTCACCTCGCACCCCGCGTCGGCGAGGATCATGGCGAACGCCGTGCCCCACGAACCCGCTGAGAAAACGGCGACCCGTGTCACTTCGACCCCTCTTCCGCTTCCGCTGCCTTGCGCCGCTGTTCCGCCCTGGCCCTGCGGGGGTCGTACAACTCCGCGGGCACCGGTTCCCCGCGTACCTCCGCGAGCAGCTCCGTGATCGCGGCCATGATGACCTCGGTCGCCGCGCGCAGCACCTCGGGGGTGGGTTCCTGGCCCTCGAACCGCGAGAGGTCGACGGCGGGGCCCGCGAGGACCTTCAGCGTCTTGCGCGGGAAGAGCCGTACCGGCCGGTCCTTGGCGTACGGCGGGAGCGCGAGGTGGGAGCCCCACTGGGCGACGGGGATGACCGGGGCCTTGGTGAGCAGGGCGACGCGGGCCGCGCCGCTCTTGCCGGCCATGGGCCACAGGTCGGGGTCGCGGGTGAGGGTGCCCTCCGGGTAGAAGACGACACATTCGCCCTGCTCGATCGCGTCGACGGCGGCCTGGAACGCGTCCAGGGCGTTGGTGCTCTCGCGGTAGACGGGGATCTGGCCGGTGCCGCGGAGCATCATGCCGACGAAGGAGCCCTTGAAGAGTCCGGCCTTCGCCAGGAATCGCGGGACGCGGCCGGTGTTGTACTGGAAGTGACCGTACGACAGAGGGTCGAGATACGAATTGTGGTTGACCGCGGTGATGAATCCGCCGTCGGCCGGAATGTGCTCCATGCCCCGCCAGTCCCGCTTGAACAGAACGATCAGCGGCGGTTTTGCGATGACGGCCGCCAGGCGGTACCAGAAGCCGATTCTGCGGCGGGACACTCGTGACACCTTCCTCCTCGGGAGCCGGATCGCGATCCGGCGGCCCGGGGCCACGTCTCGCCCCGGGGTTGTGCGCTGTCGGGAACACCGTACGCCCCGGCCCGGCGAGCGGGCCTGCGAGCCGGACACGGCCGGGCAACAATAGGGGGCCGGTACACGCAGGTACGCACCCGGCACGCACCGAGGGAGAGTTCGCCACGGACACCGACCCGACCGCCCGCTGGTCCCTGGTCGTCCCGCTCAAGCCGCTCAGGCTGGCCAAGAGCAGGCTGGCCGGGGCCATGGGCGGTGCTCTGCGCCCCCGGCTGGCCCTGGCCTTCGCCCAGGACACGGTGGCCGCCGCGCTGGCCTGTCCGGCCGTACGGGACGTCGTGGTGGTCACGGACGATCCGGCGGCGGGGGCGGAGCTGGCCGCGCTGGGGGCGCGCGTCG
>NZ_WWJY01000546.1 GCF_009865405.1 Streptomyces sp. SID3212 | reverse complement strand
CACCCGGGCGGGGGCTGCGCCCCCAGCCGTCCACCACCGAGGCGACCAGCGCGAGCGCCACCACGACGACCAGAACGATCCACCACGTCGTATTCATGACGCCGAAGGTATCGCCCCGCCGAAGGTATCGCGCCGAACCGGCGATCCATCCGAACCGGTGACAGAGCAGGTGAGTTCGCCCACAGACGACCGGTGTGGAGGAGCGACCGGCCCTTTCGCGCCTTACGCTCGAAGACCGAACGACCCCCGTCCACGCAACGGAGGTTCACGCTCCATGAAGCTCACCGTCGTCGGCTGCTCGGGCTCCTTTCCCTCGGTGGGATCGGCCTGCTCCAGCTACCTCGTAGAGGCCGACGGCTTCCGGTTGCTCCTCGACATGGGCAACGGCGCCCTGGGCGAGCTGCAACGCCATGTCGGTCTGTACGACCTCGACGCCATCTTCCTCAGCCATCTCCACGCGGACCACTGCATAGACATGTGCGGGTACTTCGTCGCCCGCTACTACCGCTTCGACGGCGGGCGCTGCGGCGCCCTGCCGGTGTACGGCCCCGAAGGCACCGAACAGCGGCTCACCACGGCTTACGCGGACACCCCGACGGACAAGTCCATGAGTGAGGTCTTCGACTTCCGGACGCTCAAGCCGGGCTCCTTCGACATCGGCCCCTTCCAGGTACGTACGGAGAAGGTCGCGCACCCCGTCGACACCTTCGGCGTACGCGTCGAGCACGACGGCCGCTCGCTCACCTACTCGGGAGACACCGGCGTGTGCGAACCGCTGGTCGAGCTGGCCGAGGACACGGACCTGTTCCTGTGCGAGGCGGCGTTCACGTACGGCAAGGAAGACATCCCCGGCCTGCACCTCAACGGCCGCGAGGCCGGCGCCCACGCCGCCCGCGCCCGGGCGCGGCGGCTGGTGCTCACCCACATCCCGCCGTGGACGGACGCCGAGCGGAACCTGGCCGACGCGCGCGCGGTGTACGACGGTCCGGCCGAACTGGCCGTGCCAGGAGCGGTGTACGAGCTCTGACGTCCGCCGTCTGACGTCTGCCGTCCGACGACACGTCGAAGCCCCCGTCCCTCCGCGGAGGGACGGGGGCTTCGACGTGTCGCGTCCTACGCCTTGGTGAGGTCGTCGACCTCTTCCTCGGGCTCGCGGCCCGGAGTCTTGAGGTCGAACTTGACGATCGCGTACCGGAATACGCCGTAGTAGATCGCGGCGAACAACAGCCCGATGGGGATGATCAGCCATGGGCGGGTGGCGATGTTCCAGTTCAGCGCGTAGTCGATGGCGCCGGCGGAGAAGTTGAAGCCGTCGTGCACACCCAGGGACCAGGTCAGCGCCATCGAGGCGGCGGTGAGGACCACATGGATCACGTAGAGCAGCGGCGCGATGAACATGAACGAGAACTCGATGGGCTCGGTGACCCCGGTCACGAACGAGGTGAGGGCCAGCGAGACCATCATGCCCAGCACGGCCTTGCGGCGCTCGGGGCGGGCGGTGTGCGCCATGGCGAGGGCGGCGGCGGGCAGGCCGAACATCATGATCGGGAAGAACCCGGACATGAACATCCCGGCGCTCGGGTCGCCGGCGAGGAAGCGGTTGTAGTCACCGTGGACGACCACCCCGGCCGCGTCCTTGAAGTCACCGAGCTGGAACCACGCCACCGTGTTCACGAACTGGTGCATGCCGACGGGGATCAGACCGCGGTTCACCGCGCCGAAGAGCGCGGACCCGCCGGAGCCGAGACCGGTGATCCACTGGCCGACGTCGGTGATGCCGTCGCCGATGGGCTCCCAGACCAGACCGAAGACCACCCCGACGATCGTGCCGACGAAGGCCATGATGATCGGGACGAGCCGGCGGCCGTTGAAGAAGCCGAGCCAGTCGACCAGTTTCGTACGGTGGAAGCGCTGCCACAGCACCGCGGCGAGGAGCCCCATGATGATGCCGCCGAACACACCCGGGTCGTTGTACGTCGCGGCTATGTCGGCCTTCGGGGTGATCACGGCGTCGGTGACCGGGAACGCCTGGAGCACCTTGCTGTAGACCAGGAAGCCGACGAGCGCGGCGAGCGCCGTGGAACCGTCCGCCTTCTTGGCGAAGCCGATCGCCACGCCGACACAGAACAGCAGCGGCAGGGCGCCGGTCAGGGCGCCCCCGGCGTTGCTGAAGACGGAGGCGACCTTGTCCCAGCCGAGGCCGTCCTTGCCGAACACGTCGTCGGCGCCCAGGCGGACCATCAGGCCCGCGGCCGGCAGAACGGCGATCGGCAGCTGAAGACTGCGCCCCACCTTCTGGAGGCCCTGGAACACTCCGGAGCCCCGCTTCCTGGCGGGGGCGGGGGCGGGTGCCGCCGCGGCGGTGGCCGTAGTCATCAACTTCCTCCAGAAGACATGGCACCGCCAAGGGACAGGGGGACGTGCGGGGGAGACGGCGGCGTCAGCTCGAACCACAGCGCGCGGGCCATGTGGTCTACACCACTCAGTGGTGTAGACCAGTTCTAACATGGTGTGGGTTGGATAAGGAACCTTCTTTAATGTGGTCTGGGCCATAGTCGCGACCGCGACGGCGGCGGGAGTGGTGTAGACCAGTTGGGGTACGTTGTGGGCCGGTCGCCGCGCCCGCGAAGAGGGGGCGACTGTGCGTTACCGTGACAAAACGTCACTGTGACAAAACGCTCTAGAGCTGGAGAAAGACATGGCCACCAAGGCTGAGAAGATCGTCGCCGGGCTCGGCGGGCTCGAGAACATCGAAGAAGTCGAAGGCTGCATCACCCGCCTCCGCACCGAGGTCGTGGACCCCTCCCTCGTGGACGAGAAGGCGCTCAAGGCCGCCGGGACCCACGGCGTCGTCAAGATGGGCACGGCGATCCAGGTGGTCATCGGCACCGACGCGGACCCCATCGCGGCGGACATCGAAGACATGATGTGACGCCGGCCCCACCGCACGGACGGCCTGACCGCTCACCGGAGCCCGTACGCGCACCCACGGGAACCGGCCCCTACGCCCACCACCGGAACGGGCCCCTCACCCATCCCCGCTAGGCTCATGGCCATGTCTCGCATCGACGGCCGCACCCCCGAACAGCTCCGCCCCGTCACCATCGAACGCGGATGGAGCAAGCACGCCGAGGGCTCCGTCCTCGTCTCCTTCGGCGACACCAAAGTCCTCTGCACCGCCTCCTTCACCGAAGGCGTCCCCCGCTGGCGCAAAGGCAGCGGGGAAGGCTGGGTCACCGGCGAGTACTCGATGCTGCCCCGCGCCACCAACACCCGCGGCGACCGGGAATCCGTACGCGGCAAGATCGGCGGCCGTACGCACGAGATCAGCCGCCTCATCGGCCGCTCGCTGCGCGCCGTCATCGACTACAAGGCGCTCGGCGAGAACACGATCGTCCTCGACTGCGACGTCCTCCAGGCCGACGGCGGCACCCGCACCGCCGCCATCACCGGCGCGTACGTCGCCCTCGCCGACGCCGTCGCGTGGGCCCAGGGCAAGAAGATCGTCAAGGCGGGACGCAAGCCGCTCGTCGGCACGGTCGCGGCGGTCAGCGTCGGCATCGTGGACGGCACCCCGCTGCTCGACCTGCGGTACGAGGAGGACGTCCGCGCCGACACCGACATGAACGTCGTCTGCACCGGCGACGGCCGCTTCGTCGAGATCCAGGGCACGGCGGAGGCGGAGCCGTTCGACCGCAAGGAACTCAACACGCTCCTCGACCTCGCGACGGCCGGCTGCGCGGACCTCGCGACGATCCAGCGGGCGGCGCTGGAGGGAACGCCCTAGGGCGTCTCCGCGGGGGTTCGGCCGCCGGGTAAAGACGCAACCAAGGATCACCCCCAGGCGTCTCTATGCGCACGGGCGTACGGGCAGAACCGTACGCCCGCCCGCGTAAGACCTTTCATCCCCGGGGGGATCCGAGATGGGCCCGCGCCACCGCCGTACCGCACTCGCCGCAGCAGCCACGATGCTCACCCTGAGCGCGGTGGCCGGATGCGGCGCACTCGACAAGGCACTGGACTGCGTCCAGACCGCCGAGGCCATCAGCGACAGCGTCGGCAACCTCCAGCAGGCGATATCCGACGCCGGCGACGACCCGCTGAAGATCGACGACGCGCTGAGCGGCATCGACAACGAACTCGACAACCTCAACGACAAGACGGACAACGCCGACCTGAGCAAGGCGGTGGACCAACTGTCCGACGGCGTGAACAACGTCCGCACGGCGGTCAAGGACGGCGACAACAGCCCCGACCTCACGCCGGTCACGGACGCGGCGACGGAGATAGGCAAGATCTGCACGCCGTGAAGCGCCACGCAACGCCTCGCCACCGAAGGCGATACTGAGGGCATGACGCGCCTGATCCTCGCCACCCGCAACGCCGGGAAACTCACCGAACTCAAGGCCATCCTCGCCGACGTGGGCCTGCCCCACGACCTCGTCGGCGCGGACGCCTACCCCGACATCCCGGACGTCAAGGAAACCGGCGTCACCTTCGCCGAGAACGCCCTGCTCAAGGCGCACGCCCTGGCCGACGCCACCGGCCTCCCGGCCGTCGCCGACGACTCCGGCCTGTGCGTGGACGTCCTGGGCGGCGCGCCCGGCATCTTCTCGGCCCGCTGGTCGGGCACCCACGGCGACGACTCCGCGAACCTGGCCCTGCTCCTGGCCCAGCTCGCCGACATCGCGCCCCCGCACCGCGGGGCCCACTTCGCGTGCGCCGCGGCCCTGGCGCTGCCCGACGGCACGGAACGCGTGGTGGAGGGCCGCCTCCTGGGCACCCTCCGCACCACCCCCACGGGCACGAACGGCTTCGGCTACGACCCGATCCTCCAGCCGGAGGGCGAAACGCGGACGTGCGCGGAGCTGTCTCCGCAGGAGAAGAACGCGATCAGCCACCGGGGGAAGGCGTTCCGGGGGCTGGTGCCGGCGGTGCGGGAACTGCTGGCCTGACGCCGGAGGGACAGAAACGGCCTGCGCATCGATCCTTCGATGCGCAGGCCGTTTGGGGTGCGGCGGAAGGGATTCGAACCCTCAAGCCCTTTCACAGGCCACAGATCCTAAGTCTGCCGCGTCGCCGTTGCGCCACCGCCGCTAGCCGCCTGCCATCGTACCGGGCAGGCGGCTGAGCTGGATCCAAAGAGGTCCTCTAGGGCGTACGGCTCCGAGTGCCTCCTCGGCACCACGTGGGGGTGACGGCGTGGCAGTTGGGGCACAGCAGTCGGAGGTTGTCCCGGCGGTCGTCGCTCCAGTCACCGTTGATGTGGTCGACCTCCAGTGTCATCGGCCTGCCCCGCCAGGCCGGCCCCGTCCCGCATTCGGCGCACAGTTGGGGAACGCCCACCGCGTACAGGGCCCGGCGGAGTTGGACGGCGCGGGTCCGCTGCGGCCCGTTGTGCTTCACGAGGACGTCTTCGGGAGGTCTGGCCTGTGTTCTGCCGGGCTTTCCGCGTTGATGCGCCTGGCCCAGGAAGTGGGACGTCGAGATGCCTTCGTCGCTCGTCCACTGCCTCAGCAGCGCTCGTTGTCTTCCGTCGTCCGGCCGGCCCAGCCGCCGCAGGGCCTCGGCGACGGAGACGGACGGGGCGACGGCTTCCCGCAGCGCCTCGGCCGAGGGGCGCGGCTTCCGCCTGCGGGCGCCGACGGGACGGAAATGAGAGATGTCGATCCCGAAGTGGGCGAAGCGCCGGGTCAGGTACCGCCGCAGGTGCTCGTAGGGGCGCGTCCCCAGTAGGGCGATCACCTCATCGATGTCGTGGCATTGCTCGGCCGCCTCGGCCAGCCTGCGGTGTGTATAGCGCTGGACCTGGCTCATCGGCTTTCCGCCCGGTGCTTGCTCCGGCGGTAGGTGTCCGTGGTCGAGTGGCAGTTGGGGCACAGGATCCGCAGATTCTCGATGCGGTTGTCGCGCCAGTCGCCGTTGATGTGGTCCACCTCAAGGGGAAGGGGGCAACCGCGCCAGGTGGAACCGCAGCCGCAGAGCGCGCATTTCTCCTCCCGCCCCAGGTCGACCATCGCCCGCTTGAGCAGTGAGCTGGGCGTGCGGCGGGCGTGCGCCTCGTCCGTGGCGACCAGGATCTCCTCGGCCGACCGGCGATTGCGGTTCATGCGCATCCGCGCGGTGCGTACCTGCGGTGTGAAGTGGGACGTGTCGATGCCGAGCGCCTTCACCCGGCGGCTGATGTGCGTGTGCTGCCCGCCGACCACCTCGACCCCGAGGCGTCGGAGGACCTCGCACATGCTGGTCGACGCCGCGACGGCCGATTCGAGTGTCGCGCGGGACCAGCGGAGTCCTTCGCGCTCGAAGTGCGAGGTCTCGATGCCCAGTTCCTTCATCCGCTCGGCTATGTACCGCCGTTTCGCCGGCTTCTGGTCGACGCCCAACTTCGTCAGCGCCTCCGACATCGTCCGCGACGAGCTCGCCGCCTCCGCGAGGCGTTCTCGTGAGTAGGGGCTCGGTGGCATGGATTCCGTCCCTCCGGTCCGGGTGTGTGTTCGTTCTCCGTACGGGACAACGAACCGGATATCGGATGGTTACGTCCGATAAACGGAACCGAGGTTGCCTCTTCGGGCGGGAGCGGCGGGCTCAGGTGCCGGCGTCCGAGGCCCCCTCGGCGCCGGCCTCCACCATCACCGCGATCCCGTCCAGCAGTGGCCGCAGGCCGAACTCCAACAGGGCGTCCAGGTCCAGGTCGTAGCCGTCGCCCAGGCCCGTGATCACCCGGCCGACCACCGGGAAGCGCGGTGACGTGACGATCCGTTCCATCGCCGCCGCCTGGCCGTCCAGCCACTCGTCCTCCGTCAGGCCCGTGGACGCCGCCGCCTGCTCCTCGCGTTCCAGGTTGACCGCGAGGCCCTGGACGTAGCCGTACAGGAGCACGTGCAGGTCGAACATCGTCACCGGATCCAGGCCGTGGCCGTCCAGCGCGCTCAGCATCCACTCGGCGTGGACCATCAGGTTCGGCAGCATCAAGGGGCGCGAGAGCGGGTGGAGTTGGGCCAGCCACGGGTGCTTGCGGTAGAGGCGCCACAGCGTGCGCGTGCCCAGTTCCACCCGTGCCCGCCAGTCGTCCGGGAACGTGGCCGCGTCCGGGTACTCCGCCTCCCCGAACGCCGCGTCCGCCATCAGCAGGACCAGGTCCTCCTTGCTGTCGACGTACCGGTACGGAGACATCGCGGCCACCCCGAGCCGCGCCGCGACCCCGCGCATGGAGAGCGCCGCCAGTCCCTCCGCGTCCGCGATCTCCACGGCCGCCTCGACGATCCGTTCCCGGGTGAGGAGTTCGGGGGGAGGCGGGAGGCGGCGGGGGGCCGCTTCCAGGGGGTGTTCCCCGCGTGGTCGTGGCTCCTTCGCCGGTCCCGCCACCACCGTCCCCACCCTCGGGCGCGCTTCCACCACCCCCTCCCTCCCCAGCCGCGCCAGCGCCTTCGTGGCGGTGGCCAGTGCCACGCCCCACTCCCGCGCGATCTGCCGGGTCGACGGCACCCGGTCGCCGGGGGCGAGTTCGCCGTCCGCGACGCGCCGCCGGATGTCCGCCACGATCCGCAGGTACGGAGGAGGAGGTGGTGGTGACTGCTTCGACCGGGTGGTTCTGGGCATCGACTTCGTCTCCTCGGATCCTCGGATCGGATTGTTTTTCGTGCGTCTTCGCTCCTGTGCTAGGGCAGCTGCCCGCTGGAGCGATGTCCCGCCGCGCCGTCATTTCCGCCCCCTGGCCTAGTACAGCCGCGCCAAACTACCAGTTGGCAGCCCTGTTCGTACGCCGTACATTCAGTCGCGTACGCCGTACGAAAGGGGCTCCGCATGAAGACCGTACTGATCTCCGGCGCCGGTATCGCCGGCTCCGCGCTCGCTCACCACCTCCGCCGCCGCGGCTTCGCGCCCACCGTCGTCGAGCGCGCCTCCGCGCCCCGCCGCGGTGGTCAGGCGGTCGACATCCGGGGGGCCGCCCTCGACGTCGTCGGGCGGATGGGGCTGCTGGAGCGGGCGCGGGGACTCCGTACCCGTATCCGGGGCATGTCCGTCCTCGACGCCGACGGGAACGAGGTCCACCGCTCCACCGAAGTCGCCTACAGCAGCGGTCGGTTGGACAGCGACGACATCGAACTCCTCCTGGAGGACCTGGTGTCGCTGCTCCACGAACACGCCCGCGACGGGGTCACGTACCTCTTCGGCGACACCGTCACCGCGCTCACCGAGCAACAGGACGGCGTACGCGCCGACTTCGCACACGCGCCCTCCCGCGTCTTCGACCTGGTCGTGGGGGCGGACGGGCTGCATTCGACCGTACGGCGGCTGGTCTTCGGCCCGGAGGAGCGGTACGCGCACCACCTGGGCACGTACCTCTCTGTCTTCGGCGCCGACAACTTCCTCGGCCTCGACCAGTGGCAGGTGTGGCTCCAGGACGGTGACAACGGCTTCGGCGTCATGCCCGTCCGCGACAACGCCGAGCTGCGGATCGCCTTCGGCTTCCGGTCGGAGCCCCTCGGCGGCGGCCCGGATGGCGGGGACGACCGGGGCAGCCGGGACAGCCGGGACAGCCGGGACCCCGAGCGGTTCCGGAAGATCGTCGTCGACCGGCTCGCCGGCATGCGCTGGGAGGCGGCGGAGGGACTCGCGAAGGCCGCCGCCACCGCGCCCGACTTCTACTGCGACGCGATGGCCCAGATCCGCATGGGCCGCTGGTCGCGCGGCAGGGTCGTCCTGCTGGGCGACGCCGGATACTGCGCGTCACCGCTGTCCGGCCAGGGCACCGGCCTGGCCCTGGTCGGCGCCCATGTGCTCGCCGAGGAGCTGGGCCGGACGGGGGAAGGCGACGGCGGCCACGCGGGCGCCTTCTCCCGGTACGAGGACCGGATGCGGCCCTTCGTCACGCTCAACCAGGCCCTGGCCACGGAGAACCCCGGCGGCCCCGCCTCCGAGGAGTCCGTCGCCCGCGCCAAGAACGCGATCTCGCTCCAGCGCGCACGCGAACCGGCCGGGACATCTCGGGTGGAGGGATCCCGGCCGCAGAGGGCGTTCAGGGGCGCGGGGTCAGGTCAGATGCCCAGGTCCTTGATGATCTTGGCCACATGCCCCGTCGCCCGGACGTTGTAGAGCGCCTGCTCCACCTTGCCGTCCTCGTCCACGATGATCGTCGACCGGATCACGCCGGTCACGGTCTTGCCGTACGTCGTCTTCTCGCCGTAGGCGCCGTACGCCGTCAGAACGGCCTTCTCGGGGTCCGCGACCAGCGTGACCCGCAGGTTCTCCTTCTCCCGGAACTTCGCCAGCTTCTCCGGCTTGTCCGGCGACACGCCGATGACGTCGTAACCGGCGCCCGCCAGCAGGTCGAGATTGTCGGTGAAGTCGCAGGCCTGCTTGGTGCAGCCGGTGGTCATGGCGGCCGGGTAGAAGTACACGATGACCTTGCGGCCCTTGTGGTCACCGAGGGAGACGTCGTTGCCGTCCGCGTCGGGCAGGGTGAAGGCGGGGGCGGTGTCGCCGGGCTGAAGTCGCTCACTCATGGTTCTGGTTCTCCTCGGTGGAGGTGGGGTATCGCCCGATCTCGGGGTACACGCGGTCAGGCGCACCGAGGTCCCAGGCGTACGGAGGTACGTTGCCGAGGGTAATGCGGCCGGGCCCGATAGGGGGTGCCGCCGGGTGCGCGGGCCGCTGAGCTGACAGACTGTCGAGCGGTACGGACAGAAGTACTGACGAAGGATTACCGGACACGACGACGGAGGCAGCGCGGTGTCGGATTCCAGGACCCCGGCGCAGATCGAGGCGGACATCGTCCGCCGGCGCGGGCAGCTCGCCGAGACGCTCGACGAGATCGGGGTGCGGGTGCACCCGAAGACGATCGTCGGCGACGCGAAGGCCAAGGTGGCCTCCAGCGTGGACCAGACGGCCGGACGGGCGTTCGTCGCCGTGAACAGGGCGGTCGCGGGTCTGCGGACGCAGTTCGTCGGCATGGACGGCGCGCCGCGCCTGGAGCGGGTGGTGCCGGTGGCGCTGCTCGCGGTGGGGATCGTGGGGCTGTACGCGATGTCGGCGCGCCGCCGCCGCCGGTGACCTGACCAGGAGGGGCGCGGCGGCTGCCGCGCCCCTGTGGCGGGGGCGCCCCGCGCGGGCGGGTAGGTTCTGGGGCGTGAGTGAGAACACCGACGACAAGCTGCCCATCCGCATGCTCCACGACCGGGTCCTGGTGAGTACGGACATCGCGGAGGGCGAGCGGCGCTCCTCCGGCGGCATCCTGATTCCGGCGACGGCGGCGGTCGGCCGGCGGCTGGCCTGGGCCGAGGTGGTCGCGGTGGGGCAGAGCGTACGGACGGTGAAGCCGGGGGACCGGGTGCTGTACGACCCCGAGGACCGCGGCGAGGTCGAGGTGCGCGGGGTGGCGTACGTCCTGATGCGGGAGCGTGACCTGCACGCGGTCGCGGCGGACCGCTTCGAGGGCTCCGAGGACTCGACCGGGTTGTATCTGTAGCCGGGGCGTGCCCGGTCGGTCGCGCGGCGGGGACAGCTGTCCAGACCGCTGGTCTGGTCTAGAACGTGTCCGCGAACACCCCCTAGCGGCCCGCCCCCGGCGGCGGTGGTACGTCCCCCGTCCCGCCCGTGCCCCCG
>NZ_WWJY01000545.1 GCF_009865405.1 Streptomyces sp. SID3212 | reverse complement strand
TCCAGGGCTTGTCCCAGAGTGCAGGGCAGATTGCCCACGTGTTACTCACCCGTTCGCCACTAATCCACCCCGAAAGGCTTCATCGTTCGACTTGCATGTGTTAAGCACGCCGCCAGCGTTCGTCCTGAGCCAGGATCAAACTCTCCGTAAATGTCTACCCGTAATCGGGCACACACATCGGAAGAGCCGGGACTGTCAGTCGGAATAAGACCGACAGCCCACAGCGTCCTCGCTGTGTTTTGTTCTTCAAAGGAACCACCAACCCACCGACACGAGGTCAGGTAGGCCGGGGTATCAACATATCTGGCGTTGACTTTTGGCACGCTGTTGAGTTCTCAAGGAACGGACGCTTCCTTCGGTCCCGTCTCCGGGGCCCTCCGGGCGCTTCCCTTCGGTATTTCGTGTTTCCAACCTTACCAGATTCATTTGGCTGTTCTTGCCGCTTGAATTCCGGTGGCCTTTGGATGGGCCTTTGTTTCTCTGCCTCTCGGCTGTCCACTACTTTAACCGATTCCCCGCCCGGCTCATAATCGAGCCGCAGGGTCGGAATTTCGGCATGCCGAAATCCATACCCGTTGGGGTCGGATCGTAGGTAGAGGATGGCCGCTCCGGGGGCTGCTGAACAGCAGGACCCGTGTCAAGCGGCTCGGGCTACGTTAGGCGGATGAACGGGACGAGTCAAGTTCGTCTGCGCCGCGGCACGTGGGCGCGGTAAGGGCTCACCGAGGGGTCCCCGTCGATCCAGAAGCGCCACGGGTGGACCGCGCCGTCGCCGCCGACCCCGGTGCGGGGGCCGCTGCGGACCAGGTCATCCGCCACGGGGGTGCCCGCCAGGATCGCCAGGTCGGCGTCGGCGTCGGCGCACACGTCCGTACCGTTCAGGGCCCGGTCGACGCTCAGGGCCGTGGCCAGCCGGGCCGGGCCTTTGGCCAGTTCCCTGTCATGACGGGCCGAGAGTCGACGTTTGCGGGTGAGTTCGGCACCCACAGTGACCTGTCCCGCCCGCAGCAGGACCCCGCTCGCGGTGCCTTCGGGGCCGCACACCAGGTTGAGGCAGTGCCACATCCCGTACGTGAAGTAGACGTACGCGTGTCCGGGCGGACCGAACATCACGTCGTTACGGGCCGTGCGTCCCCGGAAGGCGTGCGAACCCGGGTCGATCGCGCCCGCGTACGCCTCCACCTCGGTGAGGCGGAGTTCTATCGTCCCGTCGTCGGTGTTCCGTACGAGCGTGCGACCGAGCAGATCGGGTGCCACCTCCAGGACCGGGCGGTCGAAGAAGTCCCTTGGCAGCGGCGTACGGTCGGGGGTCTCGATCATGACGTCCGAGGGTACCCGTGGAACCGGCTACGGTCGTCGCGCGTATGTAGGGGTCAGGACTAGGAGGAGTGAACACACATGGGTTTCAAGAAGCTGCTCGCGAGCATGGGCGCCGGCGGTGCGTCCGTCGAGACGGAACTGACCGAGTCGAACGTCGTCCCCGGTGGGGTCGTCCAGGGCGAGGTACGGCTCCAGGGCGGTTCGGTGAACCAGCAGATCCAGGGCCTGAACGTCGGTCTCCAGGCGCGGGTCGAGGTCGAGGGGAACGACCAGGAGATCAAGCAGGACATCGAGTTCACCAAGCAGAGCATCGGCGGGGCCTTCGAGGTGCAGGCCGGGGCGACGCACGTGGTGCCGTTCGGTCTGGAGATCCCCTGGGAGACCCCGATCACGATCATCGACGGGCAGCCCCTGCGTGGCATGAACATCGGGGTGACCACGGAGCTGGACATCGCGCGGGCGCTGGACTCGGGTGACCTGGACCCGATCAACGTGCACCCGCTGCCGGCGCAGCAGGCGATCCTCGACGCCTTCATCCAGCTGGGCTTCCGCTTCAAGGCGGCGGACATGGAGCGGGGGCACATCCGGGGGACGCGCCAGCGACTGCCGTTCTACCAGGAGATCGAGTTCTTCGCGCCGTCGCAGTACCGGGGGCTGAACCAGGTCGAGCTGTCGTTCGTCGCGGACGACCGTGAGATGGACGTCATCCTGGAGATGGACAAGAAGCCGGGTCTGTTCGGCGAGGGCAGCGACTCGTTCCGGGCGTTCAAGGTCGGTCTCGGGGACTTCCAGGGCACGGACTGGTCGGCGTACCTCAACCAGTGGCTCGCCGAGGTGGGCGGCCGTCGCAACTGGTTCTAGTCCGCGACCTAAGCTCGGGGCCGTAAGACAGATCAGGCAGGCCAGCCTATTCGGAGGTTCGAACGTGACCGAGGCAAAGAGGGCTCCGCTTCCTCATGACTTCCTTCCCGAGGTGCCGTCGTTCACCGTGGTGAGCGACGACGTCACGCCGGGCGCGGTGCTGAAGGACGCCCAGGTCTACGCCGCGGGGAACGTCTCGCCGCAGCTGCGGTGGTCGGGTTTCCCGGCGGAGACCAAGAGTTTCGCCGTGACGTGCTTCGATCCCGACGCGCCGACCGGCAGCGGTTTCTGGCACTGGGTGCTCTTCGACATCCCGGCCTCGGTCACCGAGCTGCCGGCGGGTGCGGCCAGTGGCGGTTTCGAGGGGCTGCCGAAGGGCGCCGTGCACGGCCGTAACGACTACGGGACGAAGGACTTCGGTGGCGCGGCGCCGCCCGCCGAGGATCCCCGGCACCGTTATGTGTTCACCGTGTACGCGGTGGACACGGAGGCGCTGGGCGTGGACGAGAACGCGTCTCCGGCGTTCGTCGGATTCAATCTGCGCTACCACACGCTGGCTCGCGCGCAGCTCGTCGGGGAGTACGCGGCCTCCGACGCGAGCTGACCGTTCGCCTGTTGTTTGCCCTGCCCTGGTCTTGGAGAGACCAGGGCAGGGCATTTTTTATTGTGTTGTCCCTCTCGGCGTGCCCGGCCAGAGTTGATCCAAGCCCGCCGGACGGCGGGCCGGCACACGGGAGGTGGGCGGGATGCGGGACACGCTGGTACTGAATGCGAGCTTCGAGCCGCTGTCGACGGTGACTCTCAACCGTGCGGTGGTGCTGGTGCTCCAGGACAAGGCCGTGGTCGAGCAGGCCCATCCCGGTCTCCGTGTGCGGGCGGCCACCGTGGTGCTGCCGGTGCCCCGGGTGATCAGGCTCTGCCGGTACGTACGGGTGCCGTTCCGAAGACAGGCACCGTGGTCCAGACGGGGTGTGCTGATACGCGACCAGCACCGGTGCGCGTACTGCGGCCGGCGTGCGACGACGGTGGACCATGTGGTGCCGAGGTCGCGGGGCGGTGCGGACAGCTGGCTGAATACGGTCGCTTCGTGCGCCGAGGACAACCACCGGAAGGCGGACCGTACGCCGGAGCAGGCGGGGATGCCGCTGCTGCGGCAGCCGTTCGTGCCGTCCCCGGCGGACGCGATGCTGTTCTCGCTGCGGGCGGGCGAGCGGACGGAGCTGCCGGGCTGGCTGGCCGGCGTGCAGCCGGCGGCGTAGGGCCCCCGCCGGTCCGGTGGGATCAGCCCGCCTGTCCGGTGGGATCAGCGCAGGATCAGCTGGACCAGCGCGCATCCGCCGACGGCCACGATGAGTCCGCGCATGAGCGTGGGTGACAGGCGGCGTCCTGCCTTCGCGCCGAGCTGGCCGCCGAGGGCGGAGCCGACCGCGATGAGCAGGACGGCCGTCCAGTCGAAGTCGGCGACGAAGAGGAAGAAGAGCGCGGCGACGCTGTTGACGACGGCCGCGAGGATGTTCTTCACGGCGTTGAGCCGTTGCATGGTGTCGTCGAGCAGCATGCCCATCAGGGAGAGGTAGATGATTCCCTGGGCCGCGGTGAAGTAGCCGCCGTAGACGCTGGCGAGCAACAGTCCGGTGAAGAGGAGCGGCCCGCCGTCCGGCCGGACGAGGGTGCCCTTCTCGGCGCGGCGTTTCTGGACGGCGGCGGAGAGCCTGGGCTGGAGGATGACCAGCAGCAGGGCGAGGGTGACGAGGACGGGCACGATCGTCTCGAACGCCGTGGACGGCAGGAGCAGCAGGAGTACGGCTCCGGTGAGGCCGCCGACGAGGGCGGCGGCGCTCAGGCGCAGGATGCGGCGGCGCTGTCCGGCGAGTTCGGCGCGGTAGCCGATGGCTCCGCTGATGGAGCCGGATATGAGGCCCAGCGCGTTGGAGACGGTGGCGGTCACGGGTGGCAGGCCGGTGGCGAGCAGGACCGGGAAGGTGATCAGGGTGCCCGATCCGACGATGGTGTTGATGGTGCCGGCGCAGATGCCCGCGACGAGGACGGCGAGCATCTCCCAGATGGTCACGGTGTGGCGGCCCTCCATGATCGGTGCATAACGCACCGATCATGCACGAAGGGGGGCGTGGGTCATTCCACCGGGGGGGCCGGTTTGCGTTCCTTGCCGGTGTTGAAGCCGGGTCCGCCGCCGGAGCCGAAGTTGTCGAAGGCTCCGCTGAGTCCCTTGAGGGCGTCGCCGATCTCGCTGGGCACGATCCAGAGCTTGTTGGCGTCGCCTTCGGCGATCTTGGGGAGCATCTGGAGGTACTGGTAGGCGAGGAGTTTCTGGTCGGGGTCGCCGGCGTGGATGGACTCGAAGACGGTACGGATCGCCTGGGCCTCGCCCTCGGCGCGCAGGGCGGCGGCCTTGGCCTCACCTTCGGCGCGGAGGATCGCGGACTGCTTCTCGCCCTCTGCGGTGAGGATCTGGGACTGGCGGATGCCCTCGGCGGTGAGGATCGCGGCGCGCTTGTCGCGGTCGGCGCGCATCTGCTTCTCCATCGAGTCCTGGATGGAGGTCGGGGGCTCGATGGCCTTCAGCTCGACGCGGTTGACGCGGATGCCCCACTTGCCGGTGGCTTCGTCGAGGACGCCGCGCAGGGCCGCGTTGATCTCCTCGCGGGAGGTGAGGGTGCGCTCCAGGTCCATGCCGCCGATGATGTTGCGCAGCGTGGTGACGGTGAGCTGTTCGATCGCCTGGATGTAGCTGGCGACCTCGTAGGTCGCGGCGCGGGCGTCGGTCACCTGGTAGTAGATGACGGTGTCGATGTTGACGACCAGGTTGTCCTGGGTGATCACCGGCTGGGGCGGGAAGGGCACGACCTGTTCGCGGAGGTCGATGCGGTTGCGGATGGAGTCGATGAACGGGACGACGATGTTGAGACCCGCGTTGAGTGTGCGGGTGTAACGGCCGAACCGTTCGACGATGGCGGCGCTTGCCTGCGGGATGACCTGGATCGTCTTGATCAGGGCGATGAATACAAGCACCACCAGGATGACCAGGACGATGATGATTGATGGCATCGCGTTCCTCGGGCCCTTCGCTGCCGGATGTTCCGATGATCGAGTTTGTCAGACCAGGCGTGTGCGTGGGGGGTGTTCGGCCGGTCTACATGACGACGGCCGTCGCGCCGTCGATGTCGACGACGTCCACCTGCTGTCCTGGTTCGAACGACTGGCCCGCGTCGAGGGTCCGTGCGGACCAGACCTCGCCGGCCAGTTTGACGCGGCCTCCGTTGCCGTCCACCCGTTCCAGGACGACGGCTTGACGGCCTTTCAGGGCGTCGATGCCGCTCGCGTGCACCGGGCGGCGCGCGTTCTGCCGCGCCGCGAGGGGCCGTACGACGGCGATGAGTGCCACGGACACCGCGGCGAAGACCAGGACTTGGGCCACGACCCCGCCGCCGAGGGACGCGACGATCGCTCCGGCGACGGCTCCGGCGGAGAACATCCCGAACTCGGGCATCGCTGTCAGGACGAGCGGAATGCCCAGGCCGACCGCGCCGATCAGCCACCACACCCATGCGTCGATTTCCACTTGTGCATGGTAGGTCCGGTGAACCCCGTCCGGACAGGGGCGATATCAGGTCATCCGGTCGACAGGGGCCTTGCGGGGGTGGTCACTTGAGCGGGAGGCCCTGCGCGGTCCAGCGGTCCCCGGTGCGCTCCACGACGAGCGGGAGGCCGAAGCAGAGGGAGAGGTTGCGGGAGGACAGCTCGGTCTCCATGGGTCCGGCGGCGAGCACCTTGCCCTGGCGGATCATGAGGACGTGCGTGAAGCCGGGGGCGATTTCCTCGACGTGGTGGGTGACCATGATCATGGAGGGGGCGTACGGGTCGCGGGCGAGGCGCCCGAGGCGCCGTACGAGATCCTCGCGGCCCCCGAGGTCCAGTCCCGCGGCGGGCTCGTCGAGGAGCAGCAGTTCGGGGTCGGTCATCATGGCGCGGGCGATGAGGGTGCGCTTGCGCTCGCCCTCGGAGAGCGTGCCGAACCTGCGGCCCAGGAACTCGGTCATGCCGAGGCGGTCGAGGAAGGCGCGGGCGCGCTGCTCGTCGACCTCGTCGTACTGCTCCTGCCAGGTGGCGGTCATGCCGTACGCGGCCGTGAGGACGGTCTCCAGGACCGTCTGGCGCTTGGGCAGCTTCTCCGACATGGCGACGCCGGCGATGCCGATGCGCGGGCGGAGGTCGAAGACGTCGACCTTGCCGAGGGTCTCGCCGAGGATGCGGGCGCTGCCGGTGGTCGGGAAGAGGTAACTGGACGCGAGGTTGAGCAGGGTGGTCTTGCCGGCGCCGTTCGGCCCGAGGATCACCCAGCGCTCGCCCTCCTTGACCGACCAGGAGACATCGTCCACCAGAGCGCGTCCGTCGCGGACCACGGATACGTCCACCAGCTCCAGTACATCGCTCATGAGCGCGTTGTCTCCCCATGCAATCGTCTCGAGTTCCGGGTGCGCCTGTGGGCGCGGTTCCCAGGGAAAACCTACGCCACCCATGGAGTGGTCCGGCCCTGAGGTCCGTTCCCTAGGCTGGGGCCATGCTTTCGCAACCACGCTCAGGATTGCTGGCCGCATGGGGAAACGCCCTCTTGGCCGGGTTTGTGTCGCCGGACGACGCCGTGCACGCCATCGTCGGCGAGGACGCGGTGCACCGGGTGGAGGGGCTGCCGGGTGAGGCGGGGCCCGTCGGGCTCACGCTGGCGCTGGGGCGGCTGCGGACGCTCGGGGTGACCGGGTACCGGGTCGCGCTGCCCGCGCCGGGCCATCCGCTGGGGCTCAGCGGTCCCCCGGACTTCAACGCCCGCGCGCTGGAGGCGGAGGAGGCGGTGGTCGCCACGGGCGCGCCGTACGGTCTGGTGCCCGAGGTGACGGCGGTGGGCCCGGCCGGGGACCGGCACGTCGAGGTGGTCTGGCACTGCCTGCCGGTACGGGAGGCGCCCCCGGCGGACGTGCCGTCGCTCGGGGAGGCGGAGCGGGAGCTGGCGGAGGCCCTGCGGGAGGCGACGGACGTGCTGTCGCGGCTGGACGTGGCGGCGTCGGGGCCGGTGGCGGAGGCGGCGCTGGACGCGTACCGGGCGCGGGCCGAGCGGGGCCGTGAGGTGCTGGCTCCCGGGTATCCGCCGCGCGCGGTGCGGGTGCTGGAGCTGGCGCAGCGGGTGGGGCTGCTGGTGGCGCTGGCGTACGAGCACGGGGACGGGGGCGCCGTGAGCGCGTCGGAGATGTCGGCGCGGGGCGCGGCGCTGCGGCCGGTGGAGCGGGTGGCGCGGCGGGCGCAGGTGGCCTCGTACAACGCGTATGTGGAGGAGCGGGAGCGGGGACTGCCGCCTGTGGTCTGAATCACGTGGGCGGGGGTCGTGCCGGAGACGTACGGAAGGACCGCACGGGGTCCCGTACGTGGCGCGTGTCACGTCCGAGGCCCCGGGACCGCCGGGGGATGACGGCGGGTCTCGGGGCCTCGTACGTACGCCAGGCGTCAGGCGTTGGTTCAGCGGTTCACGGAGTGGTTGCCGAACGCCGGGTTCAGCAGGCCGATGACGTTCACGGTGTTGCCGGTCAGGTTGACCGGGACGTGTACCGGGACCTGGACGGCGTTGCCGGAGGCGATGCCCGGGGAGTGCTGGGCCAGGCCGTCGGCCTGCGCGCCGGAGCCGCCACCGGTGGCGAACGCCGCGCCGGCGGAGGCACTCGCGGCGAGACCGGCGGTGACGATGACCAGGGCGGCCTTCTTGGCGACCTTCATGGGGTGTTCCTCAATCGAGAATCGGTAAGGGTGGAAAAGGGCGGTGCGGCGGGGCGCCGTCAGTGGTTGACGGCGGCGTTGCCGAAGGCCGGGTTCAGTACGCCGATGACGTTGACGCTGTTGCCGACGGCGTTGACCGGGACGTGCACCGGGGCCTGGACCAGGTTGCCGGAGGCGATGCCCGGGGACTTGAGGGCGGCGCCCTCGGCCTGCGCGCCGCCGTGGGCGGACGCGACGCCGGACGCGGCGGCGACGATGCCACCGGCGACGAGGCTGAGGGTGGCGGCCTTCTTCAGGTTCTTCATGTCGGGTTTCCTCCTCGGGGCGGCCGCGGCGGTGCGCCGCGGCATGCCATGGAGAACGCCCGGAAGACGATCAGGATGCGCCGTGTGGGTGACATACACCCGACGGTATGAATCTCAGACCGGATGATGAGGGTGCCGGTGGACCGTCCGATCAGCCGGTAATCCCATGTCGGACGGCCCAGAGGGCGGCCTGGGTACGGTCCGCGAGATCCAGTTTCATCAGGATGTTCGAGACGTGTGTCTTGACGGTCTTCTCGGAGAGCACCAGGGCGCGGGCGATCTCCCGGTTGGAGCGCCCGTCGGCGATGAGGGTGAGCACTTCGCGTTCCCGCTCGGTGAGGGTGGTCCCCCGGCCCTGGCCTCCGCCGGGGTTGTCCTGGGCCAGCAGGGCACCCGCGACCTCGGGCTGGAGCAGGACGTGCCCCGCGTGTACGGAGCGGATCGCGCCGGCCAGCGCATCGGGGTCGACGTCCTTGTACACGTAGCCGGACGCGCCGGCGCGCAGGGCCGGGACGACGGTGCGCTGTTCGGTGAAGCTGGTGACGATCAGCACCCTGGCCGGGTTCTGGAGGTCGCGGAGGGTGCGCAGGGCCTCGATGCCGTCGGTGCCGGGCATCTTGATGTCCATCAGGACGACGTCGGGCCGCAGTTCCTCGGCGCGGGCGACACCCTCGGCGCCGTCGGACGCCTCCCCCACGACCTCGATGTCGTCCTGGACCTCCAGGAACGTCCGCAGGCCGCGGCGGACGACCTGGTGGTCGTCCACCAGCAGGACACGGATGGTCTTGTCACCCACCGGGCACCTCCATCTCGATCGTGGTGCCCCGTCCGGGCGCCGATTGCACGGTGAGTCTGCCGCCGACGCCGCCGGCCCGGTCGCGCATGGAGACCAGCCCGAGGTGCCGGCCGGCCCGGCGGACCGCGCGGGGGTCGAAGCCCCTGCCGTTGTCGGTGACGCCGAGGACCACGCCGGTGCCCCGGCGGGCGAGGGTGACGTCGACCCGGTCGGCGCCGGAGTGCCGGAGCGCGTTGTGGAGGGCCTCCTGGGCGACCCGCAGCAGCGCTTCCTCCTGGGCGGCGGGCAGGGCCCGTACGGAGAAGCTGCCGAAGGTGACCCGGGCGGAGTGGGCGCGGTCCAGGACGTGGATCTGGGTACGGAGGGTGTGGACGAGGCCGTCCTCGTCGAGGGCGGCGGGCCGCAGCTCGACCACGGCGGCGCGCAGTTCCTCGGCGGCCTCGGCGGCGAGGGCGGTGACCTGCTGGAGTTCGTCCTTGGCGCGGGCCGGGTCGCGGTCGACCAGGGCGGCGGCGGCCTGGGCGGTCAGCCGCAGGGAGAAGAGTTTCTGGCTGACGGCGTCGTGGAGTTCGTGGGCGAGGCGTGAGCGTTCCTCGGCGATGGTCAGCTCGCGGCTGCGTTCGTGGAGCCGGGCGTTGGTGAGGGCGATGGCGGCGTGCTGGGCGAGGATGCCGAGGAGTTCCTCGTCCTCCTCGGTGAAGCCGCAGCCGCTGCCGGGCCTGGGGCAGCGCTTGTTGGCGAGGAAGAGCGCGGCGAGGGTCTCGTCGCCGTCCCTGACGGGCAGCCCCAGGAAGTCGGACATGTCGGGGTGGGAGGCGGGCCAGCCCTCGAAGCGGGGGTCCTGGCGTACGTCGGTGAGGCGCTGGGGCGTCTCGTCCTTGAGCATCGCGGCGAGGATGCCGTGCTGGCGCGGGAGCGGGCCGATGGCCTTCCACTGGTCGTCGCTGACGCCGTCGACCACGAACTGGGCGAAGCCGCCGTGGTCGTCGGGGACGCCGAGCGCCGCGTACTCGGCGTCCAGCAGTTCGCGGGCGGAGGCGACGATCGTCTTGAGGACGTCCCGTACCTCCAGGTGCCGGCTCATCGCCAGCAACGCGGTGCTCACCGCCGCGAGGCCGGAGCGGGGTCGGTGGCTCATGGCTTCACCGTACCGGCGGGTCGGACCCGTGTGATGAGGCCTAAGAGGGGGGCGACCAGGGCGTACGGCCTAGGCCGGAAGACCCTGGCGGGGTGGGCACGGACGCGGTCGGGACGTGGACGACGACCGGTCACGACCGCCGCGAGGCCACTCACCGTATGCATTGCTTGAGCAACGCGGGGTGAGCTCACCGCGCCCCCGATGTGAGCCCGCACATAGGACGTACGTCACTTACGAAGGCCGCTAGTCGACAAATGAGGCGGCTGTGAGCTTGCTACATGGCGAAAACGCACCATTCGCCCCCCTCCCCGTCCCACTACCCGGGGTCGTACGTCACACCTTTGCCACAGCATTTTGCGGCCGCTAAGAATTGCGTCCGTCGCCGCCGAGCAGGCTGTCGGCCACCCGGCCCCCGCGACTCCCCGCTATTCGAAGAGGTACGTCTCTATGTTCTCGTCACGCACCCCTGGCCTTGACCGTCTCAACCGGGCGCACAAGGCTTCGATCGCCGGCGTCGCCGCCGCCGGAGTCGCCGCCATCACCCTGACGCTCGTTCCGGGCGCCTCGGCCGACTCCAAGCCCTCGCAGGCGGTCACCGCCTCGCAGGCCGCCTTCACGGCGACCCCGGACACCGCTGCCCAGGCCGCGTCGCTGCACGCGAGCGTCTTCAAGCAGCAGACCTCCGCCGAGAACACGGCGAAGGTCCAGGCCGCGACGAAGGTCAAGGCCGCCGCGCAGGAGAAGGCCGACAAGGCCGAGAAGGCGAAGAAGGCCGCCGAGGCCAAGGCGAAGGCCGAGAAGAAGGCCGAGCAGAAGGCCAAGGCGGAGAAGGCCGCGAAGGCCAAGGCCAAGGCCGCCGCCGACGCGAAGAAGCGCGCGAAGGCCGCCGACGACGCCAAGAAGCGTGCCAAGGCCGCCGCCAGCCGGGCCGCCGCGCGGACCCCGGTCTACGCGAACAACCTGGACGGCTGGATCAAGGAATCGCTGTCCATCATGAAGAAGCACGGCATCCCGGGCTCCTACGAAGGACTGCACCGCAACATCATGCGCGAGTCGAGCGGTAACCCGAACGCGATCAACAACTGGGACATCAACGCCCGGAACGGCATCCCGTCGAAGGGCCTGCTCCAGGTCATCCCCCCGACCTTCGCCACGTACCACGTCAACGGCACGTCGAAGAACATCTACGACCCCGTCGCCAACATCGTCGCCGCGGCCAACTACGCCGCCGACCGGTACGGCTCGATGGACAACGTCAACAGCGCCTACTGAGCGCGGTGGCCGTCTGAGCGCGTCCGAACGCGTCCGAACGCGTCTGAACGCCGAAGAGGTCCCCCATGCCGGAGGGCGGCACCCCGCACAGGGGTGCCGCCCTCCGGCGCGGCGTTCTCACATCCGCACGACCGCTACTTGCGCATGACCTCCGGCTCGTGGCGGCGCAGCAGGCGCGCGACCACGAAGCCGCAGAGGACGCCGATCACGACGAGCACGATCATGTCGACCGACCACTGGGCGGCGGTGTGCTCCCACAGCGGGTCCAGGTCGTCGGGCTTCTCCGGGTCCCACGGCGCCATCAGGTGCGACAGGTCGAGCGTCGAGCCCGCCGCGCCCAGGGCCCAGCGGGACGGCATCAGCCAGGCGAACTGCTCCAGCCCCGGCTTGCCGAAGATCTGGAAGAGGGTGCCGGTGAAGACCAGCTGCACGATCGCGAACATCACGAGCAGCGGCATGGTCTTCTCGGCGGTCTTGACCAGGGCGGAGATGACCAGACCGAGCATCATCGCGGTGAAGCCCATGGCGATGATCGCGAGACAGATCTCGACGGCCGGGTGGGTGATCACTCCCTTCTCGGGGAGTTCACGGACCGGCAGCGCGATGGCGCAGATGATGACGGCCTGGAAGGCCGTGATCACCCCCAGCACGATCACCTTGGACATCAGGTAGGCCGAACGGGACAGGCCGGTGGCCCGTTCCCGTTCGTAGATGACCCGTTCCTTGATCAGTTCTCGTACGGAGTTGGCCGAACCGGCGAAGCACATCCCGACCACGAGGATCATCATGATGATCCCGGCGGTGCTGTTGAACCGGGAGGGCGGGGTGGGCGGTACGAGGCCGAACTTGGCCGGGATGACAGCGCTCACCCCGCCGAGGATCGCCGGCAGCAGGACCATCAGGCCCATGAAGCCCCGGTCGGACGCGATCACCGACACATAGCGCCGGACCAGGGTCCACAGCTGGGACGCCCAGCTCTGCGGCTTGGGCGGGCGCATCTGCTGCGCGGAGGGCATGGCCACGGACTGCGCGGCGATGGCGTCGATGTCGGCGGCGTACATCTGGTAGTGCTGCGAGCCGCGCCAGCGGCCCGCCCAGTCGTACTCGCGGTAGTTCTCGAAGGCCGAGAAGACGTCGGCCCACGTCGTGTAGCCGAAGAAGTTGAGCGCCTCCTCGGGCGGGCCGAAGTACGCCACCGAGCCGCCGGGGGCCATGACGAGGAGCTTGTCGCAGATCGCCAGCTCGGCGACGGAGTGCGTGACCACCAGGACCGTACGGCCGTCGTCGGCGAGGTCGCGCAGGAGCTTCATCACATCGCGGTCCATGCCCGGGTCGAGGCCGGAGGTCGGCTCGTCCAGGAAGATCAGCGAGGGCTTGGTGAGCAGCTCCAGGGCGACCGAGACCCGCTTGCGCTGGCCGCCGGAGAGCGCGGTGATCTTCTTGTCCTTGTGGATGTCGAGCTTCAGCTCGCCCAGCACCTCGTCGATCCTGGCCTCGCGCTCGGCGGGCTTGGTGTCGCCGGGGAAGCGGAGCTTCGCCGCGTATCTGAGCGCCTTCCTGACCGTCAGTTCCTTGTGCAGGATGTCGTCCTGCGGGACCAGGCCGATGCGCTGGCGCAGCTCGGCGAACTGCTTGTACAGGTTCCGGTTGTCGTAGAGGACGTCGCCCTCGTTGGCCGGGCGGTAGCCGGTGAGGGCCTTGAGCAGCGTGGACTTCCCGGAGCCGGACGGACCGATGACCGCGATCAGCGACTTCTCCGGGACCCCGAAGGAGACGTCCTTGAGGATCTGCTTGCCGCCGTCGACCGTCACCGTGAGGTGGCGGGCCGAGAAGGAGACCTCACCGGTGTCGACGAACTCTTCGAGCCGGTCGCCGACGAGGCGGAAGGTCGAGTGGCCGACGCCGACGATGTCGTGGGGGCCGATGGGCACGGTCCCGGACTTGGCTATCGGCTGGCCGTTGACGTACGTGCCGTTGTGGGATCCGAGGTCGCGGATCTCGTAGCGGCCGTCGGGGGTCGCGGTGAACTCGGCGTGGTTGCGGGAGACCTGGAGGTCGGAGACGACCAGTTCGTTCTCCAGCGCGCGGCCGATGCGCATGACACGGCCGAGGGAGAGCTGGTGGAACGTGGTCGGGTTGCGGTCACCGTAGAACGGTGAGGCTGCCGTGTCGGGCGCCTGCCCCTGACCCTGGCCCTGCCCTGCCGACGGGCCCCCGGGACCGCCCTGTTGGGGCACCTGGGGCTGCCGCGGCTGCTGCCAGCCCTGCTGCGGTACGGCCGGCCGCACCGGTGCCTGCGGGGCCTGCTGCTGGTACGGAGTCTGCTGCGGCCCGGCGGCCTGCGGGCTGTACGCGGCGGCGGAGAGGCTCAGCCGGGGCCCGTCCGTGGCGTTGCCGAGATGCACGGCGGAACCGGCCGCGATCTCCGTCTGATGGACCCGCTGCCCCTGTACGTACGTACCGTTGGTGCTTCCGTGATCTTCGATGACCCAGCCCCGGCCCCCCCAGCTGATGGTGGCGTGACGCCACGAGACCCGGGCGTCGTCGACCACGAGGTCGCCCTGCGGATCACGCCCCAGGGTGTACGACCTGGCCGGATCGAGCGCCCAGGTCCTTCCGTTCAATTCCAGTACGAGTTCGTGCACTCCATGCCCCACTAGTTGTCCCCCGAAGTTCCCCCATCGCTGGGGAGTCTAGGGATGGCGAACATCGGGGGGAACTATTTCAGGCGGGCCGCCTCCCGTGAAAACCGGGCCTCTTGAGTACCCAGGTACGAAGGGGTCCATGCGGGCTCTTTCGCCCCGTCCGTGATCACTTACGCCACGTCCGTGATCATGGGAGGTGTCCGCCGGGTGGTCGCGGTGTCCGCTGTACGGGACGCCCGGCCGGTCCCGGCGCCGCGCCCGCTACGGTGGGATCACCATGAGCGCACCGCAGCCCCGCCAGACCCCTGATGTCCCGACCGACGTCCCGGCCGGGATCCCGGCCACCGAGGTCCCGACCCTTCTCGTCAAGATCTTCGGGAAGGATCGCCCCGGGATCACCGCGGGGCTCTTCGACACCCTCGCCGCCTACGCCGTCGATGTCATAGACATCGAGCAGGTCGTCACCCGTGGCCGTATCGTCCTGTGCGCGCTGATCACCGCCCCGGCGGCGGGCGGCGCCACCGAGGGCGAACTGCGCGCCACCGTCCACAGCTGGACGGAGTCCCTCAAGCTCCAGGCCGAGATCATCTCCGGCAAGGGCGACAACCGGCCGCGCGGCAGCGGCCGTTCGCACGTCACCGTGCTCGGCAACCCGCTCACCGCGGAGTCGACGGCGGCCATAGCGGCGAGTATCACCTCGACCGGCGGCAACATCGACCGTATCTTCCGGCTGGCCAAGTACCCCGTCACGGCGGTCGAGTTCGCGGTGTCCGGGGTGGAGACCGCGCCGCTGCGCACCGCGCTGGCGACCTCGGCGGCGGGGATCGGGGTGGATGTCGCGGTCGTCTCGGCCGGGCTGGCGCGCCGGGCCCAGCGCCTGGTGGTGATGGACGTCGACTCGACGCTGATCCAGGACGAGGTCATCGAGCTGTTCGCGGCGCACGCGGGCTGTGAGGCGGAGGTCGCCGAGGTGACCGCCCGTGCCATGGCGGGAGAGCTGGACTTCGAGCAGTCCCTGCACGCGCGGGTGGCGCTGCTGGCCGGGCTCGACGCGTCGGTGGTGGACAAGGTACGGGCGGAGGTACGGCTCACTCCCGGGGCCCGCACCCTGATCCGTACGCTCAAGCGGCTCGGCTACCAAGTGGGCGTCGTGTCCGGGGGGTTCACCCAGGTCACCGACGCGCTCCAGGACCGGCTCGGGCTGGACTTCGCCGCCGCCAACACCCTGGAGATCGTGGACGGGAAGCTCACCGGCCGGGTGACCGGCGAGATCGTCGACCGCGCGGGCAAGGCCCGGCTGCTGCGGCGGTTCGCCGCCGAGGCGGGAGTGCCGCTGGCGCAGACGGTGGCGATCGGGGACGGCGCCAACGATCTCGACATGCTGAACGCGGCCGGGCTCGGGGTGGCCTTCAACGCGAAGCCGGTGGTCCGCAAGGCGGCGCACGCGGCGGTGAACGTACCGTTCCTGGACACCGTCCTCTACCTGCTGGGAATCACCCGCGAAGAGGTCGAGGAGGCCGAGACGCCGGAGGACGACCACCGCTCACAGGAGTGAGAGCCACTCCTGTGAGCCGGACGGTCCTGGATGTGGGTACGGCTCAGTCGTGCGGGGCCCAGAACTCCTGGAGCGTGCCCACTCCCAGCTCCACCGACTTCCAGCCCCGGTCGATCCCGATGACGGCGAAGGCGGCCGTCGGGAACCCGCTGCGGGTCATCCGGGCGATGTCGTCGCCCGAGTCCGGGCCGGCCATCGCGTCGGCGAGGGCGTGCATGCTCGGGTTGTGACCGACGAGGAGCAGGTTGTTCACGTCGTCGGGAGTCTCGTTGATCAGGGCGAGCAGCTCGCCGAGGGTCGCGTCGTACAACCGGTCCTCGTAGACGGTCCTCGGCCGCTGCGGCAGCTCGTGCACGGCCAGCTTCCAGGTCTCACGGGTCCGCGCCGCGGTGGAGCAGAGGGCGAGATCGATGGCGATCCCGGTCTCGGCGAGGCGGCGGCCCGCGACGGCGGAATCCGCACGGCCCCGGTCGGCGAGTGGCCTCTCGTGGTCGGCCACCTCCGGCCAGTCGGCCTTGGCGTGCCGGAGTAGAACGATCCTGCGGGACGTATCGGCGCTCATGCCCTCCAGCTTCGCATGAAACGCGCCCGCGGGCGCAGGGTGTTGGAACGGGCCCCCGGCACGGGTGAACAGTGCTACGACGTGCCGGAACGCTCGGGCGTACGCCCTGGTACGGCCCAGCGCGCCCCGCGCCCTAGCGGCCCCCGTGCCCCCGCGCCCTAGCGCCCGAGCACCTGGCGCATCAGGTCCAGGATCCGGGCGATCCCCGGATCGGTGGTCGCGGCCTGTGCCTGGCCGGGGCCCGCCATCAGGACGAGCAGGACGGCGAAGGCGACGGCGGGCAGGGCCAGGGCCCACCACGGGAGCCGGACCGCGAGGGCGTCGGCGGGCCTGGGGGCGGTGCGGGGGTACGTTCTGGCCGGCATGTCCGCCTCCGTGGGTCCGTGGTGTCCGACACCTCAGAACCTACGGATCGCGGGCGCTCCGGCCCATCCGGTGACCCACCCACTCACCCCTGACCCTGGCCCCCTAGGGGACGGTGGTGCCAGCCCCACCCCAGACGCGGGCAGACCGGGCAGAGCGGGCGGAGCGGTCAGGGGCCCGCGGTCACGGGCTGGCGATCGAGGCGATGATGCCGATGACCACCAGGATGCCGATGATCGTGCCGAACACGATGAGCAGCTTCTGCTGGCCGTTCTGGGGATTCGGGTCGAGGACTGGCATGCGCTCAGTCTCGCATCCTCGTTTCGTCCTCTATCGTCCGGTCCCGCCCGGCGATGACACCCGCCACCATCTGCGGCACCAGGAACCCGCCCATGATCAGCAGCGGCAGCCCCCATCCGCCGGTGTTCTGGTAGAGCACCCCGATCAGCAGCGGGCCGGGGATCGACATCAGATAGCCGGTGGACTGGGCGAAGGCGGAGAGCCGTACGACTCCGGCGCCGCTCCGCGACCGCATGCCGATCATGGTGAGGGCGAGCGGGAACGAGCAGTTCGAGATACCGAGGAGCACGGCCCAGAGCCAGGCGCCGGACGCGGGGGCGAGGAGGAGGCCCGTGAAGGCCGTCAGGCCGCACAGACCGAGGGCCACGGCGATCGGGCCCTGGTTCTTCAGCCGGGTGGCGAGCCGGGGGATCACGAAGGCCAGCGGGACGCCCATCACCATCGTCACGGCGAGCAGCAGCCCCGCCGTGCCCGCCGAGAGGCCGGCGTCCCGGAAGACCTGCGGCATCCAGCCCATGGTGATGTACGCGCCGGAGGCCTGGATGCCGAAGTAGCAGGCGAGCGCCCAGGCGGTACGGCTCCGGACGAGGCTCAGCCCGCGCGCCCCGGGAGCGCCCGCCGGGGACCTGGCGGCGGCGCCGCTGCGGTCCCGTACGAGAGCGGTCCAGGGCAGGACCGCGAGCGCGGCGAGCACGGCCCAGACCCCGAGGCCCACGCGCCAACTGCCACCCAGCGCCTCGGTCATGGGGACGGTCGCGGCGGCGGCGAAGGCGGTGCCGAGCGCCAGGGCCATCGAGTAGAGGCCGGTCATGGTGCCGACGCGGTCGGGGAAGTACCGCTTGACGATCACCGGCATCAGGACGTTGCTCACCGCGATGCCCATGAGCGCGAGGGCGCTCGCCGCCAGGAAGGCGGGCGTACCGGACGTGAAGGGCCGGATCAGCAGGCCGGCCGTGATGGCCGCCATGCCGGCGCAGACGACCGCGCCGGGGCCGAAGCGGCGGGCCAGGCGGGGCGCGGTGAAGCCGAAGACGGCGAAGCAGAACGGCGGTACGGAGGTGAGGACGCCGGCCACCGTGCCGCTCATGTGCAGCCCGCCGCGTACGTCCTCCAGCAGCGGGCCCAGGCTGGTGATGGCGGGACGGAGGTTGAGGGCGGCGAGAACCAGTCCGGTCACGACGAGCGGTGTCACCCACGCGGCGGGGCGCGGTGCCGGAGAATCGCCGGGCACACCCGGGGTGGTGGTGGCGGGCAGCCGGGTCTCGGTCCGGGTCTCGTCAGGCATGGGGCCATCATAGAATCATGGGATGATTGGTTGTCCAATCCCCTTCCGGACAGAAATCCCCCTCCAGACAGAGTTGGGAGCACCATGGCGCTGACCTCTCCCCGCCGTTCCGCCCTCTCGGACCAGGTGATCACCGAGTTGCGGAACCAGATCACCTCGGGCGCGTGGCCGGTGGGATCCCGTATCCCCACCGAACCCGAGCTGGTCGAGCAGCTGGGCGTGGCACGGAACACCGTCCGTGAGGCGGTCCGCGCGCTGGCGCACAACGGCCTGCTGGACATCCGGCAGGGGTCGGGGACGTACGTCGTCGCGACGAGCGAGCTGGCGGGCGTGATGCAGCGCAGGTTCGCGGACGCCGATCACCGGCACATCGCGGAGCTGCGCTCCACGCTGGAGTCGTCGGCCGCCCGGCTCGCGGCGGAGCGCCGTACGGCCAAGGATCTGCGTCTGCTGGACACGCTGCTGGCGCGCCGGGAGGAAGCGTGGGCGGCGGGGGACGCGGAGCGGTTCGTCACGGCGGACGCGACGCTGCATCTGGCGGTGGTGTCGGCCTCGCACAACGACGTGATGGTCACGCTCTACGCCGACCTGGGGCATCTGCTGCGGGACCGGCTGCGGACGGACGTGGGGGCGGAGCTGCGGCCGGAGAACCACATGGACCACGCGCGGCTGGTGACGGCGATCCGGGCGGGGGACGGGGAGGCGGCGGGCGCGGAGGCGGCGAGCCACGCGCTGCACTGCCTGGTCGAGAGGGTCTGAGCGGGTCCGGGCGGGTCGGCCCGGCCGGTACGGCTCCGGGGCTCCGGCTCCGGCTCCGGCTCAGCTCACGCGTTCGTGGGTGACCCACACCGACCGGACTTCTTTCCAGCAGCGGTCCGAGAGCTGGACGTAGCCGGCCGGGTGGAGCTCCTCCGGGGCGCTGTCGACGTCGACGTCCCACCAGCGGGCGCATTCGACGTGCAGGCGGACGCGGTCGGTCTCCGGGTACGGGTTGTGGCAGAAGGCGGTGGCGCGCGATCCCTTGATCTGCGTACGGCAGGTCGCCCGGTCCCGGTCCCTGTCCCGGCCCTTCTCCCGGTCCCGGCGCTTCTCCTCGCCGTCATGGTCGGGGCCGGGCCGCGCCGTCGCGGCGGGCGGGC
>NZ_WWJY01000544.1 GCF_009865405.1 Streptomyces sp. SID3212 | reverse complement strand
CGCGGCGGAGGCCCGCGCGCTCGCGCGCTCCTTCCTGGACGGGCACGCGGCGCCGGAGCGCGTCCTCGCCGATGTGCTGCTGGTCGTCTCGGAGCTGGTGACGAACGCCGTGCGGCACGCCGGCGGGGTGACGGCGTTCCGGGTCGCCGCCGGGCCCGGTGTGGTGGAGATCGTGGTGCAGGACGCGAGCCCGGTGCCGCCGGTCGTCAAGGAGCACCGGGGGCAGTGGCTGCCCGGGGGTTACGGCTGGCCGCTGGTCAACCGGCTGGCGGAGGTGACCGTGGTGCCCCTGGGGGACGCGGGGAAGATCGTACGGGCGTCCATGCGCCACCCGGGTGTGTAGGGCCTCGGGTGGCGGGGCGCCACCGACGGGCGTTCACTGAAAGTCCGGGGCCGGGCTTGTGTGCACGGGGGCGCGGCTCCGCCGTAAGCAGCTCATGACGTCCAGCAGCAGGGCATGCGTGCTCCGCGGCCTGCACGGTGCCACGGGGCGACCGTGCCGGCGGCGAGAGCAGAGAGCAGGCACCCCTATGCCGTTCGTGAACGTCGGCCAGGAGAACAGCGGGTCCATCGACCTCTACTACGAGGACCACGGGAGCGGCCGGCCGGTCGTCCTGATCCACGGGTATCCGTTGAACGGGCACTCGTGGGAGAAGCAGGAGCGTGTCCTGCTGGAGGCCGGGTACCGCGTGATCACATACGACCGGCGGGGTTTCGGCAACTCCAGCCAGCCCGTGACCGGCCACGACTACGACACGTTCGCCGCCGACCTCAACGCCCTCCTCGACCATCTCGCGTTCCCCGAGGTGAGCCTGGTCGGCTTCTCGATGGGGACCGGCGAGGTGACCAGGTACCTCGGCACGTACGGCTCCGGCCGGGTCGACAAGGCCGTGCTGATGGGAGCCGTCCCGCCGTTCCTCCTCAAGACCGACGACAACCCCGAGGGGGTGGACGGGTCGGTCTTCGAGGACATCAAGAAGGCCGTGGTCGCCGACCGGCCCGCGTACTTCAAGACGTTCCTGGACAACTTCTACAACGTCGACCAGTTCGGCGGGACCCGGATCAGCGACCAGGCGTGGAACAACAGCTTCAACATGGCCGTGGCGGCCTCGGCGCACTCCGCGTACGCGTGTGTGGACACGTGGCTGACGGACTTCCGCGCGGATCTGCCGAAGATCGACGTGCCGACGCTGCTGGTGCACGGCACGGCGGACCGGATCCTGCCGTACGACAACACGGCGAAGCGGCTTCCGCCGCTCATCAAGGATCTGACGTTCGTCACGGTCGACGGCGGGCCGCACAACGTGGCCTGGACGCACCCGGAGATCGTCAATCCGGCGCTGCTCGACTTCCTGGCGAACTGAGCGACTCCGCCCGGCCGGCCGGGCGGCCGTCCGTCCGTGTCAGGTCCCGGGTCCACCGGCCTTCACCGGCCTTCCCGGGGCCTTCCGCGCGCGGCGGACACCTCGACGAACTCCGCCCGTCCCGTGGCGGTCAGCCGGAGAACGGGGACGGCCTTGTCGCGCGGGTTGCCGTTGTTCTGGAAGGAGAGGAAGCCGCTGGCCCCGGCCACCTGCTGCCCTCCGTTCATCTGGTGGAACATCCGGGCCACGGCGTCTCCCGTGACGGTGACCTTCCCCTGGGCGGCAGCCATCTGGATCCCCCTCGCGGCGGTCAGGACGGCGTCGTGGGCCATGATCGCCTGGCCGTCCTCCCGCGAGTTGTTGGGGAAGGTGGTGTCGAGGAAGCCGCCCTCGGCGAAGTACCGCGCGGACGGTGCCGAGACCGCCTTCGGGTTCGTGCGGTACATGTCCGGGTGGGCCAGGCCGGTGTAGAGCACCTGGACCTGGGTCTTCGCGGCGGCGGCGAGCTGTTCCCTGGTCAGGTTGGTGGTGTCGTCACCGGCGATCACGGTGAACTCGACGTCCTGGCAGGCGCGGTTGGACAGCGCGCCGAGGAACCGCATGAGGTGGGTGCCGCGCCCGGCGAAGTAGATGACCTCGGGCTCCTCGTCGCAGAGCTGCGAGGACATGAAGTTCATCTCGCTCTCCCAGGCGTTGGCCACCGACGAGTCGTACGTCATCTTCTCCGCGACCAGCCGGTGACCGGTGGCGGGGTCCGGGAAGGCGCGGGTGAACTCCGACCCCAGGGTGGTGGCGTAGAGATTGCCCTTCGCCGCGTCCTGCACGACCACGGCCGTCCGGAACTTCTTCCGCTTGAGGTACGCGGCGGCGGCGTACGCCTCGTCGGCGTTGGTGGGCGACACCCGGACGAAGTTGTGTATGTCCTTTATGCTCGTTGCCGTCATCGTGGACGCGACCATGGCGATGCCCTGCGTCGACAGCAGGTCGACGGCCGCGCGGTTCTCGTCGGTGCTGGGGCCGAGGCCGGTGACCGCGACCAGCCTGTCGTCGGTGTGCTTGCGCTTGACCAGCTCGCCGACGGTGAAGCGCCAATGGTCCGAGCCCCCACCGGTGTTGGCGATGAGGAGCCGGATCTTCGGGGACGCGGCCAGGTCGCCCCGGTTGTGGCGGTACTGCGCGAGATAGGCGCCCTGGAGTTCGTGCCGTACCGATTCGTCCGAGTTGCTGTCCGTACCGTCGAGGGTCAGGGAGGTCATGTAGGCGACGCTGACGTACGGTTCGCCGCCCTTCTCGATCCGGTCGTTCTCCTTCTCGATGGCCTTCTCGACCTGGGTGAGGTGGCCCCGGAAGACGTACGAGCCGTCCGTCACCCCGACACACTCCTTGTCCTCCCCCCGTTTCACCACGCCGTCACCGCACCGCGCCCTGCTGTCCTCCAGCCAGGACACGGCGAACCAGCCGCCCACCGCGAGGACCGCGGCGGCGACGGCCGCGAGCACGACCCGGCGCACGATGTGCAGCGGCCATTCGATTCTGACCATCGGATCAGACCTCCCCCGTCGTCTGCGGATGACGCCAATGCCGGTACCGTTCCGCCTCGTTGAAGAGGGGCACGATGTCGTTCCTCCGGAGCTGGGACAGCTGGGTGAACCCCTCGGCGATCAGATGGGCCAGCCGCATCCCGGGGTCCGCGAGCGGATCGCTCCACACCCACCGGGCGACGACCAGGCCCTGGATCAGCGAGGCCGCGTCCACGGCCCGGGCGGGCGCGCGCCCGGAGCCCAGCGCGGCGAGCAGTTCCAGCGGACCGCCCTCGTCCGGCAGGCGGTTGGGGGCCGAGGTCACCGTGTCGAACTCGCTGATCCACTGGGCGGCGGGCACTGCCGTGAAGCGCCGCAGCAGGTGGTCCGCCACGTCGTCCACACGGTGCAGGGCGAGCTGGTGGTACGCCTCCTGGACGGGCCGGCCCTCCGACCTGTAGTGCTCGGCGAGCAGTTCGTGGGCCATGTCCCAGTCGTCCGGGCGGCGGGCGAGCTCCCACAGCAGCAGGCGCCGCAGCCAGGGGTGGAGGGTGGGGACGAACGTGCCGGGTCCCGCCAGCAGCCAGCGCGAGCGCATCTCGCCGAACAACTCCTCGCCGTGGCCGAGGACTTGTGTGCCCACCGAGAGGTCGCGGGCGGCGGCGCACTCGGCGAGCATGGCGCGCTCCACCGGGTCGATGCCGCGCAGCAGATGGCTGAGCGCGGTCTCGGCGAGGGTCGAACTGACCTCGCCGGTACGGAGTTGGCGGTCGGGGAGCTTGCGCAGCCAGCGGTCCTGGTCGGGTCCGGACTCGGACGGGGCGCCCGACTGGCGTAAGACGTCCAGGATCTGCTGCACCGCGCGCGGCAGACCGCCGGTCAGCCGGTGCACGAAGGGGGTGAGGCGGGTGTACGGCGCCAGCTCCGGGTGCCCGCCGAGCTGGAGCTCGATCCGGATGCGCACCTCGTCGAGGTTGAGGTCGCGCAGCCGCAGCGGATACCACCAGGTGTCCTCGCCGTCCCGGGTGGGCCGGTAGGTGTGCCAGTCGGCGAGGGAGGCGCGGTCGGGGCCGCGCAGCTGCCACGGCCAGGCGTCGCCGGTGGCCGGGCCCCAGCGGGGCAGCCAGCGGTTGGAGCTGGCGACGACCGTGAGGGGGTCGCAGTCCCCGCCCGTCACGACGGTGTCGTCGTGACGGGCCCGTACGAGCAGGTCGAGGAAGCGCCTGCCGTACGGGGCGTGGGTGTTGTCCAGCAGGAGGAGGTGCGAGCGGGGCATGAAGTTGCGCGCGGTGTTGCGGCGCAGGTCTTCGAGGAACGCGGAGAACAGCACCCGGTCCAGCCGCTCCTGCTGCTGTTCGTCGCCGTCGTGGCGCCAGAGGTTGAGCTCGACGAGCGCCTCCCAGCGGTCGCCGCTGCGGATCAGGGGATGCGCGCCGAACCAGTGCGCGCCGGCGGTGAGCCGTCCCATGAGGCCGCGGACGGGCAGCCGCCGGCCGCGCCGCAGGGCGTCCTGGAACACCGCGAGAGCGACGGACGAGGCGCCCTCCGGGACGCCGATGGCGCCCATGCCGACCTCGAAGAACGCCGCGAGGTAGTCGCCGTGCCGGGCTTCGTTGGCCTGCTGGAAGTGGTCGAGCTGGCGCTGCACCGCCCGGCGGCCCTGCGCCATGCTGTGGCCCTGGGCCATGCCGCGGATGTTCAGCTCCTCGTCCGAGGCGAGCAGCCCGAGGCTGAGGAGGGGGAAGCGGGAGCGGCCGTACCGGGGCAGTTTGCGCTCCAGCTGGCGGGCGAGCAGGGCGAGGGCGTAGCGCGGCAGCAGCGACTGCGTACCGCCGAAGTTGACGTACGCGAACGGGTGGTCGGGGCCGAAGTGCTCCATCAGGGCGCTGTGGGCCTCGCTGGCGCCGCTGCCGCGCGGGCCGAGCAGCATCGTGACCGGGCGGTCGGCGGTGGGCGGCTGTTTCAGGCATTCGTCGACGAGCGACACGATGCCGCTGCGGCCGCGCAGGCCCAGACCGCTCCCGGACTCCATGACGGATCCCCCCTCCGCGGCCCGCCGTGCGCCCCCGTGACGGCTGGACGTCCCGCGACTGCCCACGGTAGGCGGGACGTACCCGTCACGTCACGCGGGTTGCCGTTTCGTCAGCCACAGGAGGAACGGCGGAGGGGCCGCCGGTGCCGGGCCCGGCGGCGTCCTCAGCTCAGGACGCCGGTGCCCAGCAGGCCCAGGAGCAGCACACCGATGATGATCCGGTAGATCACGAAGGCGTTGAAGGAGTGCTTGGCGACGAACTTGAGCAGCCAGGAGATGGAGGCGTAGGCGACGACGAAGGAGACGAGGGTCCCGGCGACGAGGGGGGCGGCGCCGACCCCCGCGCCGAGCGCGTCCTTCAGCTCGTAGAGGCCGGCGCCGGTGAGGGCGGGGATGCCGAGGAAGAACGACAGGCGGGTGGCGGCGACGCGGTCGAGGTCGAGGAGGAGCGCGGTGGACATCGTGGCGCCGGACCGCGAGAAGCCGGGGAAGAGGAGGGCCAGGATCTGTGAACTGCCCACCAGCATCGCGTCCTTGAACGACGTGTCGTCCTCGCCGCGCTTGTGGCGGCTCATCTGGTCGGCGACCCACATCACACCGCTGCCGACGATCAGGGAGGCGGCCACCACCCAGAGCGAGGCCAGCGGGCCCTGGATCAGTGGTTTGGCGGCCAGTCCGACCAGCACGATCGGGATCGTGGCGTAGATGACCCACCAGGCGAACTTGTAGTCGTGGTGGTAGCGCTCCTCGGGCTCCCGGAGGCCGGTGACCCAGGCGGTGAGGATCCTGACGATGTCCTTGTAGAAGTAGACGAGCACGGCCGCGATGGCGCCGACCTGGATGACGGCGGAGAAGCCGATGACGGCGTGGTGGTCGACCGGGATGCCCATCAGGCCCTCGGCGATCTTCAGGTGGCCGGTGGAGGAGACCGGGAGGAACTCGGTCACCCCTTCGACGGCGCCGAGGATGACGGCCTGGCCGACGCTGATCACGCTCATCGGATCTCTTTCCGGAGGGTTCGAGGGGTACGGCGGCGGAGACCACGGGCGCCGATCGCCCGCGGGTCCGCCCGTCTGTACGTCTACTGCACTGTAGACGATGTCGGCGGCGGCGACGCTCCCCGGCCGTCCGGCAGCGTGTCCCCCGTACCCGCGTACGCCTGGTGCCCCCCCCCGTACGTACGGAAGTACGCCTGGTGCCCCCCCCGTACGTACGAAGCCGTGTCAGGCGCCCAGCCGGTTGATCTCCGGGCTGTGGAGCACGTGCGGCTCGGCACCCCGCAGGGCGACCACGGCGAGCATCGCCCGGCCCAGGTGTTCCGTCGTGGTCACGTGCGTGGGCATCAGGCGCCGCAGCAGCGGATAGAGCCAGGAGGTCAGGCCGTACATCAGCCGGTAGACGGGCGTCTTGGACCTCGCTCCGTCGAGGGGCCGGATGTAACCGGGGCGGAACATGTAGGCGGGGAAGTCCATGGCCAGCAGTTCGTTCTCGGTGCGGCCCTTGACCCGCGCCCACGCGCTCCGGCCGCGCTCGGTGCTGTCGGTGCCCTCGCCGGAGACGTACGTGAAGGTCAGGCCGGGGCTGCGGCGTGCCAGTGTCCGGGCGGCGGCGAGTGTGTAGTCGTAGGTGATACGGCGGTACTCGTCCTCGCTCCGGCCGGACGAGGAGACGCCGAGGCAGTAGAAGCACGCGTCGAGCCCCGAGAGCTCGTCCTCGATCGCGGTGAGGTCGGTGAAGTCCTCGTGGACGATCTCGCGGACCTTGGGAGGGTGCCCGCCGGTCCTCGTACGGCCCACCAGAAGCACGCTCTCGACCCGTTCGTCCAGCACACACGCGCGCAGGACACCCTGCCCGACCATGCCGGACGCCCCGAAGATGATGACCTTCACGTTCGACCGCCCTCGTGTGACACGGCGCGGCCCCGTACGGGTCCACACGCCCGCCCAACCATCCGGCTGGGCAGGGGCAGCGTAGCCATGACGGGCAGAGCGGACGCCACGCCGTCGTCGTGTCGGTGGGCCGCCCGACCCGCCCGCCCGGGGCACTCTGGGGACTCGTCCGTCCGTATCCGTCCCCTCGGGAGTCCCCGATGAGCAAGGCCCTCCCTCTCGAACCCGCTCCCGATCTGCGAGGCCGCCTGGCCCTGGTCACCGGGGCCAACAGCGGCATCGGGTTCGGTGTCGCCCGCCGCTTCGCGCAGGCGGGCGCCGAGGTCGTCCTGGCCGTACGGAACCCCGCCAAAGGCGAGGAGGCCGCGCGGCGCCTCGGCGGCCGGGTGCGCGTGGAGCAGGTGGACCTGGCCTCGCTCTCCTCGGTCAGGGATCTGTGCGACCGGTTGAACGCCGAAGGCCGGCCGCTGCACCACCTGGTCAACAACGCGGGGATCCTCGCCCCGCCGCAGCGGTCGCTCTCCCCCGACGGCTTCGAGCTCCAGCTCGCCACCAACCACCTGGGCCACTTCGCCCTGACGGGCCTGCTCCTGCCCCTGCTGCGGGAGGCCGGCGGACGGGTGGTGAGCGTGGCCAGCCTCACGGCCCGGACCGCCCGCCTCTCCCCCGAGGACCTCCAAGGCGGGACGTACCGCCCGTACGCCGCCCACGGCACGTCCAAGCTCGCCCAACTCGTCTTCGCCCTCGAACTGGACCGCCGTGCCCGGCGGCACGGGTGGGGCATCACCAGCAACGCCGCCCACCCCGGGGGCGTGGTGACCAACCTCCAGGTGACGGGACCGACCCTCGGCGGCCACCGCGCGGGGCTCGCGGCCCGCCTCAGCACCCGGATCTACCGGCTGCCCGGACTGGGGAACGACGTGGCGCGGGCGTCCCTGCTCCTGTTCTTCGCCGCGACGGCCGGGCGGGCGGAGGGCGGCGACTATTACGGTCCCGCGGGCTTCGCGGAACTCGCGGGACCGCCCGCCCGGGCGACGATCCCCGCCCGGGCCCGGGACGCGCGGATGGCGGCGCGGTTGTGGACGGCCTCGGAGGAGCTGACGGGGGTCGTCTTTCCCGGCTCCGGGGACTGACTGCCGTACCCGGGCCGTCCGCCCATGTTCACGACCACCTCGGTGCGACAGCACCGACACGACCGTCATCTGCGGAGGAGCACGCCATGGCCGCCCCACGGATCCCGCTCAACCTCTTCGGCACCCCCTTCGGCCTGGTGGGCCTCTCCGGCTGCTGGGTGACCGCCGGCGCGCAGGGCCACGTGTCCGTCGCCGTCGGGGAAGCGCTGCTGGCGCTGACCGCCGTGGTCTGGCTGGCCACCGTGGTGTGCTACCTGCGGTACGTCCTGACCACACGCGGCGCCTTCGTGGCGGACCTGCTGGACGACGTGGCGAACCCGTTCGCCTCCCTCGCGCTCATCACCCCGATGCTGCTCGCGTCCGAGGGCATCGCCCCGCACGCCCCGACCGCCGGGAAGGTCCTGGTGGACGTCTTCCTCGTCCTGACGGTGCTGGCCGGCGGGTGGTTCACCGGCCAGTGGATCTACGGTCCCCTCGCACTCGACCGGCTGCACCCCGGCTACTTCCTGCCCACCGTCGCCGGCGGGTTCGTCGCGGCGACCAGTGCCGCGCAGGTCGGTCAGGAGCGGCTGGCCCAGGCGATGTTCGGTCTCGGCGTGGCCTGCTGGTTCATCCTCGGGTCCATGATCATGGCGAGGCTGTTCTTCCGCCCGCCGCTGCCGCCCCTCCTCATGCCGACCCTCGCGATCGAGGTGGCACCCCCGACGGTGGGGAGCATCGCCTACTTCGCCCTCGACGGGAACCGCCTGGACATCGTCGCGGCGGGCCTGGCGGGGTACGGGCTGGTGATGGTGGGCGCGCAGCTCAGGCTGCTGCCCGCCTATCTGCGCCTCCGCTTCGCCCCCAGCACCTGGTCGTTCGTCTTCTCCTGGGCCGCGGTGGTCACCACCACGCTGCACTGGAACGAGTTGGGGCGGCCGGACGGCCACACGGTCTACACGTATCTGCTGCTCGCCGCGATCACGGCGTTCGTGGGCGGTATCGCCGCGAGGACGGTGCTCGCGCTCGTACGGCGCCAACTGCTGCCGAAGAGCGGCTGACTCCGGGACGGCACCCTCGGCGTACCGCCCCGGTCAGCTCCCAAAGCCGCTGTCCTCCCGGTCAGCCCTCGAAGCCGTTGTCCGCCAGGATCCGGTCGATCCGGGCCCGGTGCGCCGCCTCCCACACGTCGAGCGATTCGCCGGCCTCCTTGGCCAGCTTCGCGCGGGCGTCGAGCAGTACGCGTTCCTGGTGGGCGTGGGGAACCACCACGACGCCCTCCTCGTCGGCCACGACAACATCGCCGGAGCGCACGTCCACGCCCCCGCAGCGGACCTGCTGTTCGAGCGACCCGATCGCCGCTTTGGCGCCAGGGACGGGCATGACACCCCGGGCGAAGACGGGAAAGCCCATCTCCCGCACCTCGGCGAGGTCACGGACGACCCCGTCCACCACGAAGGCCGCGATGCCCCGCCGTTGGGCGACGGCACAGACGTTTCCCCCGGCGACGGCGTAGTCCACGTCACCGGCCCGGACGACGATGACGGAGCCGGGCTCCGCACGGTAGATGGCCGCGTGCAGCATGAGGTTGTCGCCCGGAGGACACCGCACGGTGAACGCCGGCCCGGCCACACGCGGGACCGAGGGCCACAGCGGGCGGATGCCGATGTCCATGACCTGCTCGCGTCCCAGCACGTCGGCGAGGGTGGTCGGCGGGATGCTCCGGAATCCGTTGACGTCGTCCATGACTCTTCCTTCGTCCGGGCGGGCCCCTCCCGAGGTGGAGGGGGCGTGACGCACGGCCGTCGAGACTACCGAAGCGCGGCGGGAGGAGCCGGTCGGCCATCGGCCTGGAGGACGGGCAGACCGCGATCTTGCTTTAGAATTACGATCGTACGACAATGGGTCACGGGAACGGGAACTTCCCCGCCCGGGCCTCCGGTGGACGCCGCCGGTCCGGGCGCACCCCTCGTACGACGACAAGAAGGCGAACCCCATGAGTACGTACGCGGCAGACGCAGCCGAGAACCTCACCGTGGAAGGCCCGTCCGCCCGGTTCACCTATCGGCGCATGGGACCGCGGGGCGGCACGCCGCTCGTCCTGCTGGTCCGCTTCCGAGGGACCATCGACTGGTGGGACCCGGAGTTCCTGGACCTCCTGGCCGCCGATCATGACGTGATCCTGTTCGACAACGTCGGGATCGGCCACACCACCGGCCGGCCACGCGACTCCGCCGAGGGCTTCGCCGACGGTGCCGTCGAATTCATCCAGGCACTCGGCCTGCCGCGGGTCGACCTGCTCGGCTGGTCCCTCGGGGGCATCGTCGCCCAGTACGTGGTGCGGCGCAGCCCCCAGCTGGTGCGCAGGCTGATCGTGGCGGGCAGCAGCCCGGGCGCCCCCGTGCCCGGGGCGCCGGCCATGAGCGACAGGGTCCGCGCCATCATGGAGAAGCCCGGCGGAGGCGCGCCGGACGACGTGCTCTATCTCTTCTTCCCCGAAACCGACGCGGGGCGGGCCGCCGGGCGACAGCACCTCGCGCACGTCTCGACCCGGCTCCGGGCCGGCGGGCCCGCCATTTCCGACGAGGCGGCCAGGGGGCAGCTCACCGCCGTGGCGAAGCTCCAATCGGTCCCGTTCGATCAGGTCCGCTCCCACCTGGAGAGCATCAAGCAGCCTGTTCTGTACGCCAACGGCGTCCAGGACGTGATGATCCCCGCCCTGGCGTCCTATGTGGCGGTCCAGCATCTCGACTCGGCGGTGCTCGTGCTCTACAGCGACGCCGGACACGGCTTTCTGTTCCAGCACGCGGAGGCGTTCGCCGCGCAGGTGACCAACTTCCTGGCCGGCTGAGCCGCCCGACTGCGGCTCCGGCACCGGCACCGACGAGGCCGAGGCCTGCCCTCCCTTGAGCGTACACTTGTAATATTAAGCAAGGGTGCGGGAGGGCAGGCCCCCTCCCCGGGAATGGGGGAAGGCATGGCGCGATACGGGAAAGACCACAAGCAGGCGACGCGGCAGCGCATCATCGAGAGGGCGGGTCGCCGGTTCAAACGCCACGGCATCGACGGCTCCGGAATCGCCGCGCTCATGTCGGACGCGGGACTGACGAACGGCGCGTTCTACGCCCATTTCGCCTCCAAGGACGACCTGGTCACCCACGCGGTCGCCGACCAGTTGAGAGCGCAGCGCGAGAGCTTCGCCGCGCAGGCGTCCGACGGCGGGCCGGGGCAGGTCGTGCGCGAATACCTCTCGGTGCGGCACCGTGACAACCCGGGTGAGGGCTGCCCCTCCGCCGCCCTGCTCGACGAGATCGGGCGCAGCAGCGACGCGACCAAGCAGGCGTACACCGAGGGCCTCCTGGCCATCATCGACGGCCTCAACGCGCGCTCGGCGCCGGACGATCCCGAGGCGGCACGCGTGAAGACGCTCAGCGTCTTCGCCATGATGGTCGGAACGCTCCAGCTGTCCCGCGCGCTGTCCGACCCGGAACTCGCCGACGCCGTACTGGAGCAGGGCCTGCGGAACGTCCTCGCGGTACGGAGCGCCGGTCAGCCGAACCGACCGGCCGGCACCGGGAGCTGAACAGGCACCACACGGAACTGAGCGAGCGTCACCACCTCCGGCTCACAGGACGGCCCCGGCGAGCTTCTCGATTTCGTCCGGGTCCGCCAGTGCGGGGTGGAAGATCAGTTCGTCCGCCCCGATCGCGGCGAACGCTTCCGCCGCGGCCCTCACCGCGTCGCCCCCGACACTGATGGATTCCGCGACCGAATCGGCGTATTCGGCCCCGATGGCGGCGTAGTAGTCCCGGATGTTGTCCTTGCCCCGGCGGACGTCGCCGAAGGCGAAGTATGCGATGGCCACGAGTTTGGGTGCGCCTTCGCGGCCCTTTTCCTCCCATGCGCGCCTGGCCGCGTCGAAGTACGGCTCCACGGCGGGAGCGGGCAGGCTCCCCGCGACGTAACCCTGCCCCCAGGCGGCCATCCGCCGGAACGCCACCGGAGCCAGGCCGCCGAACAGCAGGGGAACGGCCCGCGTTCCGGACGGAACGGCCGCGTTGACGCCCTCCCCGACCGGTTCGCCCCGCCATACGCGGTGATAGATGTCCAGGTCGCGGTCCATGCGCTTGCCCAGACCCTCGGGCGCCAGGCCGTCCACCACAAAATCGTCGGGACGGTTTCCGCCGATCCCCACACCGAGCGTGAGGCGGCCCCCGGACATTCCGTCGATTCCCGCCAGCTCTTTCGCCAGAAGAACGGGCGGCCAGACGGTGGCCAGCATGATGTTGCTGCTGAGCCCGATCGTACGGGTGGCGGCGGCCGCACCGGCCAGCGCCACGGTGTCCATGATTCCGGGATAAGCGGTCCGGCCCACGGTCGCCAGCGTGGAGAAACCCGCTTCTTCGGAACGTACCGACCATTCCGGGATCACCCTGGGGTCCACATCGCGAACCTGATTCGGAAGTCCGATTCCGATTTTCACAGCTGTACCGCCAATCCGTGCCGATGGTGAGTGAGGCCCGTACGGAGCACGGGTCCCGGGGAACCCGCACCGCGTCCGGAGTCAGGCAAGAGACGCTTCGAGTGCGGAGTAGGAGCCGGAACCGGTGACCGTCCTCCGGAGGGTGAAGCCGGCCTCGGCGAGGAGCTGACGCCATTCGGGCTCGCTGCGCTGACGGCCGCCGAGCATGCCCAGCATCGTGATGTCGATCATCTTGGTGGGGTGCGGGGCGTCGCCCTCGGGCACGACCATGTCGATGACAACCAGCCGGGCGCCGGCCGGCGCGGCCTCCGAGACGCCGCGAAGAATGCGCAGGGCGGAGGAATTGTCCCAGTCCTGGAGTACGGCCGACAGAATGTAGAAATCCGCGGAGGGAACGCTTTGGAAGAAGTCCCCCGCGACGATGTCCACGCGTTCGGAAAGCCCCGCCGCCTCGATCACGGGGCGCGCCGCGAAAACGCTGCTCGGCAGATCGAAGACGATCCCCCGGACTTCGGGACGGGCGGCCAGGATTTCGGTCAGCAGAGTTCCGTCGGCCCCGCCGATGTCGGCGACGGTCCCCTTGCCGGGAAATTCGTAGGCGGTCAGCAGATCGCCGCGCGCGTTCTGGGTGAATCCCGCCATCGCCTCGTTCTGGAGTTCCGCCAGCTCGGGGTTCTCGTCGATCCAGTCGAAGAAGGGCTTGCCGAGGAACAGGGTCGCGGCGGGCTCCCCGGTCCCCACCGTGTCGAGCAGCTCGCCGAACGGAGCGTAATGGGTACGGCGGAAGTACCGGGCGACATCACGGAGGGAGTCGGCCGGGCCCTCGGCGAGGGTGTGCCCGAGATCGGTGATCTCGACCGTGCCGTCGAAGGTGCGGAACACGCCGTGCTGCGCCAGGAAGCGAATGATCCTCCCGAGCGCGTCGGCGTCCGCACCGACCTCCGCCGCGAGGTCGCCGACCTCGCGTGGGCCGTTCAGCAGCGCGGTCGCCACGCCGAGTTCGGCGACCGCGAACAGGGCCTGGGAGACCTGGAATCCGGTGAGCAGTTCATGCATGCGCGCGGCCGGGGGCAGTTCGGTGTCGGTCATGGTTCTCTTCCTGATCATCACATCGGGAGCACACCGGGGGCGCGAGCCTCACGTGGGCCGCCACTCCGGTCCCGGGACCCCGTATCCCGGTCATTTACTTACGATCGTAATACTACGGTCGCGCCTTTGTCGAACGGACCGGCACCTCTTGCGTGCCCTAGGCATGCTTCGCCGAGCGGCGGCGCCGTCAGCGGCAGGACCACACGCCTTCATCACAACTCGGTCACCAATAAATCGCATTGCTCACATCGGCCCAATCCGCGCCGCTACGGTCATGCCTCCACGAAGTACCCCTGGGGGACACATGTCGTACAACCAGCCACCGCAACCGCCGCAATGGGGGCAGCCGCCCGCCGGTCCGCATCCCTACACACCGCCGCCGGTGCCGGGTGGCCGGCCGGGGTGGACGCGCAAGCGGGTGCTCTTTCCGGCCGCGTTTCTGCTCTTCTGTCTGGGCATCGGCATCGGTGGGGCCGGTGGCGGAGCGGAGAAGACCGAGAGTGTGGCCACGTCGGAGCCCGGGCCGACGGCGACCGCGACCGTGACGGCCACGCGGACGGAATCGGTGGCGCCCACCGCGACGCCCGAGCCCGCCGTGACCACCACGGTGACGGCGAAGGCGAAGCCGGCTCCGACCGTCACCAGGACGAAGACGGTGCGGGTCACGGTGGCCCCGGCCGCGGGCGGCGGTGGCGGTGGCGGTGACGATTCCGGTGGGGACGACACGTCCTCGACGTACTACGCGAACTGCACCGCCGTCCGCGCCGCCGGCGCCGCACCCATCCGCCGTGGCGACCCCGGCTACGGGTCCCACCTGGACCGCGACGGTGACGGAGTGGCCTGCGAGTAGGCGCGCGAGGGGGGAGCCCGGAGCCCGGCCGGAAGGGGGGCGTGCGCTGGTAAAATAGGAGCACGCTTCGACGTCGCCGGGGCCCGTACCGCGTGAGGTACGGGCCCCGGGGCGTTCCGGGCGTCAGACCGAGGAAGGTTCCCCCATGAACGCGAAGCCGTCAGCCTCCGGGCGCTCCGGTGCCGGCCGGACCGACCGGGCCGACCGGGCCGACCGGGCCGCCGCGCCGCGGGGCGAGCTGTCCGTACCGGAGACGGTGGTCCCCGGTCTCCCGCCGGCCCGGTCCTTCGCCGAGCTGGATCTGCCCGCCGAGCTGCTGGCGACGATGGCCGGGCTCCAGGTGCGGGAGCCGTTCCCCATCCAGGCGGCCACACTGCCGGACGCCCTGGCCGGCCGTGACGTCCTCGGCCGCGCGCGGACCGGTTCGGGCAAGACGCTCGCCTTCGGGCTCGCGCTCCTCGCCCGTACGGCCGGGCGGCGTGCCGAGGCGAAGCGGCCCCTCGGACTGGTCCTCGTACCGACCCGGGAACTCGCCCAGCAGGTGAGCGACGCGCTGGCACCGTACGCGAAGGTGCTCGGGCTCCGCCTGACGACCGTCGTCGGCGGTCTGTCGATCTCGCGGCAGGCGGCGGAGATCAAGGCCGGCGCGGAGATCGTGGTCGCGACCCCGGGACGGCTCGCGGACCTGGTCGGACGGCGGGACTGCCACCTGGACCGCGTACGGGTCACGGTCCTGGACGAGGCGGACCAGATGTGCGACCTCGGCTTCCTGCCGCAGGTCTCGGAGGTCCTGGACCAGGTGTGGCCCGAGGGGCAGCGGATGCTGTTCTCGGCGACGCTCGACCGCAATGTCGACCATTTGGTACGGCAGTACCTGCACGACCCGGTGTTCGCCTCGGTCGACCGCGCGGCGGCCTCGGTCACGACGATGGAACACCACGTCCTGAACGTCCATCCCGCCGACAAGTACGCCACCGCCACCGAGATCGCGGCCCGCGACGGGCGGGTCCTGATGTTCCTGGACACCAAGGTCGGTGTCGACCAGTTCACCCGGCACCTGCGGGACAGCGGCATCCGGGCCGCCGCCCTGCACAGCGGCAAGTCGCAGCCCCAACGGACGCACACACTGGCGCAGTTCAAGGACGGGGAGGTCACGGTGCTGGTGGCCACCAACGTCGCCGCCCGTGGCATCCACATCGACCACCTCGACCTCGTGGTCAACGTCGACCCGCCCGCCGAGTCCAAGGACTACCTGCACCGGGGCGGGCGCACGGCGCGCGCCGGCGAGTCGGGCCGGGTGGTCACCCTGGTCACCCCCGGCCAGCGGCGCGACGTGAACAAGATGATGTCGGACGCCGGGATCCGGCCGACGATCACTCAGGTCCGGTCCGGCGAGGAGCAGTTGACCAGCATCACCGGGGCCAAGCGGCCTCCGGTGGGCGACAAGGGCAAGACCGGCAGCATTCCCTTCCGGGGCATGGGCAACCGGACGGGCCGTCCCCCGAAGGAATCCCGCAAGGCCGCCGACGCCCGGAAGACCGCCGAGGCGCGGCGGGCCGCGCAGGTGCGCAAGGCGCGCTGACCGCCGGCCGTGAACCCCCGGCGCCGGGCCGCCCCCTTAGTGGAGGCGGCCCGGCCGGTACGGAGCCGTCAGTCCGCACGTGCCGTCGGCGGGCGGCTCACCCCCGGGCCCGTGAACGTGTAGCTGTCCAGGTCCAGGATGGCGCCCGAGCCACCGGTGAAGACCACGTAGATGTCCCTCGGGGCGTCCACCGCACCGGTGATCGCTGCGCTGACCTCGGTGTACGTCTCCCAGCCCCCCGTGTTCGGCACGGTCACGCGCGCGAGCACCGGGCCGGTGACGGAGTCGTACCGGAAGGTGGCGACGTTGCCCGCCTTGTCCGACGAGACGCGTGCCCTGACTCCGGTGATGCCCTTGAGGCTCACGGGGTGGTAGCGGACCCATTCGTTGTTCTGTACGTCTCCGAGGCGCTTGCCGCCCTCCGCCCCGGCGGCGGTGATGATCTGCGGTCCTGACAGCTGGGCGAAGTGCTCGGCCTGCCAGCGCTTGGGCCACAGGGTCTGCTGGCGTTCCCCGGTCAGCGCGACCGTGCCGGGGGCGCCCTGGTCGGTGTAGGTCGCGCGCACCACGTAGAACTGGGTGGCGTCGAGCCCGGAGTGGATCGGGCCGGTGTTGAACGTCATCGAGCAGCCCGTACCCTCCGCGACCTCGTGGGCGTGCTCCTGGTGGCCGAGCGCGACCCGGACGATCACCTTCGAGCAGTCGATGGTCCCGTCCTGCGGGTCCGTCGCGGAGGCGGTCACCGTGACGTTCTCGTTCCACTCGAACGTGGCACCGTCCGGTGGGGCCCCGATGGTGAGGGTGGGACGGTTGTTGCCGACCACCACGGGGATCGTGGTCGTGCCGCTGCGCCCGGTGCCGTCACTGACGGTCAGCCTGGCCTGGAAACTGCCGTTGGCGGTGTACGTGAACGACGGGTTGGCCGCCGTGGAGTCGGTGCTGCCGTTGTTGGTGAAGTCCCAGGCGTAGGTGAGCGGATTGCCGTCCGGATCGCTGCTGCCGGCGCTGGAGAACGTCACGGCGAGCGGGGCGAGGCCGTTGTCCCGGTTCACCGACGCCTTGGCGAGGGGCGACCGGCCGCCCTGCACGTAATTGATCTTGTAGAGTCCCGCGTCCTCCGCGCCCGAGAAGTAGCCGCTGCCGTATTCGAGCAGGTAGAGCGAGCCGTCGGGGCCGAACTCGGAGTCGATGGGGTGGACGAACCGCATGCCGTCGAGGACCGGTTCGATGGCGGTGGGGGTGCCGGTGGAGGGGTTGCCGTTGTTGAACTGCACTTCCTTGATCCAGTTCCGGCAGTACTCGGAGATCAGCAGCTTGTTGTCGTAGTACTGGGGCCACTTGACGTCGGAGTTCAGGTTCGGGTCGTAGTGGTAGACCTCGGTGTGGTTGGGCGAGCCGCAGCCTCCCGGGGTGTCCAGCTGGGGCCATTCCTTGCTGCCGCCGTGCTGCTCCCAGACGAGGGCGGGCTTGGTCGGCGGAAGCTGCTGGATGCCGGTGTTGCGGGGGGAGTTGTTGACGGGTCCCGCCGAACCGCCGCAGGGGAACCAGCCGCGGGGGGTGTTGGCGGCGAAGTCCCAGTCGTTGTAGCTGACGTTGGGGCCGCCGCAGTACGGCCAGCCGTAGTTGCCCGGGCCGGTCGCGCGGTTGAACTCGTCGTACGCGGCGGGGCCCCGGTTGGGGATCGTCGCCCCGGCGTCGGGGCCGACCTCGCCCCAGTAGAGGGTGTTGTTGGCCTTCTTGTCGACCCAGACGCGGTACGGGTTGCGTACGCCCATGACGTAGACCTCGGGACGCGTGCCGGCGGCTCCCTTCGCGAAGAGGTTGCCGTCGGGGACGGTGTACGTCCCGTTGTCCTCCGGGTGGATCCGGTTGATCTTCCCGCGCAGGTCGTTGGCGTTGCCCGAGGTGCGCTGGGCGTCGTACTGGGGGTTGCGCGAGGTGCGTTCGTCGATGGGCGCCATGCCGGCCGCGTCGCCGCCGGAGTTGGTGTTGTCACCGACCGCGAAGTACAGGTTCCCCGCGGTGTCCCAGGACATGGATCCGGCGGAGTGGCAGCACAGCTCGCGCTCGGTCCGCCACTCGATGATCATGTCCTCGCTGGCCGGGGCGATCGTGTTGGTGGTGCTGTTGAAGGTGAACCGGGAGATGCGGTTGACCAGCGGGGTGACCTTCGGGGAGTAGAACAGCATGACCCAGCCGGTGGTGGCGAATCTCGGGTGCAGGGTGATGCCGATCAGCCCGTCCTCGAACCGGGCGTCGAGCGGGACGGTCAGCGCGACCGTGGTCGCCTTGGTGGCCGGGTTGTAGACGCGGACCTGGCCGCCGCCGTCGGTGGTGCCGCGGTTGATGTAGAGGACCTTGCCGTCCGGCAGGACGGCCAGCTCGATCGGCTCCCCCATCGGGAGTCCGCCGTCGAGCTTCACCTTCTCGAACCCGCTGGCGGGCGGGGGCGCGGCGGCGCCCTTGGGCTCAACGGCCGGCTTGGGCAGGGCGGTTTCCGCGAGTGCTTGGGCCGCCCGGGGTGCGGCGGTCAGTTGGGGCACGGCGGTCGCCTGGGGCGCGAGGAGCAGCGCGGACACGGTCAGGAGCGCGGCGAGCAGGGAACGAGTGCGCGATAACACGGCACCTCCATGGGCCGATCGCGGGTGGGATGGTGCGGTTCCGGGGCGGCGCGGGCGATCCGGGGCCTACCGTCCGAGGACGGCGAAGTCCCAGAGGGAGTAGCCCCATTGGGTCGCGCGGGCGGTGCCCTGGACCCGTACGTACCGGGCGGTGGCACCCACCGGGACGGTGTCGAGCCCGCCGTCGCCCGCCGTGGTGGTGGCGACGGTGCGCCAGGTCGTGTTGTCCGGTGAGACCTGGACCGTGTACGCCCTGGCGTAGGCGGTCTCCCAGGTGAGCCGGACCTGGTCGACGGTACGGACGGACCCGAGGTCCACCGTGATCGACTGGGGGTCCGTGTAGGCGCTGCCCCAGCGGGTGGCGGGGTCACCGTCCACGGCGTTGGCCCCCACGTGCGCGCTGCCGGGCTCGACGCTGGTGACCGTGACCGGCCGGCCGCGCGCCAGGTCGGTGCTCTGGGCGCCGTCCTGCCTGATCCTGATGTCGCGGTAGTTGATGTCCATCCCCGCGCCGTCGTTCTGCACGCCGATGTACCCGGTCGCGATGTCCCGGGTGCTGGTGTAGTCGTTGATCTTCACGCCGTTGAGGTGGATCTCGACCCGTCGGTCGTGCACGGCGATCTCGTAACTGTTCCACGTCCCGGGCGGGTTGAGCGCGGCGGCGCGGGCCGCCGTGTCCGGGGCCTTGAGGCTGTAGACGCTGCCGGTGGTACGGGAGGGGTCGGCGTCGGTCGCGTCGATCTGGATCTCGTGGCCGAGGTCGACGGGCCGCCACGGGTCGCCCTGCGGGTCGGGGAAGCCGATGAACACGCCGCCGTTGTCGTCGCCCGGCATCATCCAGTCGACCTTGACGGAGTAGTTACTGAAGGGGGTCACCGGATACCAGAGCAGCCCCATGCCGCCGACGGAGGTGAGGGTGCCGTCGGCGAGCGAGAATCCGCCGGGGCCCGCCTGCCGCCACCGGTCCAGGCTGCTCTGCGTCCCGTCGAAGAGCCGCGTGTACCCGTTCTCCGGGCGGCAGTCGGCGGGGGTGGCGCCGGCGGCGGTCCGGATGCCGCCGAGCAGCATGGTGGTGAAGGCGGGGTCGGCGTACGACTCCTCGGTGTGGCCGAGACCGGTGTACCAGGACCGGCCGCCCGCGTAGTTCTGGCACCAAGTGATCGGATGATCTCCCATGCTGCCGCCCGTGTACGACGTCTCGTCCAGGCTCGCCAGCACCTTCACGGCGGAGCGGGGATTCGCGCGGTAGTTGTACCACTCGTCGGTCCGCGTCCAGCGCTGCGGCAGGTGCGCGGTGGAGGGCGAGGAGCGGTCCTCGACCTTGACCGTGGCCGGCTGGGTCGCCGGGTGGGAGGCGAAGTAGGCGCCCACCAGGCCGCCGTACCAGGGCCAGTCGTATTCGGTGTCGGCGGCGGCGTGCACGCCGACATAGCCGCCGCCGGAGGCGATGTACGACTCGAACGCCGTCTGCTGGGCGGCGTTCAGCACGTCCCCGGTGGTCGACAGCCACACGACGGCCTGGTAGCGGGCCAGGTTGGCGGTGGTGAACGCGGCGGCGTCCTCGGTGGCGGTGACGGAGAAGCCGTTGGCCGTACCGAGCTGCCGTACGGCGGCGATGCCGGCCGCGATGGCCGAGTGCCGGAAGCCGGCGGTCTTGGAGAAGACAAGAACGCTGGTCAGCGGGGCGGCGGGCGCGGCGGAAGTGACAGGGGCACCGCGGGAGGCCGACGCGGGGAGGGCGGTGGAGGACGGGGTGGTGCGGTCCGCCTGGGACGCCTGGGACGCCTGGGGTAGGACGGCGAGGGACAGGACAAGCGGAAGAAGCACGGTCGCGACGCGGGACAGGAGGCGCACAGTTCAGTCCTCTCTCGGTGCGCCCTGGGGCGCCGGTGGAGGTACGCGTACGTGGCCTCACGAGTGAACATCGGAGGTTTGGGAGGGTCAAGGGGCGGCGTCGAACTATCGCAACTTTGTTGCGTCCATGCCAAGATCGGGATACGACCCGGTCACGCCGACCGTGCGCGCCGCCGCTCAAGCAGCCGGATCCGAGGGGCTGTTGCCGACCGCGCCGCCCGGCTGGCCGGACCTGCCCCCCGTGCGGGCGTGCCAGACGCCGCGAGCCGGACACCACGTCGCGGACGCGCCCTAGACCGCCTCTCCGCCGGCGAGCGCCGCCGCCTGGTTGGCCGCCACGGCGCGTTCCAGGAGGACGGGGTCGGCGAGGGTGAAGGGGTGGCGGAGCATGAAGGAGACGTTGTTGAACGCCTTGGCGATGGTGCCGTCGAGCACGGTGGCGCCGATCACCTGCTGGAGGGCCCAGCGCTGTTGCCGTACCTCCTCCGGCACCTCGACACCGTTCTCCGCGTCAAGACGTGCCGCGTCGCCCCCGGCGGACACGGCCCACGCGGCGTCCACGACCACTTCCTGCAACCGGAAGAACTCCGTTGCCTGCTGGTCGAGTCGAGGGTCGTCCCGGAGGAACTCGGACAGGCAGGAGGCGTGGAGCGCGGCGGAGGACATGCCCTGCCCGTACACGGGGTTGAAGGACGCGACGGCGTCGCCCACGCTCACCAGGCGGGCCGGGAACCGGCCCAGACCCGTGAAACCGCGCCGTCGGCTGTCGGACTGACGGTACGTCACCACCTCGCGCACCGAGGCACCGCGCGCGGCCTCACGGTAGATCGGGGGCAGTTCCTCGCACACCGCGCGGAAGTCCTCGACCGAGCGCCCCGGCCGGTCCTCCCCGAAGCCGACCAGCAGGGCCAGCCACTTGTTGTCCTCGATGGCGTTCACGGCGGCCACGGCCGTCCCGCTCGGGTACGGGGGCGGGTACACCACCAACGAGCAGGCGACCGGCAGGTCTTCGGCCGGAGCGGAGCGCTCGAAGAGGGCGGAGGCGTAGTTGATGCCGGAGTGCAGCCGCTCCAGGCGCGGCTTGTCGTAACCGTCGCCGTGGATCCAGTCCGCCAGCCTGCTGGACCGGCCCATGGCGTCCACGACGAAGTCCGTCTCCAGGACCTCTTCCCCCCGGTCCGTGGTGTGGCGGACCGCGCTGACGGCGCCGTCCCGGTACAGCAGGCCGGTCGCCCGGCCCCGTACGGTCGAGACGTTGGGAAGCGCCAGGACCCTGGCGCGCAGGCGGGATTCGAGGAAGGGACGGCTCGCGCCGAGCAGCGCGTGCGCCCCGCCCGGGGCCTGCGGACGACCGTCGAAGCAGGTCTGGGCCTGTTCCGGGGTGGCGAGGACCGCGCCCAGGTCCTGTGCCTCCTGGGTGAATCCTGGGAGCCACCGCTCGATCCACAGCCGCCCGGCCGGCAGCAGCGAGTGCACCTGCCGGTCCTGGGGCACCCCCGCCCGCGACCGGCCCTCCGTGCCGACCTCGTCCCGTTCGACGACGACTACCCGGCGCGCGTGGTCGGCGAGCACCCGGGCCGCCAGCAGCCCCGCGACGCTGCCGCCGAGCACACAGGCCGTGTCGAGGGTCGGACGGGTGTGCGGGGAAGGCTCCGCGTGGACCAGCCGATCGAAGACGGATATGGGCGATTCGGTCATCAACGACTCTTTCCCTGGGACCCATTGGCACGACAGTCACGACGGATCGGGTCCGCCCTTCGACGCTCGTGGAGCGTAGCCACGCGACGGTGAGGACATCAAAGCTCCGGGTCGGCCCGGCGTGGCGCGCCTTCACCCCGGCTTCCGCGCCGGGTCCCCGGCTGTTGTCGCCCCGGTCTCCGTACCCGGCTGGAATGACGTGGCCTCTCCCGGTGGGCGTGCACGAGGGCCGGGCCGTGACGAGCACCAACCTGCTGAGGGAACCACATGTACGAGTACGACGGACAAGACCCGCGTGGAGCACACGCGCCCCGGCGCACCCCGCGCGCACGCCTCACCGTGGCCGTCGCCTTCGGGCTCGCGGCCGCCGTCACCCTGGCCGTCCCGGGAGTGGCACAGGCCCACGCCCCGGTGGCGCTCACGGAGACGGCCGGTCCTGCCTCCGCGTCCCCGCAGACGCGGTGGACCACCGAGACCGTGGCGCCCGGCGTGCAGGTGCGTACGGGCGTCCTGCGGAACACCGGCGTCACGCCGGTGTGGACGATCACTGTCCAGGCCCCGGCCGTCAACCGGCTGACGGGCGCCGCGACCTGGGCCCCGCTGGGCGACCGCGCCTGGGCCGACGCCACCCAACGGCAGCTGCGGGAGGCCGGGTTGGCGCCGCGTGCGGAGAAGGTCGTCTGGGACAGGTACGCGGACACACCGCGCGGCACCATGGGGTGGCAGGTACGGGTGGGCTCGTACGACACCCAGGCCGCGGCCCAGACCGCCGACCAGGCGGTCACGGCGACCGGCCTGCGTACGGCGGTGGAGTGGACCGGCTACGACGGCAGGCAGCTCGCCGACCGCGAGAACATCCACGTCGCGGTCATCGACCCCGACCGCTTCCGCGGCACGGTCGCCGGGACCCACGACGGCAATGTCGCGGACCGCGAGACCACTTCGTCCGTCGCCGTACGGAACGGCTCCCTGCTCGCCGTCAACGGCGGCTTCTTCATCACGTCCGACGCGGACGGCGTGCAGGGCACGGTGGCCGGGATCGCCGCCTACGACGGCGAGTTGGAGTCCATGGCGGTGGGTTCCCGCGCGGCGCTGATCCTCGCGGACGGCGGTCGCCGCCCCCGGATCGCCGACCTGTCCACCACGGTCACCGCCCGGGCGGGGTCGTCCGCGTACGCCGTGCAGGGCATCAACCGGCTTCCCGGGAAAGTGCGCAACTGCGGCCGTCCCGGCGCCGTTCCCACCGCGCTCCCCCGGCACGACACCACGTGTTCGCTGCCCGACGACCTGGTGAAGTTCACCCCGAGCTTCCGCGCGGCCCTGCCCGGGGGCGCCGGTACGCAGATCGTGCTCGACGCCCGGGACCGGGTGGTCTCGGCCGGTCCGCGCGGCGGTACGGTCCCGGCCGGCGGCTCCGTACTCCAGGGGATCGGTGGGGCGGCCGACTGGCTGACCGCCCACAGCCGGGCGGGCGAGCGGATCTCCGTACGGGAGGACATCCGCGACGCGGCCGGGCGGCGGGTCGAACTCGGCGCGCACGACAGCATCGTCAGCGCCGCGCCGACCCTGGTGAAGAACGGCCGGATCGCCGTCGACGCCGCCACCGAGGGCACGCTCGACCCGCTGGACCTCTCCTTCGGATTCGCGTGGTCGAACGTACGCCAGCCCCGCACCCTGGCCGGTGTCGACGCGCACGGGCGGCTGCTCCTGGTCACCGTCGACGGACGCCGGCCGGGCGTCAGCGAGGGCTTCACGCTGGCGGAGGCGGCGGAGTTCATGCGCTCCCTCGGCGCGGAGCAGGCCCTCAACCTGGACGGCGGCGGTTCCAGCGCGATGGTGGTGGGCGGCAAGGTCGTCAACATCACGTCGGACGCGACGGGCGAGCGCGCGGTGGGTGACACGATCCAGGTCGTCCCGGCGGCACCCCGCCGCTGAGGGACGGGAGGGGCCGGCCGTCCTGGGCCGCTTCCCGGCCCGTTTTCTCCCGGCCCCTACCGGCCGGTCCCCATCTCTCCCGCCGTCCTCAGCCGACGAGTTGCTGACCGCCGTCGATGTCGTACGTCGCGCCGGTCAGCGCCGTGTTCGCCATGATGTGCACCGCGAGCGCCGCGACGTCGTCCGCCCCCACCACCCGCCCGATCGGCAGGGTGGTGCGCAACTCCTCGCGCCGGGCGTCCAGTCCGTCGCCGAGGAGCTGCGCGGACAGCGGTGTGTCGACGAAGCCGGCCGCGATCAGGTTGACCCGGACCGGGGCGAGTTCGAGCGCGAGGCTCGCCGTGAGCACCGGCATCGCGACGGTGACCGTCGGCAGGATCCCCAGGTCACGCTTGACCCGCCGGCCACCGGTGCCGCCCATGAACAGGAGCGTCCCGCCGGGCCGCACCCTGTCCACGGCGTGGCGCGCGACCTCCAGCGGCAGCACCATGTGGTCGGTCATCGCCCGGCGCGCCTGGTCCGCGTCCATGTCGAGGAGCGGCCCGTAGGACGGCCGGCCCGCCGTGACCAGCACGTGGTCGACCTGTTTCGGCAGCTCCTCGAAGAAGCGCGCCAGCTTCGCCGGGTCGTTCGCGTCGAAGGCGACGCTGCTGAGCGCGTCGACGTCCGCCGCCGCACTCCGCAGCCGCTCCGGATCCCGGCCGGTCAGGATCACGTCGGCGCCCTCGGTCCGCGCCTGCCTGGCCGTCGCGAGCCCGATGCCGGCGCTCCCGCCGACGATCACCACGGTCTGCCCGAGCAGGGCGGGGTCACGGTGGCCGACAGAGACGGTGGTCGCGGTGCCCATGGTGCCTCCACTGGTGGGGGTGTCATTTCCACGGTCGCGCCTTTCGCGGTGCACCGCACCTTCACGGCGCACCCGGGCCGCCTGTTCAGCCGGCCGACCGGGCCAGTGCGCGCCGTTCGATGCTGGCGGCGAACAGCGGGGTCTCGCGGCGGTTGTGGTCGCCGGACGCGGCCTGCCGACTCGCCGAGGCCTCCTCGAAGCTGATGCCGTGCTCCTCGTTGAAGGCCATGAACTCCGAAGTCGGGTGGCTCGACACCTGGTTGGTGTACGTGAGGGTCCCGTCACCGTTGTCCGTGACGGACAGGTCCCAGATCACCTGGACCGTCGTCCAGCCGTGCGGGGTGAGCACGTCCGACGTGGAGACCATGTGGCAGTGGTGCCTCTCCAGGGTCTCCCCGACGTAGTGCTGGATCACCAGACCGGTGCCGATCATCTCGACGTTGATCGACATCGGCCTGCCGTCGTCGGTGGTGGTGTAGCCGGCGGCCTTGTGGTCCGGCGGGGCGCAGCGCTGGTACTCCTTGTCAGGCAGGTTCAGGAGCCAGTTGCCGATGTCGACGGCGTCCATCGGCGCGTTGATGGTCGCCGTTTCCGTGGAGGAGGAAAGGGAGAGATCGGAAAGAATCTCGTTCTGCACGGTCATCGCACACGCTCCCTCTGGGGCACCTTTTCCCCCCTGTCCACGCTAACCCCGTCGTCACGGAGAGCGCTCGGCGCGGGCGCCCAGGCCGTACGTGAGGGCGATATCCGCGTGCGCGCCGACCCACGGCGCTGAGACACTTCCGGTATGCCGATCGTCGAAGCGTCGCCAGGAGTGTCCCTCGCCTACGAGACCTTCGGTGATCCGTCCGATCCGGCCGTCCTGCTGGTGATGGGCTTCAGCGCCCAGATGATCGCCTGGCACGAGGATTTCTGCCGTGCCCTGGCGGCCCGCGGACGCCATGTGATCCGGTACGACAACCGTGACTGCGGGCTGTCCACCACGTTCGACGATCACCCGGTCGACCTGGGCCGGTTCATCCACGCCGTGAGCACCGGCGATCTCGCGTCCGCCGTCGCGATGGCGCCGTACACACTGCGGGACATGGCCGACGACGGCCTGGGCCTGCTCACCGCGCTCGGCATCGAACGCGCTCACGTGGTCGGGTCCTCGATGGGCGGCATGATCGCGCAGACGATGGCCGTCAGCCGTCCCGAGCGTGTACTGACCCTGACGTCGATGATGTCCTCGACCGGCGAGCCCGAGTACGGCCGCCCGAGCGCCGAGGCCCAAGCGGTGGTCTCCGGGCCGAAGCCCGCAGACCGCGAGGGCTACATCGCGGCGGCCGAGGCGGAGCTGGTGTGGGCCTCGAAGCGTTACGGCGACGCCGCGCCCCTTCGCGAGCTGGCCGCCCGGAGCTACGACCGCGCCTACCACCCCGCCGGAGCCGGACGCCAGCTCGGAGCGATGATCCTCGCCGGCTCACGCGCCGACGCGCTCCGCGAACTGCGCGTACCGACCCTGGTCATCCACGGTCTGGACGACACCCTGATCGACCCCAGCGGCGGCAGGCGCACCGCCGAGCTGGTGCCGGGAGCGAACCTCCTGCTGGTCCCCGACATGGGCCACGACCGCCCTCGTGAACTCTGGCCCACGATCATCGACGCCCTGGACGCGCACACCGGCTGAATCCCCCTCCCCGCCCTAGATGTCGTGGACGCCTCGACGCGTGACGCGCGGCTGAGTACCCGCGCGCTCGGCCGCCACACGGCGGACCGTACGGGCGAAGGCCGCGATCTCGGGGCCGGAGGTCTCCGGGAGCCGGCCGAGGGCCAGTGTGGTCATGGGCAGGTCCGTCACCGGGACGGCGACCACCTCCCGCGTCAGGCGGGCCACGGCGGCCGAGCCGACGACGGTGACGAGGCGGCCCAGCGCGACCCGGTCGAGGATCTCGTCCAGGCCCGTCGGCGGGCACTTCTCCCGGAAGGCGGGCTCCTGCCGGAGTTCGGCGGTGGTCACCCCGGCACGGGCCGCGAGAGGGTGGTCGCGCGGTACGAGGGCGACCGGCCACTCCTCCGCCACCTCGGTGGTGTGCAGGCCCGTGAGATCGTCGCTGTCCGTACAGAGCAGGGCGACGTCGGCCGTACCGTCGCGCAGGGCCCCCGCCCCGGAGTGGGTGAAGACGAGTTCGGGGTCCGTGCCGTCGTGGGAGCGCAGGACCTGGGCGAGCAGCCCGGAGCCGCTGCCGGGGCGGACCGCGAGGATCAGCCGGCCGGGGTGGGCCGCCTGTCGCGTACGGTGCACCGCGGCGTCCAGGTCTTTGAGCAGGCGGCGGCACTCGTCGAGGAAGACATCGCCCGCCGCCGTCAGCTCCACGCGGCGGCTGGTGCGCTCCAGGAGACGTACTCCCATGCGGCGCTCCAGCCGGGCCACCGCCCGGGACAGCGGCGGCTGGGCGATGCCCAACCGCTCGGCCGCCCGGCTGAAGTGCAGCTCCTCGGCCACGGCGGCGAAGTAGACCAGCTCCCGGGTCTCCAGTCGATCCATACCTCCAGGGTATCGCCGTGTACGGGAACGGTCATGGCTCCCCGGGCGGCGCCCTGGTCTGATGGAGACGCGGGCCGCCGCGGAGCTTGTTCTCGCGGGAGTGGCCCGGTGCCGGGACGCCTCGGAAGGCCCCGGGAGGCCTCTGATGCGATGACGAAAGGACACCCCCCATGAGCGACGAGCGCGAGGTCCAGCAGGTCCTGGCCCGCTATGTCCGTGCGACGGACCGGCGCGACGGCAGGACCCAGGGAGGTCTGTTCACCGACGACGCGGTCGTACGGATCTTCACCAGGACCGGCCCCGACCACTACCAGCCGGTCGGCGAGCCCCTGATCGGCGGGGCGGGCGTGGAGTACGCGGTCACCCACCTCATGGCCCCGCATCCCGAAGGAGGCACCAGCCACCACACCACCCACGACCACCTCATCGAGGTCGACGGCGACCGCGCCCACCTCAACGCCCAGTTCGTCGTCTTCCGGGTCCAGGCGTCCGCGCGCCCGGCCGGCGGCTGGCCGGCCGGGGTCTCCGGCGCGCAGGGCACGGTCGAGCCGATCGAGTCCGGCTACTACGACACGGATCTGCGCCGGGTCCGCGGCGAGTGGAAGATCGTCAAGCACAGCGTGCTGATGGACATGCCGATCGCGTTCCCGGGCGCGTGACGAGAGGCGTGGTCCACCGCCACCACGACGGCCCCGAGGTGCCGGCAGCGGCGGTCAGCCCTTGTACCACTTCTGGTTGGACGTGCCCTTGCAGGTCCACAGCTGCAACTTGGTGCCCGAGGCCGTGCCCTTGTCGAGGACGTCCACGCACTTGTCGGCGGAGCTGTTGACGAGATCGCCGGGGCCCGCGAGGTAGAACTGCTGGCCGGGGCCGCCGTTGCAGGTCGCCAGCTGGATGGCGGCCCCGCTGCTCTTGGAGTTCCCCGCCACGGTCATGCACAGGCCCATCGAGCGGACGGTGCCGTCCGAACGGAACGACCACGCCTGGTTGGCCTGCTTGGTGGAGTTGCAGTCCCACAGCTGGAGCCGGGTGCCCGATCTGCCCTTGCCGTCGAGGGAGTCGGTGACATCGATGCAGCGGCCCGAGGCCACACCCACCAGCCGCACGCCCTGCGGCGCGGTCTGAGCCGCGCCCTGGGCCTGCTTCACCGGCGTCTTGCCGCCCGAGCCGGTACCTCCGCTACTGCCCGTACTGCCTGAACTGCCCGTACCGCTTCCGCCGCTCCCGGCCTCGGAGCCGCCCGCGGACCCGCCGCCCTGCTCCGTACCCTTCGCGTCAGAGTCTTTCCCCGCAGGCGTCGACTTCGGCCCGCCCTTGGGCTGCTCCTTCGGCCCGTCCGAGCCGGCCGGCACCCCACCACCGGCGGGCGGTGCGACTCCCGCGCCCACACCGGGATTCGGCGGGATGTACGCACCCCCGCCGCCACCGCCCTCTCGCGGGGCGGGCGACCGGTCCGCCCGCTCCTCCGACGAGGTGGCGGAAGGGGAGGGGGTGGCGGTGCCCGGCTGCTCCCGTTCGGCCGCCGCCTCGACCACGCTGGTGCTGGACCCACCCGAGTCGGGGGTCAGGTCGATCGAGGCGAGCAGCGGCACGGTGAGGATGCCCGCACCCGTGAGGGCGGCGGCGACGGCCGTCGTCGCCCAGACCCGCGATCCCGGCAGCAGACCCCGGCGGGGCAGTGACGGGCGGCGGGCGAACGTCTCGGCGAAACCGCCCGCCCGGCCCGGAGCGGGGTCCTGGGGCCGTCCGGAGGGGGGCGTGTTGCGGAAGGACGGCACGTGGGCTCCGTACGGATCGGATGGAGGCGAAGGTAAGGGAAGCGAGGGCGAACCGCTGAGCGGAAGGCGATACTCCGAGGATCTCGGTCCCCACCGACACCGCTCCACGCACATTGGGAAAACGGTTGGTTAACACGACCCGCACAACCCGGCGGTTCGTCATGATCGGCGCGCAGATGCCCAGTTCAGAGCCGTGCGGGGCCGACACCGGGCGAACCGCCCACCGCCTATCCTCCTCTCGTCCGCCACTCATTCCGTACGCCACTCCCGAGGGAACCAGGGGGCTGAGGCCATGCCACGCATCGACATCGGACACACCGGCATCGAGCACACCGGCGAGGAGCCGTCGGCGGCCCACGCCCCGCCCCCGGGCGACCGCACACTCCCCCTGCTGCTCGCCGAGCGCGACAGCCTGCGCCACTACGTCGCGGGCCTGATGGGCCGCGACAGCCAGGGCGCCGAGGACATCGTCCAGGAGACGCTCCTGCGGGCGTGGCAGCTCGCCGGGCGGCTCGACTGGCAGGACAGGCCGATCAGGATGTGGCTGTTCCGGGTGGCGCGCAATCTTGTGATCGACGCCAGGCGCAAGGACCGGGCCGTCCCGGTCGGTCTCTCCACGGCCGACTTCGGGGCCGCCGCGCCCGCGTCGGTCCCCGACCACGCCGAACAGATCAGCGAACGCAGTCTATTGGTGGAGGCGATGCGCACGCTGGACCCGCCGCGCAGGGAGGCGGTCGCCCGGGTCCATCTCCTGGGTCAGCCGGGCGAGGACGTCGCCCGGCTGCTCGGTGTCCCGAGGGGGACGGTCAAGTCCCGTACGCACCACGGGATCCGGGCGCTCCGCGCGGAGCTGAGCGGGAACGCCGCGTGAGCGCGTCGGGCGGGACGGCCCAGTGGCTCGGACTCGCCGGGATCCTGGTCCTGTTCATCACGCTCACCCTCTGGCTGGTGCGCCGGGCGGGCGGCCCCCGGGCGGTGTGGCGTCGGACGGCACGTCAAGTACGCCTCACGAGGCGGGCGTTCAGTGAGCCGGTCCGTGCCCAGCTGCGCTACCGGCGGCGGGTGCGGCTGCTCGGCCGCCTGTTGCGCGACCGGGCCGGATGGGCCGACGCGGAGCGGGCGGTACGCCTGGCGGCACGGCTCCACCCGGGGTTCGCACCGTACGGGGCGCTGCTCGGACCCGACCTGGTCGGTGTGCTGGTGACGGGACGGTCCGACAACACGGCGGTCGGGAAGACTGGTTCGGGCACGGTGCCCGACCTGCCCGAGCCCTGGGCCGCCGACGACGCGGAGCCCCGGCTGTGGTGGATCGCCCGGTCGGACGTGGCGACGGCGGAGGAACCGGACGCCGAGGTGGCGGGCGAACCGGCAGGTGCCGACGGTGTGTCGGACCCGGCGTCACCGGCTTCTCCCGCCTCCCCGCCCCTGCTCTGCTGCGTCGGGACCGACGGCCGACGTGCCGTACTGCTCGATCTGCACGCCTCTCCCGCCACCGTCGCGGTCCTGGGCGTCCCCCGTACCGCCCGTGCGGTGGTGCAGTCGCTCGCCGCGCAGCTCGACGCGCGGCTTCCCGCCGGGTCCGTGGAGGTCGCGTCGGGGGTGCACCCGCGATACGCGGGCCGCACGGCCGCGGAGGTGCTGGCCGCGCCGGTCGGCACGTACGTGGTGTGCGCCGAGCCGCCACGGACGCCGGTGCCCGACGGGGTCAGGCTGCTGTGTCTGGGGGTGGGCCGGGGGCGCGCACTGCTCCTCGAAGCCTCCCCGGAGGGCCTGTTGGAGGTGCACGGCGCCGCGCCGTCGCTGCGGGTCGACGCGCTGCCGCTGACCCGGGCCGTCGTACGGGCCCTCCCGACCCTGCCTCCTTACGACGACGCGGCCGGGGTCGGGGTTGGGGCAGGAGTCGGGGCCGGGGCCGACATCAGCGCTCCCGGCCCGGCGAGCGACGGTGAGCGGACAGGCGCGGGCGACGCTACGGCAACGGTCAACTCCGCACGCTCCGGGGCCGGTTCGGGCACCGCCCCCGCTGGATCGGGCGCCACACGCCCCAGGCCCGTCGCCGTCACTCCCGACGAGTTCGAGGAACCCGAGGCGACCGTCGGGGCCAGCGCCGTACCGCAGAGCCCGGAGCACCCCGGCACCCGTACACCACCCGCCGTACGGCGGACCGGGCCCTCCGCCCCCGCATCCCTCCCCCGGCCCGGCGACGACGATCTCGCCGAGCCCTCCGAGTCCGGCACCGCCGGCGTCTCCGCCGCAGGGGCGTCCGCCGCGGGCGCGGCGCCCGCGGCCCGTGGAAAGAGCTGACGTGCATCTCACTCTCACCACCGTCGACAGCGCGGACGGTGTCCGCCGCGACCATCTGCTGCGGCTGTCCCCGCACGCCACCGTCGGCGAGGTCGCGGCGGCGGTGTCCGAGCCGCCCCGGCCGCTCTACTCCGGTGCCGAACGGCTCGACC
>NZ_WWJY01000543.1 GCF_009865405.1 Streptomyces sp. SID3212 | reverse complement strand
GAGCAGCGCCTCCGGGGAGGGCGGCCCGGCGGGATCCGCCACCAGCGCGGCGGCCACGGCCACCGCCACGGCCCCCGTGACGGCCTCGCGGTGCTGATGGGTGGGGTGGGCGGACAATTCCGCCTCGCGCGCGGCCCGCTCGGGGTCGTCGGCGTACCACGCGCCGAGCGGCGCGACCCGCATGGCCGCGCCGTTGCCCCAGGAGCCCTGTCCGTCGAAGAGCCCGGCGGCCAGCTCACGCCAGTCGCCGCCCTCCCGGACCAGCCTGAGCATGCGGTTCACGGCGGGGCCGTACCCGCGGTCGAAGTCGTGGTGGTCCGCGAACGAGTGCGCGAGGGCGTCCTGGTCGATCCGGCCGTGCGCGGCGAGCACCGCCAGGACGGACACGGCCATCTCGGTGTCGTCGGTCCACTGCCAGGAGCCGGGCGGCGGCTCGCGGCGCGCCAGCAGGGGATAGTTCGAAGGGACGAAGAACTGGGAGCCGAGGGCATCTCCTACGGAGAGACCACTCAGGCTGCCGAGGGCACGGGCGAAGCGACCACTCCGGGTCGCGTTATCAAGGTCAGAATCGGAATCCACGGTCATCGCGAGGCACTCTACCGGGTGAATACCGCCGGTTACTTGGTCATTCCGTACGGCTCCGGGGTACGCCAGTGCGCGAAGGGCCGGTCCAGGGCGTAGCGCCCGTCCTCCCCGAGGAGCAGCGTCCTGGTCTCGGCGTTCTCGGGGTTGGAGAGGGACTCGAATTCCGCGACCGACCAGTGGAACCACCGCATGCAGAACAGCCGCATGGTCAGCCCGTGGGTCACCAGCAGGACGTTCGACGGCGAGTCCGGCGCCTCGAAGCTGCGGTAGAGGCTCTCCAGGAACGCGCCGACCCGGTCGTAGACGTCGGCACCCGACTCCCCCTGGGCGAAGCGGTAGAAGAAGTGCCCGTAGGCGTCGCGGTACGCCTTCTGGAGGCGTACGTCCTCCCGGTCCTGCCAGTTCCCCCAGTCCTGCTCGCGCAGCCTGGGCTCCTCCCGTACGCGCACCAGATCCGGGTCGAGGGAGAACGCGCGCAGGGTCTCGTGGGCCCTGCGGTAGGGCGACACGTACACGCTGACCTGCTCCTGCCCGAACAGCTCGCGCAGCTCGGCGCCGGTCTCCTCGGCCTGCCGCCGGCCCCGCTCGGTGAGCTTCAGGGCATGGTCGGGCTCGCGCTCGTACACGGTGTCGTCGGCATTGCCCTCCGACTCGCCGTGCCGGACCAGAACGATGCGCCGCGGTCGTGCCATGCCACGACCCTAGATCGGTCCGGATCCACCCGGCACGCGGGGAGGGCCCTTAGGCACGACCCAGGACGATTTACGTACCACCGCCCCCACCGTCCCCAGCACCCACCACCCACGCCGGCATCCGCACGGTCCGTCCTCTACACCGTTACACCGCTACACCGTCCAGGACGGTTCGAGCGCGATGATGTCTCCCGCGAGCGCCGCCACGTCGGCGGCCGTCTGCGCGCGCAGGGTCAGCCGCTCGACCCGTTCGGCCCGGTATTTCCCGTGTTCGGCGGCGGAGTGCCACATCGACAGGACGATGAACTCGTTCCCCGGCGCCTCGCCGAACAGCCCGCGCAACATGCCGGGCGATCCGGCCATGGCGGGGTTCCACACCTTCTCCTGCATCAGCGCGTAGTGCTCGACCCGGTCCTCGTGGACCTTGCAGTGCGCGACCCGCACCACGTCGGCGTCCGTGAACCGCGGCTCGAAGCCGGTCTTCACATCGAACCGGTGATCGAACAGCTTGACCTGATTTTCCCGGTACGTCCCCGACTGCGCGGCGGCCAGCCGGTCGTGCGAGCGTGCCATGAAGGAGTCGTAGAACGGCCTGCTCTCCCAGAACGAGAAGACATGGGCCACCCCGGGCCGCACCCTGCTCCATCCCCCGCCCTGCCCCCGGAACCCCGGCTCACCGAGCAACCCCGCCCATTTCCGCTGTCCGCGTTCGTACCCTCTACGGTCGATCACGGTGCAACGGGTCCACTTGACCAGCACCGCGCCATCGTACGGGCCCCGGCGTGTCGCCGGTCACTCCCGCGCGACTCCGTCTATGCTCCCCGCCACACCGAACCCCTCCTCCTCACCCCCGCACAATGATCGTCATGACGGCACTGCACACCCCTGAACTCTTCGCACGGCTGGAGCCGGCCGAACGTGTCCTCGTCGCCGGGGCGGGCGGCGGATTCGACATCTACGCGGGTCTGCCCCTCGCGCTGTCCCTCCTGCACCAGGGCAAGGAGGTTCATCTCGCGAACCTGACGTTCAGCGCGATCGAAGGACTCCCGCTCGACGCCTGGCTCGCCCCGGACGTGGCCGTCGTCACCTCGGAGACGTCCCTCCACCAGACGTACTTCCCGGAGCGCACGCTCGCGCAGTGGCTGGACCTCCACGGCTACCCGAGCACCGTCCACGCGTTCGCACGTGTCGGGGTCCAGCCGCTGCGGGTCGCCTACCGGGCGGTGATCGAGGCGTACGGCATCGACGCGGTCGTCCTGGTGGACGGCGGCACGGACATCCTGATGCGCGGCGACGAGTCGGGGCTCGGCACCCCGGAGGAGGATCTGGCGAGCGTCGCCGCGCTGGCCGGGATCGACGGCCCTCAGCGGCTGGTGATGTCGGTCGGCTTCGGCATCGACGCGTACCACGGGGTGAGCCACGGTCTGGTGCTGGAGAACATCGCCGCGCTGGAGCGCGACGGCGCCTACCTGGGCGCGTTCTCGATCCCCCGTACGTCCAAGGAGGGCGCGCTCTTCCTCGACGCGGTGGCCCACGCGCAGGCGAACACTCCGGTCCGTCCGAGCATCGTCAACGGGTCGATAGCGGCGGCCGTGCGGGGCGACTTCGGGGACGTACGGTTCACGTCGCGCACCCGGAACAGCGAACTCTTCGTCAACCCGCTGATGTCGCTCTGCTTCGCCTTCGAACTGGAGGGCCTGGCCCGGCGCTGCCTCTACCTCGACCGGATCGAGGACACCCATCTGATGCGTCAGGTGAGCAGCGCGATCGAACTGTTCCGCGAGGAGATCACCCAGCGACCACCGCTCCGCATCCCGCACTGAACGCCCTCGCGGCCGGCTGGCGAGTACCGGCCAAGGTGGCGTCAACTGGCCATATGTACGCCTGCGTTGTCGGCACCCGGGTCTAGCCTTGCGTACAAGGCCCGGGGATCCGCGGCCCGGTTCGGACAAGGGGGACAAACAGGTGAGCGGTTTCAACAAAGGGGTGTCGAAGGTCGAGGTGACGCTGAAGTGGAACCCGAGCGCCCTCGGCGAAGCGGACCACGACCTCGACATCGTCGCGGCGACCTACACAGCGGCCGACCCGACGGGCAAGCCGGTCTACCTGGTCCACTTCGGCAGCCGCTCCCCCGACGGCACGATCACCCTGAACCGCGACAGCCGCACGGGCCAGGGCTTCGGCACCGACGAGGAGATGACCCTGGAACTGGACCGCATGAGCGCGTCCCTCGGCCGGGTCGTCGTGGGCGTAGCCATCCAACAACACAACAGACGCCGCACCTTCGCCGACATAGCCTCCCCCGAAATACGCTTCGCCGAGGGCTACACAGAACTCCTGGAACACACCTTCACCGAGGTCGCGGACTCCACAGCAGCCACGGTCGCAGAATTCCTCCGCACCCCCTCAGGCGCCTGGGAATTCCACCCATCCCTCAAAGGCTTCGACGCAGACCCAGAACACTTCGCCACGATCATGGGCACCCGCTGACGCCGTGATCACACCAGCCACGGCAAGGTCATCCACTGTCGGCCTGCCGACCGGGACCTGCCCACGGCATGGAAGTCAGGCAACCGGGCCGGGCCCGTCATCTAGGATGCCCCAAGAGTCACGACCTGGTGACGTGAGGTTGAGTTATCCGCTTATAAAAAGGAAGGGGCGCCGGCTTGTGGCCGGCGCCCCTCCCTCGGAGAGACCGTGCTTCTGGCTACTGGTGGAGATCACTTATTCCTGGGCTGCGGTATTCAGATGAATCTCCTTTCGAGCCCTCGCCCAGCCGTGCGCCAGCTCGCTCAAAACACATGCGTGGCCGTACTCAGTGACGTCGGGACCTGCCATCGCCGCGATCCTGCTGTTACCCCTCTTTCTCTGTGGTCCGCCCGCCAACACTCCGGTGGCTGATCTAGCATCTGACGGGTCGACACCTTTATGGGGGGCGCATGCGGCCGAAGCGGCTGAACGTCAAGATCACCATTCCGTTCCTGGGCGAGATTGGTGGTGAGTGGGAGCCCGACGACGCCGAGCAGAGGGCTGCCTGGGAGCTCTACGTGGAACTTGTGACGCGGGTCTCTGTCGCCCCGTTGCGCGAGGAGGAGGGTTCGGCGCGCGAGGCGTTGACCTCTATGTACGTCCTCTTCGCGACGGTCCGTGACATCCTCAAAAGGTACGGCCCCGACGTCGCACCGCCCGGAGTGCGCAATGAAGTGTCGTTCGGGGTCCTCGCCGTCACCGTGCTCAACAGGGCAGTGCGGCCTGTCCTCAGCAAGTGGCATCCACAACTCACGGCCTGGGAGAGCTCCGCGCCGGCTGGCCGTTCCGCCGCCGAGCACGAGAACACCTGGCAGGAGATCGGCGCTCTCCGAGCCGATCTCGACTCATTGCGTCTGGTTCTCCTGGAACTGGCACAGGTGCTGGGCGATGTGGCAGGGGCGGCGGATCTAATCGGGCCACCAATGGTCGTCCCTGCCCAGGCTTCCCAAGCGTCCTTCGCGTCCCAGCCGCCCGCCCCGAGAGGACCGGCCGTCTCGTGATCAAGGCGTTCTTCTCCTACTCGACCCAGGACGCCGCCTTCGTACGAGAAGTAGCGTCTGAGGTCGGCCGCGCCTTTGCCACGATCGACTACCGGTCGTTCCACGACGGTGGCGACATCCTCGGCTCCATTGACGAGGCCCTCAAAGAATCAGCGGCTTTCGTCTTCTTCCTCAGCAAGGCAGCCCTGGCCTCTCCCTGGGTGAGACACGAGATCCGTGAGGCACGCTTCCAGACAGCAATGGGGCGGATCAAGAACGTCCTGGTGGTCCGCCTGGACCCGCACATTGCGCCCGAGGATCTGCCGGAGTGGCTGAACCGTACCAAGCACATTACGACGATCGCTGCGAAGCCCGCCGCACGCAGGATCAGAGCGCTCATCGACGATCTGGTGCGTCAAGGCCAGAGCCCCCGCTTTGTTGGCCGGTCCGCCGAGATCGCTGCGCTCCAGGACGTGTACTCCGCGCCGGAACCGGGAGCAGAGAGCCAGGTCGCCTGCGTGACAGGGCTTCCCCGTATCGGCCGACGCTCCACGTTGACCAAGATGGTCCGCGAGTCGCTGGACCTTGAGACCCTCCTTGTCATCGGTGTGGAACCCGGCGACACCGTGCAGGCCCTCGCCGCGAAGCTCTCCGCGCTCGTCGATCCGTCGGAGACCCCCGAGGAGTCTCTACAGCGGACGAGAGAGATCACCGCGCTAGGCGACGCTCAGGCCCTTGCACATGCGCTGGTCAAGTTCCAGGAAATCTGCCAATACCACCAGATGCCTGTGCTCCATGACGAAGGTGGGCTCCTGGACAACGACGGCGACATCGCACCGTACGTCCTCGACCTGATCGAGTCGCTGAGCCAGTACCCGGACATCGTCACCGCGTTGCTCACGAACAGGCGGCCCTCGCCAGATCACTTCATCGCGCGAGGAATGCGCGCTCTCGGCGTGGTCCATCTCCGCCCCCTGGAAGATGCGGACATCAGCCGTCTCGTAGGCCTCATGGCGAAGGCCCGTCAGATCGCCCTGGCCCCCGCGACCGTCAAGGAGGTTACCGCAGCAGTCCGCGGCTATCCCCCCTCGGTCACGTTCGCGCTCGAACTGATCACGGCCTACGGGCCTGACCTCGCGATCCGCGGCAAGATGCTCTCGGATTTCGGCGCGTCGCCGCTCACCAGCTATCTCAAACAGAACAAGTTCAGCAACCTGGAGCAGAGGATCCTCCGCGTCATAGCAGCGAACAGCCCGCTGCCACTCTCCGTCCTACAGGAGGCAACCAGCACCTCGGAGGACGGAATCGACAAGGCCCTAGTCCATCTCATCGACGTCTCTCTGATCGTCCCGACCGTCGGCGGCTGGTACGAGGTCTCCGGACCCGCCGTAGACGCGATCCGCCGCGAGTTCGGCGCCTGCAGCAAGGCTGAGTACGGAGCGGTCGCGACCAGACTCGACAAGTTTCTGGCCCAGTCCGAGGACGGAACGGACTACTTGGCACTGCAACGCACCCTGTTTCGCGCCATAGACAAGGCTGGCCAGCAGTCCACTCCGCGGGCGTACGCGCTGCTCACCGACCGTGTAAGGCTGGCCGAGCAGTACTATCACGAGCAGGAGTACCAGCGTGCTGTGGACATGGCGACCGACGCGCTCAGCTCCGATCCCGGCATCCACCAAGCCCGGACGACGCTCATTCGCGCCCATGTGAAGCTCGGCGACTATGCGGAGGCGGGCGACCACGTCGCAGAGCTCAGGAAGCGTGGCCAGATGCGCGACGCGTTCTTCCTCACAGGCTTCCTGGAAAGACATAGAGGCGAGCACCGAGAGGCCCTGAACCACTATCAGAAGGCCCTCGACAGCGGACGCGGCGGCATGGCGATCCACCGCGAGATGGCCGACTGCTATCTTCGCCTGGGCAATCTGACCCGCGCTGACGAGCACATCTCGCGAGCGGAAGAGAAGCAGCCCGACAACCGATACGTCGTGGACATGAAGGTCCAAATCGCCTGCAAGTTGGGCGACCGGGACACAGCACTCTCACTGCTCGTGCGTTTGGCGGACATCGATCGCGCCGAGATGGTCAGCCACCGCACGTCACGGGTGGAGTACCTCTGCGGCAACATGGAAACCGCCTATGAATTTGCTCAAAAGGCAGTGGAGAAGTCCGACAACATACGCTTCGAGGTACTGGCCAACTACGTGCTCTGTGCCCTGCGCACCTCACGCGTCGACGAGGCAAGCACCGCCTTGGACCAACTCGATCGCAAGTTCAGCAAGCAGCGCCGCGACATCCGAACGGGCCTCAGGGCACGGCTGAGCATTGCCCAGCAGGACTACCAGACCGCGTACGCGTACACGGAGCGGTTTATAAGCCCTGAGCGTCTTGTCCACCTCCTGATCCGACGAGATGCCCTGCGGGGAATGCTCGATCGGACCGCGCTCGCCCCACAACGGCGTGCTGATCTCAAGGCAGAACTGAAGCGATGCGAGGACCGGCTCGCAGGCCGTGAGGAGGACTTCGACCTGGACGCGCGGGGCGACCTGAGCTGACGGAGTCACGGACTCGGTTCCATAGCGAGCATCATCACCAGGACCGCGCTGGCAGCACACCGCAGACGCCCGTCCCGCACCGCGAAAACCGCCTCATGCAAGGGAATGTGACGGACCACTATGTCCGCTTCCACGGGCTCAGGCGCGGCTCGGGACGGCGCGGGATCGATCGTGCTCCACAAGTGCACGCGGGCGGGCGTGAGCCCGGGCAAGGCGTGGAGCGATCCCCTGTCGCCCCACCGTCCCTCGCGGTAGCCAGTCTCCTCCGCCAGTTCCCGCTGCGCGGCTATGCGACTGCTGCGGTCCGCCGGATCCACGGACCCTCCCGGCAACTGCCACATCGGTCCGGCGAGGTAGTGGTACTGCTCGACCACGAGAAGCGCCCCGTTGACCAACGCAGCCACCCGCACTTGGTCTGGCACGTGCACCCAGTCGTAGGTGCCTCGCTCGCCGTGTGGAAGCGTGACCTCGTCCCGGTAGGCGGTGAGACGTGGTGTCGCGCACAGCGGCACCCGGCCATGGCGGGCCCACGGTCCTCTTTTTTCGAGCATGATGGAAATCATGCCGGGGGTTCACCAGTTGGTATCTACGTGCTGCGATGGTACGTGCCGCAGCGCCTGGGGCTTCCGACACCGTGGACGGCTTCACACGAGGCCGGACGTGGTCCTGGCCGAATGCGGCAGCGAGGGCGACAGGCCGCTGGCTTCAGTCAGGGGCATCCAAGCAGCGCAACACCGTCGAACGGACATCAACCGAATGAAGCCGCGCCGCGGGATCGCCGCCCGCTCCGATGAGAAGGCCACGATCAACCTGTCCCGACGTCATATCGCGGACGTCTCCCTCTGATCCACCGCAGGAAACGGAAGCACCGCAACAGGCTGATCGCGATGGCTCTCGCAAGGGAGCCATCCCAACGCGTCGGTACCTCCCTTATTGTTGTCCCTGGTCAGGTTTCCTCGTCGCAACGTGCCGCGAGGTAGGCGGCCCAGTCCCGCTTGACGAGCCGGCCCCATCGGACCGCGGTAGTCATGTGGACTCGAGGAGTTCGCCGACAACGGGCGCGGGAAGGTCACCTGCCAGCGAGCACAAGGCGCTGTTACGGGCCGGACGGACGCGGATTCCGAGGGCGTTGAGCTGCTTGGTGAGGCGTCCGTGATCCATGGACGCTCCGGGTCGGAAGCCAGGGAACAGCAGCTTGCTGCCAGAGCTGTGCTCTCGGATAATGGGCCGCCGTCCGAACGGCTCAGCTTCCGCGAGCCGTTGGACGATCTCCGCGAGCGGGGGTGGCAACAGCACGGGGTGGCGTTCAAAGCTGAGATAGGTATCCCTGCCTCGTGTCGTAACGTGGGAACGAGTGAGCGTGACGATGTGTTGTGGCCGTTGGCCGTAGAGCAGGACAAGGGAGCCGGCGACTCGTCGGTGCAGCGGGATGTCCTCTTCGGTGAAGCATTCCCTGAGCAGTCGCCACCTTTCGTGATCGTCGGGGAAATCGTCAGGATCCTCCTGACTGCCGAGCCATGGGACGTGGAGTTCAGGGGCGAGTTGGCGGCCGTGCGCCCAGAGTAGAAAGTCACGGAGGCGGAGGTGGGTGGTGGTGCCCGCGTCTAGCCAGGCGTCCACGCGCCGCTGCGTGATCGCGCCCAGGCTCAACTGCTGTTCGTCGAGCCTCCTCAGGAACCTGACGGCGATGAGAATGCGGGATCGGGCGTACTTCCGGACGCTCGGTGTGGAAGCTCGGCCCATACTGTGGCCACGAGCACGACGCAGTACAGACCAGGATGCATAAGGGCGGATCAGCCTGGTGATGTGGGGCGGCTGGGCCGCAAGTAGTGCGTCGAGCCAGGGCGGGATGCCGTCAATCTGTTCGTCGCGTACAGGTAGCACGCCCGCAGCCACCAGGACTGTACGCAGGTATTGGACATGCTGCTGGCGGGAGGGCAGCCCGTCGAGCATGGTGTGGGTGATCTCCTCATGGTCTCTCGCCAGGCGACCCAGGAGACTTCCCCAGCCCGATCGGGAGAGCCAGAGCAGGATCTGGTATGGGTCCAACTCGACGTTAAAGAGTGCGAGCAGAGGCGTCAGTTGTGGCCGGAGGCATCCGTCCGGGCCGGAGAGAAGTCGGCGTGGCCGGTGATCGGCAACACAATGTGGGCAAAGACCATCGTAGAAGAGGGCATCGAAGCGACCGCGCCGACGGCAGATCCAGTCACGGCTATCGCCAGCGCACGGACCACAGACCAGCCGACCCGCAGTGTTCTTGCCCATGAAGGGACGGGTGGCGGAGCACTCGGAGCATCGAGCCGGCCTTCTGCGGATCTTCGTGTGGCAGGGGTTGCATACCTCCCCCTGAGGGAGCCGCGCGTGGATCACTCTGGGCTTTCCGCACAATGTGCAGGTCCGCCTCGGCCGTCGGCGCGAGCAACAGGTCACGCAACGCGGCTCACCCTTCCTGGCGCCCCGCGGGCAAGGCCGCTCCTGACCGTAGTCGACACAGGTGAGCACGAGCGGGTTCCAGCAGGACTCGCAGACCAGCGCTCCAGAGCCCGGATCACGGCGGCGGCGCACTGTTACCCGTCCGCACCTCTCGCAGTTGACAGCTGTCGACTCGTGGTAGCAGCGACGACATAGGGGACCCTGATCAGTGTGGGCATGAACAGGCTGGTCATGACGGCAAGTTGAACGAGTCTGGAGGCGTCTGGGCAGGCAGTTCCGGCAGAGCGGTTCCCCGTCCCGGCGACCGACCACCGGTGCCGTCTTGCCGCAGACGCGGCACTCTCGCCAGAAAGACGTGTCCCGGCGCTGGCACTTGGTGCAGACGGCACCGCCATCCTCCTGCCGCCGAACAACTTGGCGCAGGTCACCGCAGCGGACGCAGGTCTGAACATGATTTTTGCCGTAGCAGGTGCCGCAGGCCCGGCCGTCACCAAGCCAGTGCCGCAGCGTCTTGACTCGGCGATAGCTCACACACCGGGCTCGCTGGACGGCGGGGAAGTCAACGACAAGCCGGAGGCGTGTAGCTGGCCCGTCAGATCGTCCCGAGAACAGTGCATCCGGGAAGTCCTGGAGATACCCAAGGAGGTCACGGGCGGTGGAGCCCTTGAGACGGAGATCGGTAACGTGCAGGGTGAGCGAATCGGCGTCTGCCCCGGGCAGGGCTTCTCTCAGCAACTCCACGATTGCGGCCATCGAATCGGTCATGCCCGTCACAGTCCCTCCGGGTCGCCGGATGGATGTACGGCGTACCTGCGGAAGCGCTCGACCGCTCTCACCAGAACCGGTCTTGCGAATCTGCTGGTTAACCACTGTGATCTCGATGAGGTCCTGACCTGGCAGTCGAGAATGTCGCAGAGAGCTGCCAGGGTGTCCATGGACATCCGCTGGGACGACTGGGTCACTAGGCGGAAGACCTGTTCCCGGGACAAGTGCACTCCGCGCTCGGCGAGGAGCGGCACGAGATCGGTCGTGGCGAACATCCCCCGGTCGGCCATTACCTTGCGAAGGTGCCACTCGTAGCCCATCTTCCGGTTCAGGGCGCACCCCACATTTCAGCGCGGCGGTCCAGGGAACGCTTCAGCAGACGATTGCGGTACTCGTCGTTCACCCCCGTATAGAGCGCGGTCGTGGACGCGCACTCGTGACCGACCTGGTCCTGGACGAAGCGCTCCGGATAGTCGAACTCGATCAAGTGCGTAACATAGGAATGGCGGAGGCAGTGGAGGTCAAGCTCCTTCGGCAGCCCAGCAGCGTCGCGCGCTCCTTCGAACGCCTCATTCACCGCCCGACACGAGAGGCGGCTCTGGCGCTCAGTGACCCACATCCCCGAAAGCTTCCCCGGGCTGAAGGCGGGTCGGATCTCATCGATCCATTGCTCCAGCGCGGGAACGATCCAGTCCATCTCCGGAACGGTGAGCACGGTCCGTCGCTTGGGCGGACTGCCCTTGGAGGACTTGCCTCATCGGACGTATAGGGCACCGCACCGGCCGTGGTTCCGGGCTCGCGGATTGTGTCGGAGGTCAGACAAATCCAGGCCCCATGCTTCCCGCCGCCGCAGCGCGTAAGCGTAGACGGTCTTCAGTAGCACAGCATCGCGCATCGCGGCCGGCGCGCCCTTGCGCCGTCGGGCCCTGATCTCCTCCACCCGTGCATCCGCCGCATCGAACAGGGCCTGGACCTCGTCATAGGCCAGCGGGCCTCGTCGGGAATCGCCTTCGTACTCGGCAACGTGGGCGACGGTGTTCCCACTCGTGCAGGATCTGTACCGGCGCCTGGCCGAACTTCTCCTCGCACGTCTGCTGCCAGGCATACCTGGCGTCGGTGACGTACTCCATGAACAACCGCAAGGCATTCTGGTAGCCGCGGGCAGTCGAGACCACGATGGGCCGCTGTCCCGACCGCAGGTGGTCGATGAACGCTTCGACCTCTGCGGCCTGCCACTGCCACGGGTATTCCTTGGTGAAGGCCGCGAAGCGTCTTACCAGGTCGACGCGGGATTGGATTGTCTGTGCCTTCAGGAAGCGGGTCCGCTGCTGCATGGCCCAGCCGTCCAGCATCGCCTCAAACACGGCCCGCCGGATCGATGTGTACGACGCCCGAGGCCAGCGCTAAGGACGCCGAACCCGGCAAATCAGCTGCACTTGTCACGATGCATTCAACGCAACATCGATGCATCGGTTACGCAGCGACCCGAATCTCCGCAGATCCGAGACGCCAGAGAGGGCGCCGACCGATGGCCGACGCCCTCTCTCATGTGCAGTTCAGCATCCTCAGCAACAAATGCTCAATGTTGCATCAGACGCAATTCCGCCCAGTTTCAGCTGCAGCCGCTCGTCGAGCCGCAGCCCTCGCAGATGTAGCAGGAGCCCGCTCGCTGCATCTTTGTGCCGCAGGAGAAGCAGAGCGGGGCGTCGGCGCTGATGCCGAGTTGCATTTCGACCAGTTCGGCCGAGGTGTGGGCCTCCTTGGGGGCCGGGATCACCGCCGCGTTCGTCGGGGCGGGGGCCGTCGGGGGCTTCGGTGTGGTGGGGGCCTGGGACGTCGGGCGCGGGGCCGACTGGGACAGGGTCTCGGTGTCCAGGTCGTCGTCCATGGACGGCACGTACGAACCGGTGTCCAGGTGGCGCTGGCGTTCGTCCGCCGAGTGGATCCCCAGCGCCGAGCGCGTCTCGAACGGCAGGAAGTCGAGGGCGAGGCGGCGGAAGATGTAGTCGACGATCGACTGCGCCATCCGCACGTCCGGGTCGTCCGTCATGCCGGCCGGCTCAAAGCGCATGTTGGTGAACTTGGAGACGTACGTCTCCAGCGGGACGCCGTACTGGAGGCCCACCGAGACGGCGATCGAGAAGGCGTCCATCATGCCCGCGAGGGTCGAGCCCTGCTTGGACATCTTGAGGAAGACCTCGCCCAGACCGTCGTCCGGGTAGGAGTTGGCGGTCATGTACCCCTCGGCGCCGCCCACCGTGAAGGAGGTGGTGAGGCCCGGGCGGCCCTTGGGCAGGCGCTTGCGGACCGGGCGGTACTCGATGACCTTCTCCACCGCCGCGCGGATCGTCTCCTCGGTCTTCTCCGCGACCTTCTCGTCCTTCTTCTTCGCGGAGAGAGGCTGGCCGACCTTGCAGTTGTCGCGGTAGATCGCGAGCGCCTTGACGCCCATCTTCCACGCCTCGAAGTAGACCTCCTCGACGTCCTCGACGGTCGCCGTCTCGGGGAGGTTGACCGTCTTGGACAGCGCGCCGGAGATCCACGGCTGGATCGCCGCCATCATCCGCACGTGGCCCATGGCGGAGATGGAACGCTCGCCCATCGCGCAGTCGAAGACCTCGTAGTGCTCGGTCTTGAGACCGGGCGCCCCGACCACCACGCCGTTCTCGGCGATGTGGGCGACCACGGCCTCGATCTGCTCCGTCTGGTAGCCGAGCCGGCGCAGCGCCTGCGGCACCGTGCCGTTGACGATCTGCATCGAGCCGCCGCCGACGAGCTTCTTGAACTTGACCAGCGCCAGGTCGGGCTCCAGGCCGGTGGTGTCGCAGGACATCGCGAGACCGATGGTGCCGGTGGGCGCGATGACCGAGGCCTGCGCGTTGCGGAAGCCGTTCTTCTCGCCGAGGCGGAGCACGTCCTGCCAGGCCTCCGTGGCGGCGGCCCAGACCGGGGTGTCCAGGTCGTCGAAGCGCACGGCCGCGCCGTTGGCGTCCGCGTGCTGCCTCATGACGCGCTTGTGCGGCTCGGCGTTGCGGGCGAAGCCGTCGTACGGGCCGACCACCGCGGCCAGCTCGGCGGAGCGGCGGTACGACGTGCCGGTCATCAGCGAGGTGATGGCGCCGGCCAGCGAGCGGCCGCCGTCGGAGTCGTACGCGTGGCCCGTCGCCATCAGCAGGGCGCCGAGGTTGGCGTACCCGATGCCGAGCTGGCGGAAGGCGCGGGTGTTCTCGCCGATCTTCTGCGTCGGGAAGTCCGCGAAGCAGATGGAGATGTCCATCGCGGTGATGACCAGCTCGACGACCTTGGCGAAGCGCTCGGACTCGAACGACTGGTGGCCCTTGCCGTCGTCCTTGAGGAACTTCATCAGGTTCAGCGAGGCCAGGTTGCACGAGGTGTTGTCCAGGTGCATGTACTCGCTGCACGGGTTCGAGCCGTTGATCCGGCCGGACTCCGGGCAGGTGTGCCAGCGGTTGATCGTGTCGTCGTACTGGATGCCCGGGTCGGCACACGCCCACGCGGCCTCGGCCATCTTGCGGAAGAGGGACTTCGCCTCGACCTCTTCGATGACCTCGCCGGTCATCCGGGCGCGCAGCCCGAACTTCCCGCCGGCCTCGACGGCCTTCATGAAGTCGTCGTTGACCCGGACGGAGTTGTTGGCGTTCTGGTACTGGACGGACGTGATGTCGTCGCCGCCCAGATCCATGTCGAAGCCCGCGTCGCGCAGCGCGCGGATCTTCTCCTCCTCCTTGACCTTGGTCTCGATGAAGTCCTCGATGTCGGGGTGGTCGACGTCGAGGATGACCATCTTGGCCGCCCGGCGCGTGGCGCCGCCGGACTTGATCGTGCCGGCGGAGGCGTCCGCGCCGCGCATGAAGGAGACAGGACCCGAGGCGTTGCCTCCGGAGGAGAGCAGTTCCTTGGAGGAGCGGATCCGGGAGAGGTTCAGGCCGGCGCCCGAGCCGCCCTTGAAGATCATCCCCTCTTCCTTGTACCAGTCGAGGATCGAGTCCATCGAGTCGTCCACGGAGAGGATGAAGCACGCCGAGACCTGCTGCGGCTGGGGCGTGCCGACGTTGAACCACACCGGGGAGTTGAAGCTGAAGACCTGGTGGAGGAGGGCGTACGCCAGCTCGTGCTCAAAGATCTCCGCGTCGTCGGGCGTCGCGAAGTAGTGGAAGTCCTCGCCCGCCTTCCGGTACGTCTTCACGATCCGGTCGATCAGCTGCCTGAGACCGGTCTCGCGCTGCGGGGTGCCGAGGGCGCCGCGGAAGTACTTGCTGGTGACGATGTTGACCGCGTTCAGCGTCCAGAAGTCGGGGAACTCCACGCCACGCTGCTCGAAGTTGACCGAGCCGTCGCGCCAGTTCGTCATGACGACGTCGCGCAGCTCCCAGCTGACCTCGTCGTACGGATGCACGCCGGGGGAGGTGTGGATGCGGTCGATACGGAGTCCCTTGCCGGCCTTCGTTCCCTTGGTGCGGGTGCCTCGCGCGGGTCCGCTCGTCGTCTCTGTCATGCCGCCTCCTACGTACAAAACGCACTGAAGTGCCATGTTCTTCCCGTGGCACATGTGTATGTGATGCCTCGGGCGCGGTCGGTCGCGCCCGGGGCAGGCCTGTGTCGTCACGAAGCGGCCGGCACGACGGCCGAGGGCAGGCCCTGTGGGCCGGGACTCGGTCGGTCGGACGCGGTCGGTCAGTCGGTGACGGTGGCGGGGACGGGGCCCTCGAAGGTGTCGCCGGTCCCGCTTTCCTCCGAGAGAGGCCGCTCACGCAGCTCCGCGACGGCGGCCTCGAAGTCTTCGAGCGAATTGAACGCCCGGTACACGGATGCGAAGCGCAGGTACGCGACGAGGTCGAGTTCCTGCAACGGGCCGAGTATGGCCAGCCCCACGTCGTGGGTGGTCAGCTCGGCGCTGCCGGTGGCGCGCACCGCCTCCTCGACCCGCTGGCCGAGCTTGGCGAGGGCGTCCTCGGTGACGGGTCGTCCCTGGCACGCCTTGCGGACGCCGGAGATGACCTTGGTACGGCTGAAGGGTTCGGTCACTCCGCTGCGCTTGATCACCATCAGCGAGGCGGTCTCGACCGTCGTGAAACGGCGCGAGCAGTCGGGGCACTGACGGCGGCGGCGGATCGACGTCCCGTCGTCGGTGGTGCGGCTGTCGACGACCCGGCTGTCGGGGTGCCGGCAGAAGGGACAGTGCATGGTTCCCATCCCTCCTTCGCAGCGTGACTGAACAGCACCGTAGAGGCCCGGAACGGGCCCCTCGAAGCAACTCCCAGCATAGGCGATGGTTACCGGCCACGAGCACCGGGACCACAACTTCTGGGTGGCTGGGACAATCCAACCACTAGATCTGGGGTTTTCCGCATCTTAGGCCCCGGCGTGTTCCGCGTGTCGCCCCGGGGGTCGTTCCCGGGGGCGCGCCCCGGCGGGGGCGGGGTGGCGAGGACCGGCCACGAGGGTACGGGAAGGGCGCGGCGGCCCGGATTCCGGCCCGGCCGGTGGGAGGATACGGCGCGGGGACCGCCTGCGGGCCGGCCCGGTCAGGACCGGCTATACACCTGGTAAGTCGCACACGTAAGACACTCTTCGGTTTTTCACTCGAACGTGTGTTTGGCGCAACCTTTCGAAAGCAACTACCGTTGTCCAGCTAGGGAGAACATTTCGAGAGGGGCCCGACGTGACCACCACCGCAGACAGTGCCACCATCACTGCCCAGGACCGCTCCCAGAGCCGACTCGAGCCGGTGCATGCAATGAATGACGCAGTCACGAACCCGGAGGGGCCCAAGCCCAACCGGTCACTGCCCGGCAGGCCTCCAGGAATCAGGGCGGACAGCTCCGGTCTCACGGACCGGCAGCGGCGGGTCATCGAGGTCATCAGGGACTCGGTCCAACGGCGTGGGTACCCCCCGTCGATGCGGGAGATCGGCCAGGCCGTCGGTCTCTCCAGCACATCGTCGGTGGCCCATCAGCTGATGGCACTGGAGCGGAAAGGGTTCCTCCGCAGGGATCCGCACCGGCCGCGGGCGTACGAGGTCAGGGGCTCCGACCAGCCCAGCACCCAGCAGACCGACACGACAGGAAAGCCCGCCGCGTCGTACGTCCCGCTGGTCGGCCGGATCGCGGCCGGCGGACCGATCCTCGCGGAGGAGTCCGTCGAGGACGTCTTCCCGCTCCCCCGTCAACTGGTGGGGGACGGCGAGCTGTTCGTGCTGAAGGTGGTCGGTGACTCGATGATCGAGGCCGCGATCTGTGACGGCGACTGGGTGACGGTGCGCCGCCAGCCGGTCGCCGAGAACGGCGACATCGTGGCCGCGATGCTCGACGGCGAAGCCACCGTCAAGCGCTTCCGGCGCGAGGACGGACACGTGTGGCTGCTCCCGCACAACGCGGCGTACCAGCCGATCCCCGGCGACGAGGCGACGATCCTCGGCAAGGTGGTCGCGGTGCTGCGCCGCGTGTGAGGAAGCCACTGCCGGCTCCGAACGGGGCTCCCGGGACCTGAGGTCCCGGGAGCCCCGTTCACGTTCCGGCACCGTCAGTGACCGGCTGACACCGTCAGCGACCGGCCGCCCCGGTCACAGGCCGTCCGCCTTCGCCTTCGCGTCGATCGCGGCCAGGGAGCGCCGGACCTGGGCGCCGTCCGTCGTGTACCAGAAAGCGGGCAGGGACGCCCGCAGGAAGCTGCCGTACCGCGCGTTCGCCAGCCGGGGGTCCAGGACCGCCACCACCCCCCGGTCGCCGCTCGCCCGGACCAGCCGTCCGGCCCCCTGGGCCATCAGCAGCGCCGCGTGCGTCGCGGCCACCGCCATGAAGCCGTTGCCGCCCGCCTCCTCCACCGCCTTCTGGCGCGCGCTCATCAGCGGGTCGTCCGGGCGCGGGAACGGGATGCGGTCCATCACCACCAGCTGCGAGCTGGGCCCCGGCACGTCGACGCCCTGCCACAGCGAGAGCGTGCCGAACAGACAGGTCCGGGGGTCGGCCGCGTACGCCTTGATCAGCTCGCCGAGCGTCTCCTCGCCCTGGAGCAGGATCGGCACGTCCAGCCGGACCCGCAGCTCCTCCGCCGCCGCCTGCGCGGCCCGCATCGAGGAGAACAGCCCGAGCGTACGGCCACCGGCCGCCTCGACCAGCTCCGCCAGCTCGTCCATCATGTCGCCGCGCGAGCCCTCCCGGCCCGGCGTGGCCAGGTGGCGGGCGACGTACAGGATCCCCTGCTTGGGGTAGTCGAACGGCGAGCCCACGTCGAGGCCCTTCCACTGCGGGACGTCGTCGCCCGCCGTGCCCTCCGGCGCCAGCCCCAGCGAGGCGCCCACCCCGTTGAAGTCCCCGCCCAGCTTGAGCGTGGCGGAGGTCAGGACGACCGAGCGGTCCGCGAAGAGCTTCTCCCGCAGCAGCCCCGACACGGAGAGCGGCGCGACCCTCAGGGAGGCGCCGAACCGGTCGTGGCGTTCGTACCAGACGACATCCCACTCCGACCCGTTGGCGATCCGCTCCGCCACGCCGTGGACGCTCTCGACGGCGGCCAGGGCCTGCTTCCGTACGACGTCCTCGTCCTGCACGGACTTGTCGCGGGCCGAGCCGAGCGCCGAGATCACCGCACGCGAGGCGTCACGCAGAGACATCAGCGCGTAACCGAGATCCTCGGGGACCTCTTCCAGGCGGCCGGGCAGGGCCAGCTCCATCAGCCGCTCGAAGGTCTCGGCCGCCGTCTGGAGCTCGTCGGCGACCTTCTCGTTGACGAGCCGTGCGGCCCGCCGCACCGCGCGGTTGACCTGGCCGGGGGTCAGCTCGCCGGTGGCGACCCCGGTGACCCGGGAGACCAGTTCATGGGCCTCGTCGACGATCAGCACCTCGTGCTGCGGAAGGACCGGCGCGCCCTCGATCGCGTCGATCGCGAGCAGGGCGTGGTTGGTCACCACGACCTCGGCCAGCTTGGCGCGCTCACGGGCCAGCTCGGCGAAGCACTCGGCGCCGTACGCGCACTTCGCCGCCCCCAGGCACTCCCGGGACGAGACGGAGATCTGCGACCAGGCCCGGTCGGAGACCCCGGGGGTGAGGTCGTCGCGGTCCCCGGTCTCCGTCTCGTCGGCCCAGTCCCGCATCCGGAGCAGGTCCTGGCCCAGCTTGCTGGTGGGCGCGGCGGCCTCGAACTGGTCGAAGAGCCCGTCGTCCTCCTCCTGCGGCATCCCCTCGCGGAGACGGTGCAGGCACAGGTAGTTGGACCGGCCCTTGAGCATGGCGAACTCGGGCCGCCGCCGCAGCAGCGGGTGCAGCGCGTCGACCGTACGCGGAAGATCACGCTCCACGAGCTGGCGTTGCAGCGCCAGCGTCGCCGTGGCCACCACGACGCGCTCTCCGTGCGCCAGCGCGGGCACCAGATAGCCGAGGGACTTTCCGGTGCCGGTGCCGGCCTGCACGAGGAGGTGGGACGGGGCGTCGATGGCTTCGGCGACGGCCTCGGCCATGGTGACCTGGCCTGGCCGTTCCACGCCGCCGACCGAGGTCACGGCGGCATGGAGGAGCTCGGGGAGTGTTGGCTTCGTCATAGCCCGACCACCCTACGGTGCACCACTGACAACGGCGTTCACCCACCGCCCGGCGGGGAGGCCAGCGGGTTGGGAACCGTACCGTGCACGGCGGCGTGCGGGCGCTGCGCGCGGTCGCGGTAGCCGTCGAGGTGGAGCCGGTTCCGGTTGAGGCACAGGCGCGCGATACGGGGGGTGAGCAGGTCGAACGTCTCGAAGCGCTCCCGGAGTTCGGGGAAGCGGTCCTGGTGCCGGACGACCTCCGCCCGTACGAGGGACCAGAACTCGCCCTCGGACACGCCCAGTTGTTCTTCGCAGAGGGGCGCCAGATAGCGGAACACACCGACGAAGAGCCCTGAATGGATGAACTGCACCAGGAAGCCGGGCTCTTCCGTGAGAAGGACGTCCTTCACCTCGCGGGGCATCGTGTCGTGCTCGGGCAGCGGCCGGGCGCTGACGTTCACGTCGTCGACGAAGTCCTTGATCGCGAGCCGGACCGGCACGTCCTGGTCGTCGAAGACCACGATGGCGTTCTCGCCGTGCGGGGAGAAGACCGTCCCGTACCGGTAGAGGAAGTGCAGCAGGGGCGGCAGGAGAGCGGCGAAGAGCCGTTCGAGCCAGACGGCCGGGTCCAGTCCGGAACGGGTGACGAGTTCGGCGGTGAGGGCCCGTCCGCGCGGGTCGGTCTGGAGCAGCGAGGCGAGGGTACGGGCGCGCTCGCCGGGGGCCAGCCGCGCCTGGAGGGGTTCGCGCCAGATCGCGCCGAGCAGTTCCTTGTACTGGTACGGGACCTCGGGGAGGTGGTCGTACAGCGGATGCTCGACGGCCACGGACGCCACCTCGCCGAGGAGGATCACCCCGCACTCGTCCCGCAGGAAGGGGTCGGCGTCGCGCAGTCCGTGCACCCAGGCGGTGACGGCGGGGGCGGCGATGGTGCGTTCGGTGGGCAGACCGCGCCAGACCAGGGTGTTGAGGACGGACAGCGGCAGTTTGACGGTGTGCCGGTCGGGCCGGTCGACGTTGAGGAACGTTCTGACGGACTGCTGCGGCAGCCGGAGGTCGCCGTCGGAGGGCAGCGGCACGACCGCTCCCCGGGCTATCTCCGGGGTGTAGAGCGGGAGGAGCACCTCGTCCCACTGCCAGGGGTGGACGGGCAGGTAGAGGTACGTGGCGGGGTCGAGGCCCCGGTCGCGCAGGACGCGGTCGTAGCGCTCGCGGACGGCCGCGTCGAGTTCGAGGGCGTAGAGCAGGTCGGGGGCGTGCAGGGCGGGGACGCCGCGATAGGTGGCGAGCGAGGTGCTGACGGCGATCCACGGGAGCGCGGCGGGGGTGCGGGCCTCGGGGGCCCAGCGGGCGGCGTCGGGGGCGGAGAAGCCGATTCTGCCCTTGTTGAGGACGATCCAGGGGTGGCCTGTCTGGTGTCCTTCGAGTTCCGCGTACCCGAGGTCGGCGAGGCGCGCGGCGCTCAGCGCGGTGTGGTCGAGTCTGACGTCGGCGGCGAGGGTGGTGGTGAGTTCGCGGACGAGGTGGCCGAGGGTCGCGCCGTCGAGCGCGAGGAGTCCCCGGGCCAGGAGCAGGAAGCGCAGGGGGTCCGTGAAGGGCCGGCCCCCCGACGTGACGCTGTCGGCGTCGACGCGCCAGCTGCCGTACGAGCCCCGGGCGGCGCGGAAGATCAGGGTCTCGCCGGCGTCGAGCGTGAGGGTGTAGAGGCCGTCGGCCTCGCCGGGGCGCGGCTCGATGATCTCCTCGTACGCGAATTCCCCGAGCATCTTCGCGAGAAGGCGGCCGGCCGCGCGGTCCCAGGCCTGGGCGGTCAGCTCGGGCGGTGAGAACAGGGCGGCGGAGCCCTCGGCGGCCATGGCCGCTTCGTGGCCCGCGTGGTGGCCCGTGTCGTGAGCCGCGTCGTGGCTGGAGTCGTGGGTGACGGAGGACTGAGGCACGGGGACTCCTCGGGAGGTGAACCGGAAGGGATCGAGCGGTGTGTTCAAGGCGGCGGTCCGGTCAGAGCAGGTCGCGAAGGGCGCGTTCGCGGACCATCAGGGCGGCTCTCTTGTCGGGTAGGTCGATCTCGGCGCCGAAGCGGAATCCGGCGCTGAGGAACGCGGAGACGGAGGGGGTGTTACGGAGATCGGGTTCGGCGAGGACGCGTCCGCAGCGCGGGCGGTGGTCGAGCACCAGGTCGGCGACGGCCCTGAGGAGGGCGGTGCCGACGCCCCGGCCCCGGTCGGTGACGCCTCCCAGGAGGAGGTGGATCCCGGTGTCGTGCGGGCGGGCCGGGTAGTGGCGCGCGAGCGGGTCGAGATCGGCCCGGTAGATCTCCCAGTAGCTCATGGGGATCCCGCCGAGCACACCGAGGCACGGGGCGCTGCGTCCGTCGCCGTCGAGCTGCGGGCGCAGGTGGTCGGCGGTGACGGATTCGGGTCCCGCGAGCTCCCAGAACGCGGCGACGGCAGGATCGTTCATCCACCGGCTGATCAGGGAAAGGTCGCGCTCGACCCGGACGGGGACGAGTTGGAAGACACCGACGGAGGTGGTGACGGGCCCCCACCCTGCGGGGGAGTCGAGGAGCCGGCCGTCGGGGGCGGGGCCGGGCGGATCGCCGTCCGCGAACAGCGCGGTGAGTTCGTCGGTCAGCCGCAGATCAAGGGTGTCCTCGGCGCTCGCATCGGTGGGAGGCACAGTGGCGCTCTCCTCTCGGCAGTTCGGACAGGGAGGTGTTCCTTCAACGGCGAAGGGGGTTGGTGATCGTGACGTAGACGGACTGGGTGTCGACGGGCCCGACCAGCTCGTCGAGGCCGTGCAGGCGGGTGAGCAGATTGGCCTTGCAGCGCAGGGTGGGGGCTTCCAGGAGGAGTGCGGGCAGCGGCGAGCCGAGCGACGTGGCCCCGGCGAGGAACTGCCGCAGGGCGGCGAGGAGCACCCGCTCGTCGGCGAGCCGTTGCGCCCCGAAGGCGCCGATCAGGCCGAGGACGTTGTTGATGCCGAGGTAGTAGGCGAAGCGTTCGTCGGTGACCGCGTCGGAGACGAAGGTGTCGCTGACCGTCCCGATGCCGGGGAGGCGGCGCTCCAGGGAGGCGCGGTGGGACTCGCGGAAGTAGTAGCCCTGGTTGTCGCGGTAGCGCCCGCCGGCCGGCCAGCCGTCGGCGTCGAGCAGCACCAGGGTGTTCTGCTGGTGGGCCTCCAGGGCGATGCCCGCGGTGCCGTCCAGCCAGAGCACGGGGCGCACGACGTGGTCGAGGTAGCGCAGGAACCACTCGGCGGACACGGCGGCGGTGGAGCGGCCGGTACGGGCGGCCAGCGCGGCGACGGTCGCGGCGAGCCGGGAGTGCGTGCCGGACCTGCCCGGGTACGGCCGGGGCGCGGTCAGCGCGGCGATGCAGACGGCGTCGTCGCCGGGGCGGAACGGGTTGTGGCGCAGCATGACGTCGAGTCCGGTGACGGGGTGTCCGTCCGGGGTGTCCACGGCGAGCCAGGCGGGGTCGCGGACGATGTCGAAGCCGGGGTGGGCGGCCTGCCACTCCTTGCCGAGTCCGGCGCGCAGCAGGCGGTGGACCTCGACGCCTCGGTGGAGTTCCTTGCGGAGGTTCTCCCGGCGGGAGTTGGTGATGCGCAGGCCGAGGGAGAGCTTGAGCATGGCCGGGACGCCGGGCCGGTGCACGGTGCGGATCGAGGAGGTGGGGTGCCAGGAGTCGCCCTGGGGCCCGAGGTCGTGGAGGAGGCCCGCGTCGAAGAGGCCGGCGACCTCCGGACGGTGCCTCAGGTCCCGTGCCTGCCAGGGGTGGAGGGGCAGCGGGACGGTGTGGTCGGGGAGGGGGAGGTCGCCGAGGAGCCGGGCGGTGAGCTGTCCCGCCGGGACCACACGGCCCTGCTCGGTCCAGGCGGAGTCGGTGGCGAGGACGGAGCGGTCGACGGCCATCCAGTGGAGCGGGAAGGAGCCGCGCAACTCCGGTGAGTAGAGCCGGACTTCGGCCTCGGAGAGCCCTTCGCGGCTCTTGGGGGTGGGATGCAGGGGATGGCCGAGGACGAGTGACTGCTCGGCGGTGAGGAAGAGGTCTGCGCCGACGGTGGGTCCGGGGCGGCGGCGCCGGTCGGTGAGGAACTCGGCGGTGTGGCGGACGGAATCGGCGACCCTGCCGACGAGGTCGGTGCCCTGGAAGCGGCCGGACTCCCGGCCGAGGAGGGCCGCGAGAGTGACGGCCTCGACGGCCGGGGCGCCGCTCGGGGCGCTCTCCAGGAACGGCATGCCGAAGCGGTGCCAGCCGGTGGCGGACCAGTACCGGAGCGGTACGAGCAGGGCGGTGCCGCTCACGTGGAGCGGGACGCGCAGCACGTCGCCGTCGGGGCGGGCGATGCCGTTCTCCCGTACCCAGCAGCGCAGCAGGTTCTCGACCGCCGCCGCGTCGGCCGCCTTCTGCGGGTCGGGGTGGTCGAGATGGTCGGGGTGGCCGGGCCGGTCGTCGGGGTGGCCGGGCCGGTCGTCGGGGTGGCCGGGCCGGTCGTCGGTGGGGGCGGACCGGTCGTCGGTGGGGGCGGCGACAGCGGTGGGGGCGGCCTGGCCGGCGGACGGCGGGCGCGTCTCGGCGGGGCTCGCGACCGATTGCCGCGGCACCGTGGCCGACTCGACGGTGAGGGGGGTCTCGGCGGAGGAACGGCCGTCGGCCTCGGGCGCATCGGGTGCGGTGGGGTTCACGAGTGGGGGCTTCCTTGTGAAGGGGTCCGGGGTCAGTGCGACGGACCGGATTCTGTCCGGAGGAGCGCTCCCCGCTCGGCGGCGGCCAGGGCGTCGGCGAACCGGTCGAGGACCGCCGCGGCCTGTTCGTCGGTGAGCGTGAGGGGAGGGAGCAGCCGGACGACGGCGGACTGCCGGCCGCCGAGCTCGACGATGAGCCCGCGGCGGAGGCACTCCTGCTGGACGGCCCTGGCGAGGACGGGGTCGGGCGGAGCCGGGGCGTCGGCCTCCGGGGAGACCAGCTCCACCCCGATCATGAGGCCCCGGCCCCGGACGTCCCCGATGCAGGGGTGGTTGGCGGCGAGTCCCTGGAGCTGTCCCAGCATGCGTGCACCGAGGAGCGCGGCGCGTTCGGCGAGCCGGTTCTCCCTGACGTACGCGAGGGTCGCCGCGCCCGCCGCCATGGCGAGCTGGTTGCCGCGGAACGTCCCCGCGTGGGCGCCGGGCGGCCAGCAGTCGAGATCCTCGTGGTAGACGATCACCGCCAGCGGGAGGGAGCCGCCGATCGCCTTGGAGAGAACCATGACGTCAGGGGTGATTCCGCTGTGCTCCACGGCCCAGAAGGTACCGGTCCGCCCGACTCCTGTCTGCACCTCGTCCGCGATGAGCGGGATGGAGCGGGCCGCGGTGATCTCCCGCATCCTGCGCAGCCACGCGTCCGGGGCGGGGATCACTCCGCCCTCGCCCTGCACCGGTTCGAGGATCATCGCGGCGGGCGCGGCGACCCCGCCCTTGGGGTCGTCGAGGAGGTTCTCGGTCCAGCGCGCGGCGAGTTCGGCGCCGCGCTCCCCGCCGATGCCGAACGGGCACCGGTAGTCGTACGGGTAAGGAAGCCGTGTCACCCGTACGTCGGGGGCTCCGCCGGACGCCGCGAGGGCCCCGGCCGTCATCCCGTGGTAGGCGCCGGTGAAGGAGAGGAGGCCCGCGCGGCCGGTGGCGGTACGGACCAGCTTGAGGGCGGCCTCGACGGCGTCGGTGCCCGCGGGGCCGCAGAACTGCACCCGCGCGTGGCGCGCGAACCGCGCGGGCAGCGTGGCGAACAACTCCGTGGTGAACGCGTCCTTCACCGGGGTGGCGAGGTCCAGGACATGGAGCGGCGCCCCGGAGTCGAGGACCTTCCTGATCGCCTCCAGGACGACCGGGTGGTTGTGCCCGAGGGCCAGGGTGCCCGCGCCCGACAGACAGTCCAAGTACCGTCTGCCGTCGGCGCCTTCGATGGTCAGGCCCCGGGCCCGTACGGGGACGATGGGCAGCGACCTCGCATACGTACGGGCCGCCGATTCGCGCAGCGCCTGGCGCCGCAGAATGCCCTCGTGTGCGACGGTCGGTGCCGCCGGAGCTGGTTCGGTCACGGCCACGGCTGATGGTCCTCCCGCAGTCACGGATACGTTGTCGGTCGGTACGGCGTCCGCCCGCCGGGGCCCGGCGGTGGACACGTTGTTTGTCCCCGCACATGTCAACGACGGGGAACGCCCGGGATCACGGGCCCGTGGGAAGATCCTTGGGTCCGGAACCACGCCCCTGCCGTACGCCGTCCCCATCGGCAACGGCATAGTTGGGGGGCGCGTCCGGCGTCCAGGACCGTGACCGGGTGCGCCGACGGTTCCTACAGCCGAGAACAACTCCGAAGTCCCAGGGGGATTCACGCATGCGACCCATTCGCCCGACGTCCGCCGTCCGCAGGGGAAGGCGCGCGGGGCGCGGGATGTCGTCCGCTCTCGCGGCGGTCTCCATGGCCACGGTGCTGGCACTCACCGCCACGGCCTGCGGCTCGGGCGACGACACCGCGTCCGGCTCGTCCACCGCGAGCGGTGCCCCCGCCGACGGCAAGATCCAGATCCCTGACGATCTCAAGGAGCGCCTCAAGGAGCGCGGGATCGACATGGACAAGTGGAAGAACGGCGAGTGGAAGGACTGGGACAAGGACAAGTGGCTGCGTGAGGCCAGGGACTTCGTCAACCCGATCATCAAGGACCTGTGGGACCCGGACCGGATGCGCGACGCGCAGAAGCCCCCGGAGCAGCCGGTCGAGGCCCATGACATCTCGGGCGACGCGGGGGTCACCGACCCGACGCCGCAGCCGGTCGAGGCGCAGGCCGTGAGCACCCCGTACGACGCCGCCGAGCCCGCGTCGGGGAAGCTGTTCTTCGACGGCCCCAAGGGGTCGATGGTCTGCTCGGCGACCGTGGTCCAGGACCCGGCCCACCCCGGCAAGTCCAACATGGTCTGGACGGCGGGCCATTGTGTGCACGCGGGCAAGGACGGCGGCTGGTACCGCAACCTGGTCTTCGTCCCCTCGTACAACAACGACGGTCTGTCGGAGGCCGAGTTGCAGGCCGACCCCGACAAGCAGGCCCCGCACGGCCTGTGGTGGGCGGACGGGGCGCAGACCTCCGACCAGTGGATCGCGCAGGGTTCGTCCACCGGTGGGCTGGGCGCCCCCTACGACTTCGCGGTCATCCATGTGACGCCGGAGAAGGGCGGCACGGGCGCGTCCTTGGAGGAGACGGTCGGCGCGGCGCTGCCGGTCGACTTCGACGCCCCGGCCACGGCGGACATCACGAGCGTGACGGCCACCGGCTACCCGGCGGCGCCGCCGTTCGAGGGCCAGAAGCAGTTCCAGTGCGCGGACCGGCCGGGCCGTCTGTCGCTGAAGGCGGACGACCCGACGATGTACCGCATCGGGTGCACGATGACGGGTGGTTCGTCCGGCGGCGGCTGGGTCGCGGCGGGCGCGGACGGCAAGCCCGCCCTGGTGTCCAACACGTCGATCGGCCCGGTCAAGGCCGGCTGGCTGGCGGGCCCGCGCCTCGGTGACGTGGCGAAGGGCATCTACGACGCGGTCAGCGAGAAGTTCGCGGACTAGGGCGTGTCCGCAAAGTGGCGTCGTTCGCCCGCAGGGCGTGGCCCGCGGCGTCTGGTGCGTGCGATCGCAAGGCGGAGGACCGAGCGTGTACTGGATGTACTCGCTCGGTCCGACAACGCCGCGAGCGCGCGTGCCAGACGCCGCGGGCCAGACGCCACTTTGCGGACACGCCCTAGCGGACGAGAAGCGCCGCGGAGGCCCGGACGACAACGGCCAAGGGGCCCGATCCCTCGTGAGGAGGGATAGGGCCCCTTGGCGTGGAACGGCGCTCAGTTGCATGCGCTTTCGTACGGTCAGGGCGCCACCGGCACCGGCACGTACGCGGACAGCGCCGCCGCCAGCTCCTCGTGGACCTGTGCCTTGAGAAGCGTGCCCTCCGGGGTGTGCTCCTCGGAGAGGACCTCACCCTCGGCGTGCACCCGCGAGACCAGCCCGCCCAGCGTGTACGGCACGAGCACCTCGACCTCGACCTCGGGCCGGGGCAGTTCGGCGTCGATGAGGGCGAGCAGTTCGGGGATGCCCTGGCCCGTACGGGCCGAGACCGCGATCGCGTACCGCTCGGCGCCCAGCAGCCGCTGGAGCACCAGCGGATCGGCCGCGTCGGCCTTGTTGATCACGACGATCTCGCGGACGTCCACCGCGCCCACGTCACGGACGACCTCGCGCACGGCGGCCAGCTGCTCCTCCGGCGCGGGGTGCGAACCGTCCACCACGTGCAGGATCAGGTCGGAGTTGCCGACCTCCTCCATCGTGGAGCGGAACGCCTCGACCAGATGGTGCGGCAGGTGCCGGACGAAGCCGACCGTGTCGGCCAGCGTGTAGATCCGGCCGCTCGGCGTCTCGGCGCGGCGCACGGTGGGGTCCAGGGTGGCGAACAGCGAGTTCTCCACCAGCACCCCGGCGCCCGTCAGGCGGTTGAGCAGGGACGACTTGCCCGCGTTGGTGTACCCGGCGATCGCGACCGACGGCACCCTGTTGCGGCGCCGCTCCTGCCGCTTGATCTCGCGGCCGGTCTTCATCTCCGCGATCTCCCGGCGCATCTTCGCCATCTTCTCGCGGATCCGGCGCCGGTCCGTCTCGATCTTGGTCTCACCGGGGCCGCGGGTGGCCATGCCGCCACCGCCGCCGCCGCCCATCTGCCGGGAGAGCGACTGGCCCCAGCCGCGCAGCCTCGGCAGCATGTACTGCATCTGGGCCAGCGCGACCTGCGCCTTGCCCTCACGGGACTTGGCGTGCTGGGCGAAGATGTCGAGGATCAGGGCCGTACGGTCGACGACCTTGACCTTGACGACGTCTTCGAGGTGGATCAGCTGGCCGGGGCTCAGCTCACCGTCGCAGACCACCGTGTCGGCGCCGCTCTCCAGGACGATGTCCCGCAGCTCCTGGGCCTTGCCGGAGCCGATGTACGTGGCCGGGTCGGGCTTGTCACGGCGCTGGATCACTCCGTCGAGGACCAGGGCGCCGGCCGTCTCGGCGAGCGCCGCCAGCTCCGCGAGGGAGTTCTCGGAGTCCTGCACGGTCCCCGACGTCCACACGCCGACGAGCACCACACGCTCCAGGCGCAGCTGCCGGTACTCGACCTCGGTGACGTCTTCGAGCTCCGTGGACAGACCCACCACACGGCGGAGGGCCGCGCGGTCGGAGCGGTCGAGCTGCTCGCCGTCCCGCTCCCCGTCGATCTCATGGCTCCAGGCGACGTCCTCTTCCATCAGAGCATCGGCCCGAAGGCTGTCCGTGCGGGTGTCCGCAGTGCTGTCGTCCGCGAAGGTCTGCGCGTTCTGGGAAGGGGAGGAAGAGGAGGTCATTGGATCCTTACGTCGCTGGGGGAAGTGAATACGGGAGACGCCGCGGCTCCAGGCTCTGGCATTCCCCTCGGTCGTCACAACGCGTGACGGTCCGGATTGATTCCCGGCCGCGCCGCCCGCTGTCCGACCCGTTGATGGTGGCACGCTTCCGCCCGGTCGTCACTCCGGTTTCACGGGCTGTTCCCGTGCCGTGTCCGGGGCCGCCCCGGGGGCCGTGTCCCGGCCGCCCGGCCGGTTGGCGGGCGTCGTCTCGGTGCGCCAGTCCGGGTGACCGGGCATCGGCGGCGTCTTCTTCCCGTACAGCCAGACCCGGAAGAAGCCGCTCAGGTCACGCCCCGCGACGTCCGAGGCCAGCGCGGTGAAGTCGGCCGTGGTGGCCGTGGAGTCCCGGTGCTTGCGCACCCAGAGCCGCTCCAGCCGCTGGAAGGCGCTCGCGCCGATCTCCTGGCGCAGCGCGTAGAGCACCAGGGCGCTCCCGTCGTAGACGACCGGCCGGAAGAGGCTGATCTGGTGACCCGGCGTGGGCGGCTGGGGGGCGGCGGGCGGCCCTCCCCCGGCGCGCCAACTGTCGGACAGCTCGTACGCGCTGCGCATCCGCTCCACCAGCGGCTTCTTGCCGTACTGCTCGGCGTACAGGGCCTCGTACCAGCTCGCGTGTCCTTCGTTGAGCCACAGGTCGGACCAGGTGCGCGGGGTGACGCTGTTGCCGAACCACTGGTGGGCCAGTTCGTGGACCATGATCGCGTCGACGTACGACTCGGCGTACTCGGGCCGGGTGAAGAGGGCGCGTTCGAAGAGGGAGAGGGTCTGTGTCTCCAGCTCGAAGCCCGTCCGGGCGGTGGCGATCAGCAGTCCGTACGTCTCGAAGGGGTACGGGCCGACCTGCTCCTCCATCCAGCTCAGCTGCGCGGGGGTCTTCTTGAGCCAGGGCTCCAGCTTCGCCACGTCGGCGGCCGGTACGACGTCCCGTACGGGCAGTCCGCGCGGTCCTTCCCGGTGCAGGACGGCCGACTTCCCGATGGAGACCTGCGCCAGCTCGGTGGCCATGGGGTGGTGGGTGCGGTAGGTCCAGGTGGTGGTGGCGCCCGCGCGGTTCTTCTCCTCCGGCAGACCGTTGGCCACGGCCGTCAGGTTCTCGGGGACGGTGATACGGAAGGTGAAGTAGGCCTTGTCGGCGGGGTGGTCGTTGCCGGGGAAGACGCGGTGTCCGGCGTCCGCCTGGTTGGCCATCACCAGCCCGTCGGTGGTGCGCACCCAGCCGCCCGCCGTGCCCCGGGGGTCGCTGGTGTGGCTGACCGTGACGGCCATGCGGGCGCCGGCGGCGAGGGGCCTCTCGGGGGTGACGACCAGGTCCTCCCCGGCGGTGGCGAAGGTGGCGGGCTCGCCGTTGACCCGTACCGAGCGGACCACGCCGTGGGTGAAGTCGAGGTTGATCCGCTCCAGCCGCTGCGTCGTCACGGCGTCGATCTTGGTGACACTGTCCAGCGGTTCGGTGTTGTCGCCGCCGTAGGTGAGATCGAGGTCGTAGGTGAGGACGTCGTATCCGGGGTTGCCCAGCGTCGGGAAGAGCGGATCGCCGATGCCGAGCGGCTCGGGCGGGGGCGGCGCCACGGAGGGTGTCGCGGCGACGAGGGTGGCCGAGGCGGCGGCGAGCAGGGCGGCGCGCAGCCGGCGGGAGGTGAGCAGCATGGACCACCGCTACCAGCGCCGGGCCGCCGCGCCCCGGTGACGCGCGCGGATCCCACCCGAACGGGTGCGGGGCCCGCCGACGGGGCTCAGGCCGTGGCGGGCTGCTGGGCGCGACTCACGTCGTACACACCCGGGACGTCCCGCATCGCGCGCATGAGGCTCGGCAGCCCCGCCGCGTCCGGGAGTTGGAGCGTGTACGTGTGCCGGACGCGCTGCTCGCTGGGCGGTTCGACGGTGGCCGAGACGATCGCCGCGTCCGCCGTGGCGATCGCCTCCGTGAGGTCGGCGAGCAGCCCCGGGCGGCCGAAGGACTCGGCGTAGAGCGTGACCCGGCATTCGGCCGCGTCCCCCCAGCTCACCCCGACCGGGGCCCGGCCGAGCGCCTTCATCCGCCCGACGGCGGGGCACTCCTCGCGATGGACGGTGACGGCGCCGCCGCGGACGGCGAAGCCGACGGCCGCGTCGGGCGGTACGGGCGTACAACAGCCGGCCAGCCGTACCGTCGCGCCCGGCAGGTCCACCAGGGCGTTGGACGCCCCGCGCCGGTCGGCGGTGAGCGTGGCGGGCGCCCTGGGCGTCGCGGCGGGCGCCTTGACGCTCTCGGGATGCGCGGCCAGCCAGCCGGTGATCGCGATCCTGGCGGCGGGGGTACGGGCGTGGTCGAGCCACTCCGGAGAGGGCCCGGAGGCCGCGTCGTGGGACAGGAGCAGCTGGACGGTGTCCCCGTCCCGCAGGACCGTACTGAGCGTCGCCAGACGGCCGTTGACGCGCGCGCCGAGGCAGCTGTGCGCCGCCTCGCCGTACTGCGCGTACGCGGCGTCCACACAGCTCGCCCCGGCGGGCAGCCCGAGCATGCCGCCCTCGGCGCGGAAGACCGTGATCTCGCCGTCCTGGGCGAGGTCCGCGCGCAGGGTGGTCCAGAAGGTGTCCGGGTCGGGGGCCGCCTGCTGCCACTCCAGGAGCCGGGAGAGCCAGCCGGGCCTGGTCGGGTCGGCCCGCTCGCCGTCCTGCGGCTCCGCCACGTCCACGGAGGCGTACGGGTTGCCGAGGGCGACCACGCCCGCCTCGGCGACGCTGTGCATCTGGTGCGTACGGATGAGGACTTCGGCGACGGCGCCGTCCGGTCCCGCGACCGCCGTGTGCAGCGACTGGTACAGGTTGAACTTGGGCGCGGCGATGAAGTCCTTGAACTCGGAGATCACCGGGGTGAAGCAGGTGTGCAGCTCGCCGAGGACGGCGTAGCAGTCGGCGTCCTCGCCGACCAGCACCAGCAGCCGGCCGAAGTCGGTGCCGCGCAGCTCGCCGCGTTTGAGCCGGGAGCGGTGCACGGACACGAAGTGCCGTGGCCTGACGAGGACTTCGGCGGTGATGTCGGCCTCCCGCAGCACCTGCCTGACGTCCTCGCAGATGGCGGCGAGGGCGTCCCCGGCGGTGGCGTTGTCCGCGATCAGCGCGCGCGTACGGGCGTACTCCTCCGGGTGGAGGATCGCGAACACCAGATCCTCCAGCTCGGTCTTGAGCGCCTGGACGCCGAGCCGTTCGGCGAGCGGGATCAGGACGTCACGGGTGACCTTGGCGATACGGGCCTGCTTCTCCGGCCGCATCACCCCGAGGGTGCGCATGTTGTGCAGCCGGTCCGCCAGCTTGATCGACATGACCCTGACATCGTTCCCCGTTGCCACCAGCATCTTGCGGAACGTCTCCGGCTCCGCGGCGGCCCCGTAGTCGACCTTCTCCAGCTTGGTCACCCCGTCGACCAGATAGCAGACCTCCGCGCCGAACTCCGCCCGCACCTGATCGAGCGTCACGTCCGTGTCCTCGACGGTGTCGTGGAGCAGGGAGGCGGTCAACGTCGTGGTCTCCGCGCCCAGTTCGGCGAGGATCAGCGTCACGGCCAGCGGATGGGTGATGTACGGCTCGCCGCTCTTGCGGAACTGCCCGCGGTGCGAGGCCTCCGCCAGGACGTACGCCTTGTGCAGCACGGAGAGGTCGGCGTCGGGGTGGTGTGCCCGGTGCGCGTCGGCCACATGGCCGATGGCGTCCGACAACCGCCCTCTGGAGGCAGGCCCCAGCAGCGCGGCCCTGCCGATCCTGCGCAGGTCGATCCGGGGAAGGCCGCGTCTGCGGCCGTGGGCACCAGGGCTGGTGGCCTCTGCGCTCATGGGGCACCTCCGGCAGCTTCGACCGGCGGCGGAGGAGCAGGAGCGCCCTCCGGGCCGGTGCTTGATGCTACCGAGCCCACCACGTGGTCCGGACCAGCTCCCGCCCAGCGTGAAACTGATCACTCGTTCGAGCGAACATTCGGTGTCGATCCGTGCCCTCGTGACGCCCTCTCGACACCCGCTCGACCGGCTCCTCAGCCGAACAGCGTTGCCTGCCAGGCGGGTTCGAGGTGACCTTCCGCCACGATGACGGCGGGGCCGGTCATCTCGATGCCGCCGTCCGGGCGTTCCGTGACGACCAGCCGGCCGCCGGGGAGGTCCACGGTGTACGTGACGGGCTCTCCGGTCACCGCGGGGTCCGCGCCCTCCCTGCGGGCGGCGGCGACGGCCACGGCGCAGGCGCCCGTACCGCAGGAGCGGGTCTCCCCCGAGCCGCGTTCGTGGACGCGCATGGCGACGTGGCGGGGGCCGCGCCCGACGACGAACTCGACGTTCACCCCGTCGGGGTAGGCGGTCGCCGGGGTGACGGCGGGCGCGGTGAAGAGCGTGCCCGCGTGTGCCAGGTCGTCGACGAAGGTGACCGCGTGCGGGTTGCCCATGTTGACGTTACGGGCCGCCGTGGCGCGGCCGTCGACGGTGACCGTCACCTCGCCGCCGGGGAGCACCGCGCGGCCCATGTCGACGGTGATGTCCCCGTCGTCGGTGCCCGGGCCCTTGGCGAGGTGCACCTTCTTCACCCCGCCCCGGGTGGCGACGGCGAGGTCGCCCGGCTCGACCAGACCGGCGCGCCGCAGGTACCGGGCGAAGACGCGGACGCCGTTGCCGCACATCTCCGCGACGGACCCGTCGGCGTTGCGGTAGTCCATGAACCACTCGGCCTCGCCGGCCATGTCCCGCGCCTCGGGGTGCGCCGCCGACCGGACGACGTGCAGCAGCCCGTCGCCGCCGATGCCGGCCCGCCGGTCGCAGAGCGCGGCCACGGCGCGGGCGGGCAGGTCGATGACGTTGTCCGGGTCGGGGATGATCACAAAGTCGTTCTCGGTCCCGTGACCCTTGAGGAAGGCGATCGGTGCGGCGGATGCCGTCGGCGAGGTGCTCACGGGATCCATCGTACGAGGTCAGACACGCGAGGCCAGGCGTGCGGGATCAGACGTGCGGATCAGGGTGCGGGATCAGACGTACGGAATCACGCGCACGGAATCGGGCACCGCTCAGCGCAGGCGTGCGACCCGCCACACGGCGAGGGCGACCACGGCCGCGCCCACGGTGACGTACAGGGCGATGACCCGCCAGTCGGGGCGCTCCCCGGAGGCCCGGGCGGGCAGCCCCGGCCAGGCGTGGCCCACCTTGCGGGCGGCCATCATGCCCCAGCCGGCGGCGCAGCAGCTGATCAGCAGCCCCAGCATCGCCACCACGGCTCCGCCGTCGCCCGTGCCGAAGGCGAGCGGGAAGGCGAACATCAGGGACCCCACCGCGGCCAGTACCACGATCGGCGCGAGCTGCCAGATCCGCAGCCTGCGCTGCGGTCGCAGTTCGACCTCGACCTCCGGGGTGGTGGTCTCCTCGTCGGGCCCGTCGGGACTCAGGCGCGGCGCGTCCTCCTGGGTCTGCCGCGCCGCGGGGTCTCCGTCGCGAGGGCCGGCCTCCATCGCCACGCGCCCTCCCAACTCGGACTCCACTGGTCGATCGATGCTCGATGATGGCACGCTCGCGGGTACGGGAATGACGGCCTGAGCGTCCCGATGCCATCACGTGATCAGGCTGTGACCGCTCGTTCGACCAACGTCAATGCCCGGTGCGGGAGTTCCTCGCGGTCCTCCGTTCCGCCGCTCAGCCAGTGCACGCGCGAGTCGCGGCGGAACCACGAGTCCTGACGTCGTGCGAAGCGCTTCGTGGCCCGTACGGTCTCGGCGCGCGCCTCGTCGTCGGTGCACTCGTGCGCGAGCGCGGCGAGCAACTGCTGGTAGCCGAGGGCGCGGGAGGCCGTACGCCCTTCCCGTAGACCTCGCCCCTCCAGGGCGCGTACCTCGTCCGCGAGCCCCGCCTCCCACATGCGGTCGACCCGGCGGGTGATCCGCTCGTCAAGTTCGGGGCGGGCGACGTCGACGCCGATCTGGAGCGTGTCGTACACCGCGTCGTGGCCGGGGAGGTTGGCGGTGAACGGCTTGCCGGTGATCTCGATCACCTCCAGCGCCCGGACGATGCGGCGGCCGTTGCTGGGCAGGATCGCGCGGCCGGCCGGGGGGTCGGCGGCGGCCAGCCGGGCGTGCAGCGCCCCGGAGCCGCGGAGGGTCAGTTCGTCCTCCAGCCGCGCGCGCACCTCGGGGTCGGTGCCGGGGAAGTTCAGGGCGTCGATGGCGCCCCGTACGTACAGCCCCGAGCCTCCGACCAGCACCGGGGTGCGGCCGGCGGCGAGCAGCCGGTCGATCTCCACCCGGGCGAGCCGCTGGTACTCGGCGACGCTGGCGGCCTCGGTGACGTCCCAGATGTCCAGGAGGTGGTGCGGGATCCCGGCGCGCTCCTCCGTCGTCAGTTTGGCTGTCCCGATGTCCATCCCCCGGTAGAGCTGCATGGAGTCGGCGTTGACGACCTCACCGTCGAGTTGCCGGGCGAGATGGACGCCCAGATCGGACTTGCCGGCCGCGGTGGGACCGACGACGGCGATGACCCGTGGTGCGCGAGCTGCGGTTCTCACCTGCCCAGTCTCGCAAACTCCGGGCCTCCGCCCGAACGAGTTGTGTGACGGAACGATTCCGGAGTGCGTTCGCGGGGCTTGAGCGTAATCTGGAAGGGAGATATGAGGGTGATGGGCTTGTATGCCCACTCATGTGTCTTTCAAGGGAAGGTGGGCCATGGGCCTCATGGATTCGTTCAAGGCCAGGCTGTCCCCGGCCAAGGACAAGGTCTCCGACCTCGCCCAGCAGCACGGCGGCAAGATCGGTGACGGGCTGGACAAGGCCGCCCGTACGGTCGACCAGCGGACCAAGGGCAAGTACAGCGACAAGATCGACTCGGGTACGGGCAAGGCCAAGAGCGCGTTGGACCGTCTCGCCCACCTGGACGACGGCGGCCACACGCCCGGCGGCACCACACCGGGGAGCACTCCTCCCGGTGGGACCCCGCCTCCCCCGCCGCCTCCCGCCTGACCTGTCGGGCGGTCAGGACCAGACCGCCACCAGGTAGCCCACGCCGTACGGCGCGCTGTCATGGAGCAGCGCGCCGTCGAGGCCCGCCCCTTCGGCGGCGCCCGCGAGGATCTGCCAGGGGGCCCGTCCGGCGGCCCGGAGGTCGTACGCCAGCTCCGCGTCCAGGGCCTTGAGGGCGGCGACGTCGGCCGACCCCAGCGCTCGTGCCACTTCCTCGTCGAACGGGGCCGCGCGCTCGTCGAGATATCCGGGCGCCTTGAGCGTCCGGCACGCGCTGGCGTCGCCCATCACCAGCAGGGCCGTCCTGCCCGGCTCGCCGGCGATCTCTTTCCCTGCCTGGACGCACCGCTCGGTGGTGAGGGGCTCCCCCACGCCGAGTCCGGTCACGGGTGCGGCCGTCCAGAGCGCCTGTTCCAGCAGCCAGGCGGCGACGGCGAGGGAGGCGGGCAGCGCGCGGGGCGGTGCCGTTCCGGGGGCCACCGGCGCGTCCGGCGCCCCGCTGTCGTCCGTCTCCTGTACGTCACCCTCGTGTGCGCCGCTCTCGTGTGCGCCGCTCTCGTGTACGGCGCTCTCGTGTACGGCGCTCTCGTGTACGGCGCTCTCGCCGAGCCTGACCCGTACGTCCACCCCGAAGCCCGCGAAGGACCCGGTGGCACCCCCCGGATACGCCCCGCGTGCGGACTCCCCGGCGGGTCCGACGACGATCAGCCGGTCGGGCCGCGCGGCGGCCAGCACGCCGAGGGCGTCGGCACACGCGGCGCGCGTGCCGCGCAGTTCCGGTCGGGCCCCCGCCGCGACGGCGGGCACGAGCAGCGGCGGACAGGGGCAGACGGCGGCGGCGACCAGCATGTCCGCACCCTAACGCGGGTGCGGACGACACCTCACTCGACGGAGCAGCCGCCCGACATCGCGGGCAGCGGCGCCGGGACCCCGATCGTGGGCAGTCCGAGCAGGACCCCGGCGGGCTTCGGCGCCTCGGCGGCGTTCCGCCGCTCCCAGGCGTCCCCGGCGCGGGTCCGCCGTACCGTCTCCGTCGGCCCCTCGGCCAGCAGGTGGTGCGGCGCCGCGTAGGTGATCGCGACGGTCACCACGTCACCGGGGCGCACCTCTTGGGCGGGCTTGGTGAAGTGGACGAGCCGGTTGTCGGGCGCGCGGCCGGACAGGCGGTGCGTGGCACCGTCCTTGCGTCCCTCGCCCTCGGCGACCATGACCTCCAGCGTGCGGCCGACCTGCTTCTTGTTCTCCTCCCAGGAGATCTCCTCCTGGAGGGCGGACAGCCGCATGTACCGGTCCTGCACGACCGCCTTGGGCACCTGGCCGTCCATGTCGGCGGCGGGGGTGCCGGGGCGCTTGGAGTACTGGAAGGTGAAGGCCTGGGTGAAGCGGGCCGCGCGGACCGCGTCCATGGTCTGTTCAAAGTCCTCCTCGGTCTCGCCGGGGAAGCCCACGATGATGTCCGTGGAGATGGCCGCGTGCGGTATGGCGGCGCGCACCTTGTCGATGATGCCCAGGTAGCGGTCCTGCCGGTACGAGCGCCGCATCGCCTTGAGCACCCGGTCGGAGCCGGACTGCATCGGCATGTGGAGCTGCGGCATCACGTTCGGCGTCTCGGCCATCGCCGCGATCACGTCGTCCGTGAAGTCACGCGGGTGCGGCGAGGTGAAGCGGACCCGCTCCAGGCCCTCGATAGCGCCGCAGGCCCGCAGCAGCTTGGAGAACGCCTCGCGGTCGCCCATGTCGGAGCCGTACGCGTTGACGTTCTGGCCCAGCAGCGTGATCTCGGAGACGCCCTCGCCGACCAGTGCCTCGATCTCGGCCAGGATGTCGCCGGGACGGCGGTCCTTCTCCTTGCCGCGCAGCGCGGGCACGATGCAGAAGGTGCAGGTGTTGTTGCAGCCGACCGAGATGGAGACCCACGCGGCGTACGCGGACTCGCGGCGGGTCGGCAGGGTGGAGGGGAACGCCTCCAGCGACTCGGCGATCTCGACCTGGGCCTCCTCCTGGACGCGCGCGCGCTCCAGGAGGACCGGCAGCTTGCCGATGTTGTGCGTACCGAACACGACGTCGACCCAGGGGGCGCGCTCGACGATGGTGTCGCGGTCCTTCTGCGCCAGACAGCCGCCGACGGCGATCTGCATGCCGGGCCGCCTGGTCTTCATCGGGGCGAGCCGGCCGAGGTTCCCGTAGAGCTTGTTGTCGGCGTTCTCGCGCACCGCGCAGGTGTTGAAGACGACGACGTCGGCGTCACCGTCGGCGTCCCGGGGGGCCCGGACGTACCCGGCGTCCTCCAGGAGCCCCGACAATCGTTCGGAGTCGTGGACGTTCATCTGACACCCGTAGGTGCGGATCTCGTAACTTCGGTTAACGCCCACTGACTGTCTCCGGTCGCCGCTGCTCATCGGACCAGGGTAGGCGGTGGCGGGGACCCGCCTCGAACCCCGCTCCCCGGAGTGGACGAAGCCTGGTCAGTGGCGGGAGCGAACTGGCAGGATCGCGGCATGGTCACCCCCTCGCCGGGCCTCGGGCGCAACCGGGCCTTCCAGGGCGCCGCCGCGGCGCTGGCGGCGCTCGGCCTGCTGGCGTGGTGGCTGCTGCCGATCGGGGACAGGACGCCCAGCGGCTCGGTGGTCTTCAGCACCGGGGTCGAGAGCGGGGTCTACTACCAGTACGGGGAGCTGCTCAAGGAAGACCTCGCCGACGACCTGCCGGACGTGTCCGTCACGCTCAAGACCAGCCAGGGCTCCCCGCAGAACCTGTACCGCGTGGCGACGGGCGAGGCCGACTTCACGATAGCCACGGCCGACGCCGTCTCGAACTACATCACGGAGAAGAGGCCGGGGTGGGAGCGGCTGCGCGGCTGCGCCCGGCTGTACGACGACTACGTGCAGCTGGTGGTCGCCAAGGACTCGAAGATCCGGTCGGTCGCGGACCTGCGCGGGGCGCGGGTGGGGGTGGGACAGCCGGAGTCGGGCGTCCGTCTCGTGGCGGACCGGGTACTGAAGGCGGCGGACCTGGACCCCGCGACCGGCGTCCGGGAGGTCTTCGCCGGGATCGACACGATGCCGGGCAAGCTCCGGCGGGGCGAGCTGGACGCCTTCTTCTGGTCGGGCGGCCTGCCCACCTCGGCGGTGGAGAGGCTGTCGGAGCGCTTCGCCGTCCGGCTCGTACCGCTCGACCCCTCGCTGGTCGAGCAGTTGCACGCGGCGGGGCCGTCCGGCACCCGCTACTACCGCTCGGCGGCGATGCCCGCCGACGCGTATCCGGAGGCCCGGAGCGCCCAGGACGTACCGACGATAGCGGTGGCGAACCTGCTGGTCACCACGGACCGGATGGACTCCGCGCTGACCGAGGGCTTCACCCGCACGGTGATCGACAGCCGGGACGGGATCGGCAAGGAGGTGCACTCGGCGCAGCTGGTGGACCTGCGGACGGCGATCTACACGGATCCGCTGGAGCTGCACGAGGGCGCCATACGCTACTACCAGTCGGTCAAACCCTGAGCATGACCGGTCGGTCGAACCCTGAGGCGTGCGCCGGCGTTCGTCCCGTACGCCCGAACACCCCGCTCCCCGTCAGTCCCGGTCGGACGACCTCGGCACGCGGAGCGTCACCTTCAGCCCGCGCGGCTCGCCGTGCGCGTACGCGATCGAACCGCCGCCCACCGTCAGCAGGGCCCGCGAGATCGACAGCCCCAGCCCCGAGCCCTTGACGTTCTGATGGCGGTTGCTGCGCCAGAACCGGTCGCCGATGCGCGTGATCTCGTCGTCCGTGAGCCCCGGCCCGCCGTCGTTGATGACCAGCGTGGACATCGCCCCCTCGCGCCCCGCCGTCACCGTCACCTCACCGCCCGCCGGGGTGAACTTCACGGCGTTGTCGATCACCGCGTCCAGCGCGCTGGAGAGGGCGATGGGATCCGCCCAGGCCGTGACGGCGCCCCCCGCCCGGGTCAGCGTGACCCCCTTCTCCTCCGCGACCGGCCGCCACGCCGCCACCCGCTCGGCCGCCAACTCGCCGATGTCCGTCAGCCGCAGCTCGGCGGAGGCGTGCTCGGCCAGCGCCAGGTCCAGCAGGTCGTCGAGTACCTGGGCCAGGCGCTTGCCCTCGGTGCGTACGGAGGCGATCTCCTCGTTCCCCTCGGGCAGTTCGAGGGCCAGCAGCTCGATCCTGAGCAGCAGGGCGGCGAGCGGGTTGCGCAGCTGGTGCGAGGCGTCGGCCACGAAGGCGCGCTGCTGCTCCAGCACGTCCTCGACGTTGTCGGCCATCTCGTTGAAGGAGATGGCGAGGCGCCGCAGCTCCGGAGGCCCGCCGGCGGCGGCGACCCGTGAGTTCATCCGGCCCGTGGCGATGTCGTGGGTCGCCGCGTCCAGCACCCGTACGGGCAGCAGCACCCAGCCCGTGAGCCGGATCGCCGCCCCGACCGCGACGAGCATCGCGGCCATCTCGCCCGCGGCGATGACCAGCCAGCGCTGGAGGATGTGCGACCGCATCCGGCCGGTGGGCGAATCGGTCACCACGACCGCGACGACGTCCCCGTCCCGTACGACGGGCGAGTCGACGATCAGCCGGCCGTCCTCCTGCCACGGCCAGACCTGTTCGGGGTCGTCGCTGCGGCGCCCCAGCAGTGCCTCGTCGAAGGCCTGGCGGCCCTCACCCGAGGTCGGGATCGAGAACGTCCTCGGCGCGCGGGCCATGACCCCGTAGCCGTCGCGCAGGAAGACCCCCACCTCGATCCCGTACACGTCGTTGTAGCGCGTCAGCTCCTCCTTGAGCATGTCGAGCCGCTCGTCGGCGCCGTCGCGGCTCTCCGCGACGAACTGCGCGAGCGCGGCGACACGCGCCGCGTCGTCGATGCGGTCGACCACCACCCGCTGCTGCTGCGAGGCGGCGAGGAGCACGGCCAGCGGGAAGCCGAGGGCGAGGAGCACACCGGCCATGAGCACGATGAGCAGCGGCAGGAGTCGGCTGCGCACGGGGCGTTACGCACCCTCGTGGGCGTCCGGGACGACCAGGCGGTAGCCGACGCCCCGGACCGTCTCGATCACCGCGGGCATGCCGAGCTTGGCGCGCAGGGACGCCACATGGACCTCCAGCGTCCGGCCGGTGCCCTCCCAACTGGTGCGCCAGACCTCGCTGATGATCTGCTCCCGGCCGAAGACCACACCGGGCCGCTGCGCGAGCAGGGCCAGCAGGTCGAACTCCTTGCGGGTCAGCTGGACGACCCCGCCGTCGACGCTGACCCGGCGGGTCAGCAGTTCCAGGGTGAGGCGCCCGAGCCGCCGGGCGGTCGTCTCGTCCTCCGCCGCCGACTCCTCGGCGCCCGCCTTGCGGCGGCTCACCGCGTGGATACGGGCGAGCAGTTCACCGGTGTCGTACGGCTTGACGACGTAGTCGTCGGCACCGAGGTTGAGGCCGTGGATCCGGGAGCGCACGTCGGCCCGCGCGGTCACCATGATCACCGGCGTGGTGGTGATCCTGCGTATCTTGCCGCAGACCTGGAAACCGTCCTGGTCGGGCAGCCCGAGGTCGAGCAGCACCACCGCGAACGGCTCCTTGCCGGCGTTGGCCGCGGGCAGGAGGGACTGGAGCGCCTCCTCCCCGCTGCGGGCGTGCACCACCACGAACCCGTGTTTGGCGAGCACCGCCGACAGCGCGGCGGCGACATGGTCGTCGTCCTCGACGAGCAGCAGCCTCATGGCCCCCCTCCACCCTCCTGATCACCGTCCCGGACCCGGACGCGGACCCGTACCCGGTCACGGTACGGAGGCGTCGTCCACGCTCATGGTGTCGTCTGGGTCAGGACCGGGCCATGACAGCCGGGTTTCCGTTACCCACCCGTTCTCCTCCCGTTCCCCGCCCACCGCCCCTCTTCGCCCGGAGTGACCGGTTGAGGCCGGATCGTGATGCTCAAGTTCAGCTCAGATCTGCTGACGTTGACAGCGGTGCGTGATTAGGGTCCTCCCCAACCGAGTGGGACGGAGCAAAAAGCCGATGAGCGGAGTGTCAGTGACCAAGGGCCCCGAGGACGCTGTTGCGGCGTCGGACGACCTGGTCGTACTGAGCAACGTCAACAAGCACTTCGGCGCGCTGCATGTGCTCCAGGACATCGACCTGACCATCGCCCGGGGCGAGGTCGTGGTCGTCATCGGGCCTTCCGGGTCCGGCAAGTCCACACTGTGCCGCACCATCAACCGCCTGGAGACGATCGATTCGGGCGCGATCTCGATCGACGGCAAGCCGCTGCCGCAGGAGGGCAGGGAACTCGCCCGGCTGCGCGCCGACGTCGGCATGGTCTTCCAGTCGTTCAACCTCTTCGCGCACAAGACCGTGCTGGAGAACGTCACCCTGGGCCAGGTCAAGGTCCGCAAGACGGACAAGAAGGCCGCGGACGAGAAGGCCCGCGCGCTCCTGGACCGGGTGGGTGTGGGGACGCAGGCCGACAAGTACCCGGCGCAGCTCTCCGGCGGACAGCAGCAACGTGTGGCCATCGCCCGGGCGTTGGCGATGGGCCCCAAGGTCATGCTGTTCGACGAACCGACGTCCGCGCTCGACCCCGAGATGATCAACGAGGTCCTGGAGGTCATGCAGCAGCTGGCCCGCGACGGGATGACGATGGTCGTCGTCACCCACGAGATGGGCTTCGCGCGCTCGGCGGCGAACCGGGTCGTCTTCATGGCGGACGGCCGGATCGTCGAAGAGGCGTCGCCGGAAGCGTTCTTCAGCAATCCCCGCAGTGACCGTGCCAAGGACTTCCTGTCGAAGATCCTGCACCACTGACCGGTCGTCACCGATCGCCCCGCGCACCGGTCGCCCCGCGCGCGCCGGTGGTCGGCGAACGCACGATCACCCTTTCGTTTCGTCAGAACCGTCCGTCACCGTCTCACTTGAGGGAAGTCCACGCATGAAGCTTCACAAGGCAGGCGCGTCCGCCGCCGCCGCTCTCGTCCTCGCCCTGACCGCCACCGCGTGCGGCGGCGACAGCGGTGACGACAGCAACAACGAAGGCGGCGGCAAGATCGCCATCGGTATCAAGTTCGACCAGCCGGGCCTCGGCCTGAAGACGCCGGACGGCACCTTCACCGGCTTCGACGTCGACGTCGCCACGTACGTCGCCAAGGAACTCGGCTACGACGCCAAGGACATCGAGTGGAAGCAGGCGCCCAGCGCCGAGCGCGAGAACCTGATCGCCAACGGTGACGTCAAGTTCGTCGCCGCGAGCTACTCGATCAACGACGAGCGCAAGCAGAAGGTCGACTTCGCGGGCCCGTACTTCCTCGCGCACCAGGACCTCCTGGTCCGCGCGGACGACACCTCCATCACCAAGCCCGAGGACCTGAACTCCAAGAAGCTCTGTTCGGTGACGGGTTCCACCTCGGCGCAGAACGTCAAGGAGAAGCTCGCCCCCAAGGCCGGCCTCCTGGAGCAGGGCGGCTACTCCGAGTGCCTCACGGGCCTGGAGAACAAGACCGTCGACGCCCTGACGACCGACGACTCCATTCTCGCCGGTTACGCCGCACAGAAGGAGCACGAGGGCAAGTTCAAGCTCGTGGGCCTCAAGCTCAGCGACGAGAACTACGGCATCGGCCTCAAGAAGGGCGACACCGAACTGCTCGGCAAGATCAACGACGCCCTCAAGAAGATGGAGTCGGACGGCTCCTGGCAGAAGGCCGTGACGGCCAACTTCGGTCCGGCCGGCTACAAGAACGAGCCCGCCCCCGCGATCGGCTGACACGGCCCGATCACTGATCACTGATCACCGACCAGCAGAGACAGCGGTGACGCGCCGCCGGGACGACCGGCGGCGCGTACCGGAAAGCCAACCTGGGGAGAGCGCGGGGCATCGTGTTCGACTTTCTTGATTCCGGGCGGTACGACCTGCTCGGCGCCTTCTGGGTGACCGTACAGCTCGCCCTTCTTTCCGCGGTCGGTTCCCTGATATGGGGAACGCTGCTGGCCGGGATGCGCGTCAGTCCCGTGCCACTGATGCGTGCCTTCGGCACCGCCTACGTCAACCTCGTGCGCAACACCCCGTTGACGGTGATCATCGTCGGCTGTTCGCTGGGCCTCTACCAGACGCTCGCGATCACGCTCGGCGGCCAGGACTTCAAGTCCATCGGTTTCCGCCTCGCCGTCCTCGGCCTGGTCGCCTACACCGGCACCTTCGTCTGTGAGGCCCTGCGCTCCGGCATCAACACCGTGCCGGTCGGACAGGCGGAGGCGGCCCGCGCGCTGGGCCTGAGTTTCTTCCAGGTCCTGACGCTGATCGTGCTCCCCCAGGCGTTCCGTTCCGTCGTCGCGCCGCTCGCGAACGTACTGATCGCGCTGACCAAGAACACCACGGTGGCCGCCGCGATCAGCGTCGCGGAAGCCGCCGCGCTGATGAAGACGATGATCGAGAACGAGGCCGACGCGCTCTTCGCCGTATTCGCGGTGTTCGCCTTCGGATTCGTTGTTCTCACCCTTCCGATGGGCCTCGTCCTCGGCTGGGTCAGCAAGCGAGTGGCGGTGAAACGATGAGTGCCACCAACGTCCTCTACGACGTTCCGGGACCGGGCGCCAAGCGGCGCAACATCATCTACACGATCGTGTTCCTCGCCGTCCTCGGACTGGCGGTCTGGTGGGTCCTTTCCACCATGGCCGACAAGAACCAGCTGGCGTCCGAGAAATGGAGTCCGTTCGTCACGGATTCCCGGGTCTGGACGACCTATCTGCTGCCCGGCCTCGGGGTGACCCTCCAGGCGGCGGCGCTGTCCGTCGTGATAGCCCTGCCGCTCGGCGCGCTGCTCGGGATCGGCCGGCTCTCCGACCACCGCTGGGTCCGGGTGCCGGTCGGGGTGGTCGTCGAGTTCTTCCGCTCCATCCCCGTGCTGATCATGATGGTCTTCGCGAGTCAGCTGTACGTGCAGTTCACCGACATCCCGTCGGACAGCAGGCCGCTGTACGCGGTGGTGACGGGCCTGGTGCTGTACAACGCGTCCGTCATCGCGGAGATCGTCCGGGCCGGCATCCTCTCGCTCCCGTACGGCCAGACCGACGCCTCGAAGGCGATAGGGATGCGCAAGGGGCAGACCATGACGTACGTCCTGCTGCCGCAGGCGGTCACGGCGATGCTGCCCGCCCTGGTGAGCCAGCTGGTCGTGATCGTCAAGGACACCGCGCTCGGCGGCGCGCTGCTCGGCCTCCAGGAACTGCTCTCGCAGAACCGCACCATCACCGCGAACTACGGCGCCAACACCATCGCCGCGTTCACCGTCATCGCTCTGCTCTACATCGTCCTCAACTTCCTGCTCACGACGTTCGCGGGCTGGCTGGAGAAGCGGCTCCGCCGGGCGCGGAAGAGCACGGGCGCGGTCCTCGGGGCGGGCGACGCGGACCTGGCCAACGGTCCGGGCCAGTCGCAGTCGCACTCGACCACCGGCATCTGAGGCCGCGGCCTCCGAGCACGGCGGCGTCCGAGCACGGCGGCGTCCGAGCACGGCGGCGTCCCGACATCCAGCAGCGTCCCGGCCGGGGCGGCGGCGCCCTCACCGGGCGCGCGCCGCCCCGGCCGTCGCTTGACGGGGGCATCCCCAGTAGGTTGCATACGTTCTGTGATCGCGTACCGGGCTCCAACCGCCACTGACCGCACGACCGTACGGGCCGGAGGAGTCGCGCCGTGGACCCGGTGATCGTGGCGGGCGCGGGCCCCGTGGGGCTCGCCCTCTCCCTCGCCCTCGCCGCTCAGGGCGTCCCCAGCGTCGTCCTGGACGAAGGCTCCGGTACGGACGACCCCCGCCCGGCCCGTACCGTCGTCCTGCGCTCCGACACCGCCTCCTTCGCCGAACGCCTCGGCTGCACCACCCTGCGTGACGAGGGAGTCCACTGGGTGGGCTGGCGGTCACTGAGGCGCAAGCAACTGATGCGACAGCAGCCGCTCGGTGAGGACGGCGGCCCGGCCCCGCTCCACATCCCCCAGCACGCGCTGGCCCGCGGCCTGCGGGAGGCCATCGCCGACCAGCCGCTGGTACGGGTCGTGACCGGCAACCGCCTCGACTCGCTGGAACAGGACGCGCGCGGGGTCAGCGTGCACACGCGCGGCCCCGGGGCGACCTGGTGGCGCGGCAGTCACCTGGTGGGCTGCGACGGCGCCCGGTCCACCGTCCGCAAACTGCTCGGGGTCCGCTTCCCCGGCCGTACGGGGGTCGAACGCCACGCCGTCGCCGCGCTGCGCGCCGACCTGCCCTGGCCCGGGGAGGCCGTACTGCACCGGCAGCCCCCGTGGCGCTCCGGCGGCGCGGAGGTCTCCGCCCGGCCGCTGCCGGACGGGGTGTGGCGGCTCGACTGGCTGCTGCCGTCGCGGGACGAGTTGGTCACGCCCGACGCGCTGATCGCCCGTTTACGGGACACCCTGGCCGGCTGGTGCGGCGAGACCCCGCCGTACGAACTGCTCGACACCGGCGTCTACACGCTGCACCACCGGCTGGCCAAGCGCTGGCGGGTGGGCCGCGCGTTCCTCGCCGGGGACGCGGCGCACCTGCTCGGCGCCGTGGGCACGCAGGGGCTGGACGAAGGGCTGCGGGACGCCGACAACCTCGCCTGGAAGCTGGCCCACGCCTGGCACCACGGGGCGTCCGACATCCTGCTCGACAGCTACCAGGCGGAGCGGCGTACGGCCGTGGCCGCGCGGCTGCGCGCCGCCGACCAGTCGTTGCCGATACTGCGCGGCGGCGGCGGGCTGCGGACGTACCTCCCGGGGGGCGTACGCGGGCACGATTCGCTGCTCTCGGACGGACATCTGGGCTTCGGGCCGTTGGGAGCACCGCCGGCCTATCCGCACTCCCCCCTCGCGCCTCCGTACGCCGAGGCGCAGACGGCGGTCGGCACGGCCCCCGGCGCGCCCGTCGACAACGTACGGGTGACGGCACCGGACGGGACGACCACGGGGCTGCGGGACCGGCTCGGGCGGGGGCAGCTGCTGGTCGTGCTCGTCGCGCCCGGCACCGGGGTGTGGGACCGGCGGCACTGGCTGACCGCCGGGGTCATGCCCCGGTTGGCGGCGGCGGTGACGGCTCTGCCGGTACAGGCGGAGCTGCTGGTCACCGAGGGCTATCCGGGCGCGTCGGCGCACAGCGTGCTGCTGGTACGGCCGGACGGCCATCTGGTGGCGGCCTTCGGCGGGGTGCGCCCGGCCGCGCTGTACGAGGCGGCCGATGCGGCACGCGGGGGCGACCCGGCGGTGGCCGAGACCCCCTCCGTACCGTCACCGGCCCAGCCCTCCCGGCCGTCCAAGGCCGCCAAGGCCGCCAAGTCTTCGCAGGCCGCCAAGCCCTCCACGTCATCGTCACCGGCGGCCCCTGACCACACCTTGAACATCAATTGACCGTCCGCGGGCTCACATGGTGTACTCCGAAACGTGACTGACACCGATGTGCGCCTGTGGCGGAGGGTCCATATGGACCTGGTCCGCTACGCGGGCTGCGTCTGTCGCCCTTCCTGCTGATTCGCCATTGATTCCGCGCGCCGCCGTGCCTCAGGGCGGCAGTGCTTTCCGCGAACTTCTTCAGGACGGTCACCCGATGTCTTCACCCGTACGTTCCTCCGCGCCCGCCCAGGCCGCCGACGGCTCCTCCACCGCGTCGGCCGCCGTCGCCACCGCGGAGATCCCCGCTCCCGCACCCTCCGGCGTCGCGTCCCCCACGGCGTCCGGGGCCTCGCGCTCCGGTCCCACGGCCGCCGAGCTGCTCGACTTCGTCCGCCGTGCCGCCGCCGACACCGAGCTGGTCGCGACGCTCCCCCTCGACCCCGACGGCCGTACCTGGATCCGGCTGGAGGGACCCGCGGGCAGCGAGGCGTGGCTGATCGGCTGGCCACCCGGCACGGGCACCGGCTGGCACGACCACGGCGGCTCGCACGGCGCGCTCGCCACGGCGGCGGGGACGCTCAAGGAGGACTCGCTGGCGGCCCGGCTGCCCACCGAGGGCTGGAAGACGCTGGAGCTGGCCGACGGGGTGGACCGCGAGCGGCAGCTGACGGCCGGGGTGGGCCGGGCGTTCGGCAAGCACCACGTGCACGAGGTCAGGAACGAGTCCGGGACCGAGCACGCCGTCTCCGTACACGCGTACTACCCGCCGCTGCCGATGATCAGGCGCTACAGCCGCAACGGCGCCGTCCTCCGGCTGGAGCAGGTCGAGGTTCCGGAGGACTGGCAGTGAGCGGCCGCGACGACGCCCACGCGGCGATAGCCACCGGGTCCCCGACCGCCGCCGGTGAGCGGGTCGGGATCGACGAACTGCTGGAGCGGGTCCGCGAGGGCCTCGACCGGGTGGAGGCCCGGGAGGCCTTCGAGGCCGCCGAGGGCGGCGCCCTGCTGGTGGACATCCGCTACCAGGCCCTGCGCGAGCGGGACGGGCTGATCCCCGGCGCGCTCGTGGTGGAGCGCAACGAGCTGGAGTGGCGTCTCGACCCGCAGGGCAGCCACCGGGCGGCGGAGGCCACGAGCCACGACCTGCGGGTGGTGGTGATCTGCAACGAGGGGTACGCGTCCAGCCTCGCCGCGGTGTCGCTGCGGCAACTGGGACTCCACCGCGCGACCGACCTCGTCGGGGGCTTCCAGGCGTGGAAGGCGGAGGGGCTGCCGGTCACCCCGTGAGGTGACGGGCCCGACCAGGTCTCCCGTACCGGATCGCCTGCGGGCCGGCCGACTCGCCGGCCGGCCCCCTCCTGCACCGTTCTCCACCGCCTTTCTCCGTTACGGGGCCTCCTCCGCTACCGGGCGGCGACCACCTCCACCGGCCGGACCCGCAGTACGGACCTGCCGGGCAGCGCGGTCGCCACCAGCGCGAGCAGGGCGGCGGCGCCGACGACGGCCGCGTACAGCAGCGGTCGTACCGAGGGACCCGCCCCACCCGTCATCCCGACACTGAACGCGGTCAGGACCGCGAGGGAGATGCCCGTGCCGAGCACGGTGGCGGTCAGCAGGAGCGTGAGCGCCTCGGCGCGCAGCATCCGCAGGACCTGGCGGCGCGTGCCGCCGGCCAGGCGGAGCATCGCGAACTCCCTGATCCGCTCCGAGACCGACATGGCGAGCGTGTTGACGACGGCGATCGCGGTGAAGGCCAGCACCAGCCCCATGGCGAGGAAGTTCACCTCGGCGTTGGCCTGCCCCCGTTCGGCCTGGAGACGGTCGGCACCGGCCGGGTCGAGGACGGTCACGCCGGGGAACCCCGCGACGGCCGCGCTCAGCGCCGCCCGGCCGTCACCTTTCGCGGCAGCACCCTTCGGCAGGCCCGCGACGAGGACCGTCGTGGCGAGCGGGTTGTCCATATGACCGGCCAACAGGTCGTGCGCGACGGTCAGGTCGCCGAAGCCGAGACCGCGTCCGTAGACGGCGGAGACGGTGAGCGCGGCCGGCGTACCGTCGCCGAGGGTCAGCCGCAGGCGGGATCCCACCCGCAGGTCCAGCTGATCGGCGGCCAGTTCGCTGACGGCCACCGTGTCCGGGCCGAACCCCTTGAGTGAGCCGTGGAGCAGGTCCGGGTCCCAGGTGCGGTCCAGGCCGGCGGGGGTGACGCCCTGGGTCACGTACTTGTCGAGACCGACGCGGACCGTGGTCCGTACCACCTCGGTGACCGCCGTGACACCTGGGACCTCACGGACCTGGTCGGCCGCTTCCGACGGGACCCCCGGGCCGCCGGAGGTGAGCACCCAGGCGGCCAGGGTCCCTTCGCGGGCCTGTGCCCGGGCGGCGTCCTCCAGCGTCGGCTGCACGAAAAGGACGGTGCAGGTCATCCCGATCAGCAGGGCCAGCGGGGTGACGGCGGCGGCCATACGGGTGGCATGCGCGCGGATGTTCGCGGCGGCGAGCCGGCCGCCGGGCCCGGCGAGCCGCAGGGGGACGGCGAGCGGCACCATGACCGCCCTCAGGAGCACCGGGCCGAGCAGGGAGACGGCCGTGGCCAGGACCACCACGGCCAGGAACGTCACGGGGGTCGACGCGGGCTCGGTGCGCAGCGTGCTGAGCACGACGACGAGGACCACCCCGCCGGCCAGCAGGAGGAGTCCGGCGATCAGCCGGCCCCAGGCGGGACGGGTGCGCTCGACGGCGGCTTCGGCCATCGCCTCCGCCGGGCGGATGCGGGTGATGCGGCGGCCGGAGATCCGGGCCGCGGCCCAGGCTCCGAGGACGGTGACGGCGAGGGCGGCGAAGGCCGGGAAGACGCTGGTGACACGCTCCAGGGTGGCCGGGACGGCGCCCAGGGCGACGAAGCGGCCGTGGAGCCAGGCCCCGAGGGGCAGTCCGGCCAGCGCACCGGTCACTCCGGCCGCCGCGCCGACGAGCAGCGCCTCACGGCCCAGCAGGGCGCGGATCTGGCGGGGGGTGGCGGCGACGGCGCGCAGCAGGGCGAGTTCGCGGTGTCGTTGCTGGATGGAGAGGGCGAAGGTGGAGACGACGACGAGGATCGCGACGAGCAGGGACGTACCGCCCATCGCGCCGCCCATGGAGATGAGTTTCACCCGGGCGCCGGAGGCGGCGAGGAATTCGACGGGCCCGCGGTCGTCGCCGGAGGTGACCTGGGCGGTGGTGCCGTCCAGGGCGCGGGAGAGCGCGGTCTTCAACGCCCCCGTGTCGGTGCCGCGTTCGGGCACCACCGCGATCGCGGTGACCTGTCCGGGCCGGCCCGCCAGCCGCCGGGCCTCGGCCGTGGAGAAGAAGAGCGAGGTCTGCTGCCGCAGGTCGCCGCCTTCGGCGGCGGCGATGCCGGAGACGGTGTACGTGCGCGGGGCGTGGGTGGACTGGACGGCCAGCCGGTCCCCCGGCCGCAGTCCGGCGCGGCGGGCGAGCGGGCGGTCGACGACCACCTCGTCGGCGGCCTTCGGGGCGCGGCCGTCGGCCAGGGTGAAGGGGGTGAGGGCGGCGGACTCCCAGGCGTGGCCGTACGAGGTCCCGTGTGTCGCGTCCGTACCGCCGCTCAACGGCTGGGCGGGGAAGGTCAGTTCCGGTACGGCGGAGCGGACGCCGTCGACCGCCGCGACCCGGCCGACGACCGTGTCGGACAGCCAGGCGCGTTCGGCGACGGGTTTCGCCTTGTGCTTGGTCTTGGTCTCGCCGTCGCCCTTGTGCTTGACCGTTGTCTGATGGACGTTCTGGTCGGCGGAGACGATCAGCGGCGCCGCCGCGTAGCGCTCGAGGGCGATCCGGCCGCGTAAGCCGGTCTCCAGGAGGGTGCCGCAGGCGGTGATGAGCGCGGCGGCGCACATCAGGGCGGCGAAGGCCCCGAGGAACCCGGCCTTACGGTCCTTGATCGTCTGGAAGGCGTACCGCAGCATCATGACGCGTCCGTCTCGTCGGTGGTACCGGAGACGCCGTGGGAGGGAGCGGGGGCGTCGGGGGCCGGGGCATCGGGGGCCGGGGCATCGGGGGCCGGGAAGGCGAGCAGCCGGGTGAGCACGGGACGCGCACCGGGCGGGGTCAGTTCGTCGGGCCGTTTGTAGCGGTCGAGGAGTGCGATGTACTCCTCGAAGAACTCGGCCAGTTCGTCACGGGTGAGCCGCATCGTGCCGCGTGAGTACGGGAACGCGTCCGCCCAGTCGCCGAGGGCGTCGCTCTCGCGTTGCAGCCATTCGAAGAGGTCGAGGTCCGCGGCGTACGCCTGGTGGTTCAACTCGTCCATGAGCAGGCGCATCTCGGGGCTCTGGCGGCTGCGCGGCGGAAAACGCCGGTCGCCGGGCACCGCCCGCCACCAGCGCTCCCTGCGGGGCGTCGCGCCGCCGGTCTCCTCGACGAAGCCGTAGCGGGCCAGCTCCCGGAGGTGGTAGCTGGTGGCTCCGGTGTTGAGCCCGAGCGCGCGGGCGAGGATCGCCGAGGTCGCGGGCCCGTGCAGGGTCAGCCGTTCGAGTATCTGCTGCCGCCGGGGCTGCGCGAGCGCTTTGAGCGCGGCGAGGTCGGTCATCGCGGGGCGGCCGGGTTCCTGTGCCATGCCGTCCACAGTCCTCTGTGCACATACCTCTGTGCACTGGAGCGGCCCCGCGTCTTGGGGGTAGGGCCACCCCTACCGCACCGCTCCCCACCCCTGCCCGAGCCCCCCGTCGGTGGAGCTTCTCAGTACAACTCCTCGTCCAGCCCTTCCGTGTCCTCGCCCTCCTCCTCCAACGCCTGTTTGACGACGCGCAGCGCCATGCCCTCTCCGTACCCCTTGCGGGCCAGCATGCCCGCGAGCCGTCGGAGCCGTTTGTCGCGCTCCAGGCCGCGGGTGGACCGGAGCTTGCGGGCGACCAGTTCGCGGGCGGTCGCCTCCTCCCGCTCGGAGTCGAGCTGTCCGACCGCTTCGTCGATCAGGGTCGCGTCCACGCCCTTGGTCCGCAGCTCACGGGCCAGGGCGCGCCGGGCCAGGCCCCGGCCGTGGTGCCGGGACTCCACCCACGCGCCCGCGAACGCGGCGTCGTCGATGAGCCCCACGTCCTCGAAGCGGGAGAGGACTTCTTCCGCCACGTCGTCGGGGATCTCCCGCTTCTCCAGCGCGTCCGCGAGCTGTTTCCGGGTGCGCGGGGTGCCGGTGAGCAGGCGCAGACAGATCGCCCGCGCCCGCTCGGCCGGATCCTGGGGCGGCGGCTCCTGCCCGGCTCTCGACGAGTCCGGGTCGGGGCCGCCGCCCGGCCGGTCCGTTCGCCGCCTCTTCGCATAAGGCATCGGACGAACTAGCTCTTGGCCGCTACTGCCTTGGCCGACTTGGCCTTGGTGGCAGGAGCCGGCACCGACTTCGCCGGGTCCTCGGCCGCGGTGGCCGCGCCTGACGCCGTGGCGGAGATCGCCCCTGCGGCCGGCTCGGCGGTGACGGCGGCCGCCGCCTCCGGCCTGACACCGATGCCGAGCTTCTCCAGGATCTTCTTCTCGATCTCGTCGGCGAGGTCGGGATTGTCCTTGAGGAAGTTTCGCGCGTTCTCCTTGCCCTGGCCGAGCTGGTCGCCCTCGTACGTGTACCAGGCGCCGGCCTTCCGTACGAAGCCCTCGTCCACGCCCATGTCGATCAGGCCGCCCTCGCGGCTGATGCCGTGGCCGTAGAGGATGTCGAACTCGGCCTGCTTGAAGGGGGGCGCGACCTTGTTCTTGACCACCTTGACGCGGGTGCGGTTGCCGACGGCGTCCGTGCCGTCCTTGAGCGTCTCGATACGACGGATGTCGAGGCGCACCGACGCGTAGAACTTGAGCGCGCGGCCACCGGTCGTGGTCTCCGGCGAGCCGAACATGACGCCGATCTTCTCGCGGAGCTGGTTGATGAAGATCGCGGTGGTCTTGGACTGGTTGAGCGCGCTGGTGATCTTCCGGAGCGCCTGGCTCATCAGCCGCGCCTGGAGGCCGACGTGCGAGTCGCCCATCTCTCCCTCGATCTCCGCGCGCGGCACCAGGGCCGCGACGGAGTCGATGACGATGAGGTCGAGCGCGCCGGAGCGGACCAGCATGTCCACGATCTCGAGCGCCTGCTCGCCGTTGTCCGGCTGGGACAGGATCAGGTTGTCGATGTCGACGCCGAGCTTCTTCGCGTACTCGGGGTCGAGGGCGTGTTCGGCATCGATGAAGGCCACCGTGCCGCCGAGCTTCTGCGCGTTCGCCACCGCGTGCAGCGTGAGGGTCGTCTTTCCGGAGGACTCCGGTCCGTACACCTCCACCACACGGCCACGCGGCAGACCGCCGACGCCGAGCGCGACGTCGAGCGCGGTCGATCCGGTGGGGATGACCTCGATGGGTTCGTTCGGCCGCTCGCCCAGGCGCATCACCGCGCCCTTCCCGAATTGCCGTTCAATTTGTGCGAGAGCGGCGTCGAGCGCCTTCTCGCGGTCGGTTCCTGCCATGGGTTCCACCCGATTTGCTTGTGTCGATCGCTTCACGTCAAAGACGCTATCCCCTGCCACTGACAACGGGCTCCGGCGCCGTCCCAGCCTGTGGACAAGTCCGCCGGAAACGCCACCGGCCGACCCCGGGAAAACCGGTCCGCGTCCCATCAGAACGGATGTTCGATTTAAGTGTCAAGCACGACACGCCTCCCACCCCCGCCCCCGTAACTCCCTGTCCTGCGCGGCCCACCGCCGCGTCGGCACGGGAGAACCGGGTAGGCGCTCCCGCAGGGAGGAGCCGGCGATCCGCTCCTCCCAGATCTGGCGGATGCGGCGCGGCGGAGGGGGAGAGCCCGGTGGAACTGGCGGACGGTCGTGGTGCGTGGATCCCGGAGGGAACGGCGGGGGTGGTGGTCGTCCTGCTCATCTTTGCCTTCGTCCTCGGCATGTTCGCCTGGGGGATCTGGAAGACGTACGTCAGGGGGCGGCGCTGATGGCCACGGTCCTGGGAGTGATCCTGATCGTCATCGGCGTGGGCATCGGCGCGACGGGCCGACTGGCTGCCCGCACCTACGGACGGAACTCCGCCGCCCGCCGGATCGGTATCTGGCTGCTCTTCCTCACCGTGGGCGTGGGCGTGGCCTCAGCCGGCTTCGCCCTCACCTGACGGATCGCGTGTCTGGGCGCGGAGGACAGCCACGAGTCCCGCCACGACCAGGGCCGCGGCGACGAGATGAACGCCGGCGAACCCGCCCCGCCCCAGGACCACACCGCCCACGGCGGACCCGACGGCGATGCCGGCGTTGAACACGGAGATGTTGACCGCCCCGGCGAGCCGCGCCCCGGGACCGGCCCGCCGGTCGACATCCGCCTGCGCGGCGGTGTCCTCAATCGCCGGACGGGCTAGGAGGGGCGCAACCCAATCAAGCCCGTCCGGCGATTGAGGACACAGGCCCACCGGGAGCATGGCCGCCACGACGAGCAGGGTGAGGCGAAGGCGCCGTCGCCGTGGCGAGCGCGCCCGACGCTCCGCGCGATCCCAGCTCGCCCGTCCCCAACAGCCACGCGCCCAGGGCGAGCACGGTCAGAGTCGGCAGCACGCGTGTGCGTGGGGGTCGGGGCGAGTCGGCGTACTGGGAAGAGGGCGTGGAGAACGAGGAGGAGCACATGCGTGGGACACTCCTGGTGACAGTCCGGAGGCGCGCGCCACCGGTCGGGCGCGCGGAAGGCGCACGGCGGAGGGGGAGGGGTGTCGCTGGATGCGGGTGGCGCGGTGGGTCAGTGGCCGCGCGGTGCGAACAGGAGAACGGCCATGCCGGCCAGGCAGATCGACGCGCCGGTGATGTCGTAGCGGTCCGGGCGGTAGCCGTCGGCCACCACGCCCCACAGGATCGATCCTGCCACGAAGATGCCGCCGTACGCCGCCAGGATCCGGCCGAACTGCCCGTCCGGCTGGAGGGTCGCCGCGAAGCCGTACAGGCCGAGCGCGATGACCCCGGCGCCGATCCAGATCCAGCCCTTGTGCTCGCGCACGCCCTGCCAGACCAGCCAGGCTCCGCCGATCTCGAACAGCGCGGCAACCACGAACAGGGCGAGCGAACGCGCTACGTACACGGAAGCGGGTCTTTCTCTCGGGATGTCAGGACCCAGCATGCACGGCCGGCGATCCGGCCGTGTCACCCGGGCCGACAGACAGGACCCGCGCTCACTGCCGCCGCCCCAGCCTCCTGCGCCTCGCCCACCCCAGGACCGACCCGCCGCCGCGCTGCCGCGTCCCGTGCACCCTCGGGTCGTCCATGACCGCGTACCGCTTCACGTACGCCCCCAGGAACGCCTGGAGCGTGGCGATCGCGGGGATCGCGATCAGCGCACCGACCGCGCCGAGCAGGGCCGTACCCGCGATGACCGAGCCGAAGGCCACCGCCGGGTGGATGTCGACGGTCTTCGCGGTGAGCTTCGGCTGGAGGACGTAGTTCTCGAACTGCTGGTACAGCAGCACGAATCCGAGCACCCACAGCGCGTACCAGGGGGCGACGGTGAAGGCGATCAACATCGGCAGGGCGCCCGCCAGATACGTACCGATGGTCGGGATGAACTGCGACACCAGCCCCACCCACACCGCGAGCACCGGCGCGTACGGCACCCCCAGGGTCGCCAGCAGGATGTAGTGCGCGATCCCCGAGATGAGGGCCATCAGCCCGCGGGAGTAGATGTAGCCGCCGGTCTTCTCGACCGCGATCTCCCACGCGCGCAGCACCTCGGCCTGCTTGGCGGGCGGCAGGACGGAGCACAGTCCGCGCCGCAGCCGCGGGCCGTCGGCCGCGAAGTAGAACGAGAACAGGAAGATCGTCAGCAGCCGGAACAGCCCGCCGAGCACGGTGGTGGAGATGTCGAGCACCCCGGTGGCGCTGTTCTGGACGTACCGCTGGAGCCAGTCGGAGTGCAGAAGGCTGTCCTGGACCGCGACCCGGGACAGCTCGGTGTGGAAGTTCTCGTTCAGCCAGTTGATCAGGGAGTCGAGGTACGCGGGGAAGGACTCGACGATCTGGATGATCTGGCCGGCCAGTATCGAGCCGAGCATCACGACGAAGCCGACGCTCGCGACCACCACACCGAAGAAGACCAGGAAGGTGGCGAGTCCACGCCGCATCCCGCTCGACGCCATGCGGCTGACGGCCGGTTCGACCGCCAGCGCCAGGAAGAACGCGATCAGTACGTTGATCAGCAGTCCGATGAGCTGATGGAACGCCCAGCTGCCCAGCTGGAAACAGGCGACGAGTCCCAGCGCCAGGATCATGGCGCGCGGCAGCCAATGGGGCATACGGGCCCGGCCGTCGTCACTTCCGTCCCGGACGCCCCCACCGGCACCGGCGAGCGCCGGAACGGGAGATCGGGAGGAGGAGGGCGAAGGGGACGGAATCGGCGGATGTACGCCCTGCGGGGTCTCGTCTGTCGGTGCCACCGCCCAAGTGTCGCCTACCGCCGGGACGTCCCGTCCCACCGAGGACGACGAGGCACCGCCACGGCCGGTCCGTTCATCCGCGCGTCGGCACAACGCGATCGAATCGTGACGCGGTGCGAGCTACACGTGCGTACGAACGCCCCTCGCCGCGCCTCACCGCTTCTCCGCCGGGATGTCCATCGCGACGCAGACCGCCCGCCACACGTCCTTCGTCTCCCAGCCCGCCTCCAGCGCGCCGTACACCGTACGGCCCCCCAGCTCGGCCATCACATGATCGCGGGCGAAGGACTCGGCGTACGCGACGCCGAAGTGGTCCGCCATCCGCTCCCAGAAAATCGTCAACCGCATGGCACCAGTATCGCGCCCCTGACAGCTCAGCCTCCCAGAGCCCGTACCCCCGCCGTGACCAGCACCGCCGCCCCCACGACCACCAGGAAGGGGGCGCGCAGGACCAGCGCGAGCGCCGCCGCCGCGAGCCCCGCGCCCCGCGCGTCCACGACGAGCGAGCCGTCGAGACCGAACGTCTGCTGCGCGGTGAGCGCCGCCAGCAGGGCGACGGGGAGCAGCGCGGAGAGCTTCTGTACGAGGGGTCGTTCGAGCGCCCCCTCGGGCACCAGCAGACCCACCAGCTTCACGAGATAACAGCCCACGGCGGTCACCCCGACGGCGATCCAGATGTTCAACGCCCTGCTTCCTTCCTGCGTCCGTGCATGCCTTGGACGTACAGCGCGGCGGGCGCGGCCAGCGCCGCGACCAGGACGGGGACACCGCCGGGCAGCACCGGCAGGAAGCCCAGCCCGAGGACGACGGCGAGTCCCGCGACCGTCCGCTCGGTCGCCGTTCGCAGCATGGGAGCCAGCAGCGCGAGGAAGACGGCCGGTCCTGCCGCGTCGAGGCCCCACGCGTCGGTGTCCCCCAGGGCCTCGGCGCCGAGCGCCCCGGCGAGGGTGGTGAGGTTCCAGAGAAGGTAGAGGGTGAGTCCGGTGACGGTGAAGCCGATCCTGGCGCTGCGCCGGGTGGGCTGGGCGAGGGCGACCGCCGTGGTCTCGTCGATGACCCACTGGGCGGCGAAGGGCCGTACGGGGCCGGGCAGCCGCAGGAGTTGCGACAGCCTGAGTCCGTAGAACGCGTTGCGTACGCCGAGGAAAAACGCGCCGGCCGCGGCGGTCAGCGGGTTGCCGCCCGCCGCCAGGGCTCCGACCAGGGCGAACTGCGAGGCCCCGGTGAAGACCAGCAGGCTGAGCGCGCAGCTCTGGAGGACGGTGAGGCCCGCGCCGGCGGAGGTGACGCCGAAGGCGAAGCCGGAGAGCCCGACGGCGATCCCGACGCCCAGCGCGTCACGGACGACGGCCCGGTCGGATTTCGGCTCGGGGGGCTCGGGGACGGGCCGCCCGGCGGTGTGCTCCGGCCTGTCGGTGCCTGACGTGCCAGGGCCGCCTGACGCGCCTGACGTGCCCGGTCTGCCCGATGGGCCCTGCGGACCCTCCGGCCTCGCGGGCCGGGGTGCGGATGCTGTCTGATCTGCCACGTCCCGGACCGTACGGGGGCGGGGCGTGGTCGTCTTGTACGTTCTTGCGCCGACCGTACAAGATCACTATTGCGTTGGTCGTACGGGCCTGCGCTCCCTTCGGTAGGCGCCCGGCGGCACGCCGACGATCCGGGTGAAGTGCCGGTTGAGGTGCGGCTGGTCCGAGAAGCCGACGGCGACGGCCGCCTCCGCCGGGGGGGTGCCCGCGTCCAGGAGACGGCGGGCCCGCCGTACACGCGCGTCGGTCAGCCAGGTGTGCGGAGGCATGCCGTACGTGTCCCTGAACGCCCTCAGCAGCGCGAAGGGACCCGTCCCGAGGTCCGCCGCGAGCCGCTCCAGGGAGGGCGGGTCGGCCATCCGCTCCTCCAGCACGGCACGCGCGCGTGCCGCGATCCCGGCCCCCGCGCCCCGTACCCGCCGCTGCTGGAGCGTGCCGCCGTTGAGCCGGAGCAGACGGGTCACGGCGACCCGCAGCAGGGTGTCGGCGGCCAGCGCGTTGCCCTCGTCGGCCGCGCGGAGCACCTGGTGCACCAGCCGGACGGTGTACGGGTCGTCGAAGACCGGGGCCGTGAAACCGGGGGTCCCGCGGATCGTCGTCGTCTCGGCCGCGATGGCGGCGACCACGTCGGCCGACGGGTAGACGGCGCCGTACTGCCAGCCCTCGGGGTCCTTGGCGTGGCCGGTGTGCGGGGTGTCGGGGTTGACCAGCGCGAGGGACCCGGGTCCGGCGTACTGGTCACCGCCGCCGTGGTGGAAGATCTCGACGCCCTCGGTGATCGCGGCGATGACAAACGTCTCGTGGGTGTGGCGCAGGAACGTCTTGTGGATGTAGTGCGCGCGCAGCAGGTCGACCCCCGGCAGGTCGGCGTAGTTCCAGTGCCGTGCCCGCTCCCGTGCCGCCATTCCCCCATTCTGCCGTCCCGCGTTCCGCCGTCACGCCGCGGCGGCGGGTGAGCGGCGGGCGGGCAGCGGGCCGGGGCGACTCGTGGCCG